>NZ_JBFHDY010000106.1:0-12733 GCF_041584495.1 Zhongshania sp.
GACCTTAGCCTCAGTAGCAAGTAGTTTTTTAAACTTTCTTACCACCCCAACTGCTTAAACAAATCGCGTTCCGCACCTCGGTGAAGTCCGCCTCAGCAGTTGAGGAGGCGCATTATAGACACGCCAGCTTAGGAGTCAACACACTTCTGAAATGATTTTGAAATAGTTTTAAAGCCGTACACTTTACGCACAATCTGATCAACGTTCATGCAGTTAACGGCATGAACTGCCTATTTAAAGACCAACATCTGGTATTTCTTTTTGCCTAGCTTGATTACATAGTACTTATCAAACAGCGCATTAGACGCAGCAAAGACAGATTCCGCCGCCATATTGTCAGCCAAACCAACTGCAACACCATTTACCTGCACCGCATTGCGCCCCAAAGCGTCTTTTATTTGCTTGCCCGCACCCATACCTATGTCAGCCAACAACTGGGTAAGCGGCCGGTCAAGTAACTCACTTCTATCTAATATAGAAGTGGGCAAACCATCCAGCTGCAACTGCGCGAGGTCGCTTGCCGACAATTCGGCTAAATCACCAGAAAACAGCGCTTCGGTTATACGCTGCGCGCCAGCCAACTCCTCATCACCATGTATTAGGCTCGTCATTTGCTCAGCGAGAATACGCTGAGCACTAGGACGACCCGCTTCTTTATCTGCCTGCTCTATCACGTCGATCTCAGCCAACGACAAAAACGTGAAGTAACGCAGGAATTTATATACATCGGCATCTACCGTCCCCAACCAAAACTGGTAAAAGGCATAAGGAGAGGTTTTAGCTGGGTCGAGCCACACGGTGCCCGACTCCGTTTTACCAAATTTGGTGCCGTCAGACTTAGTCACTAAAGGCATGGTTAAGCCATGAACCGCAACGCCGTGCTGACGACGAGCGAGATCTACCCCAGCAATAATATTGCCCCACTGATCCGAGCCCCCCAGCTGCAGGGTGCAGCCATTACGTTTATACAGCTCGGAAAAATCCATGCCCTGCAATAAAGAGTAACTGAACTCGGTAAAGGATATCCCGGAACCCTCCCTATTAAGGCGCTGCTTAACCGACTCTTTGGCGATCATATTATTTATGGTGAAGTATTTACCGATATCCCGCAAAAACTCCAGCGCCGACATTTGACCAAACCAGTCTAGGTTATTGACCACTTCTGCGGCATTCTCGCCACTATCAAAATCAATAAAACGCGACACCTGTCCTTTTAGTCTACCCGCCCAATTAGCGACGATATCAGGCGTATTCAATTGGCGCTCCTGAGCCTTAAAGCTTGGGTCACCAATCAAACCGGTGGCACCGCCCACCAAGGCAATCGGCTTATGCCCTGCCTGCTGAAAACGTCGTAGCGCCAGCAACGGCACCAAGTGACCGATATGAAGACTGTCTGCTGTTGGGTCAAAGCCACAATAGAGAGTGCGCATCTCACTGGACAAATACTCTGACAGACCATTTTCGCCCGTCATTTGCGCGACCAAACCGCGCGCCTCTAATTCCATGAGTAATTCTGCATTTACCGCTGTCATACCGTCGACCTTTCATCAAAGGGAAAGCGCAAGCAACCTCCATATACGGCGCTTGCGGTACCAAGAAACTGACTGAGAAGGCGGCAAGATACAACAACCAAACTGAAATGCAAACCGAGAAAAGCTGACATGCCGCCGCCCACAAGCTAGAATCTACTTTAACTTTCGGTTAATACGAACTTTAGCAGCCCTGTACATTTGTTATACTGAGCAAAAAAATCACCAGCAAGGTATGAAGTAGCGAAACTATGCAGAACTGGATTACCAAACGGCATGCCATGCGCAAATTACCCGCTGGCAAGTTTCCCCGCCGCCATTTAGCACTGGCAGCATCGACACTGATTGCCCTAGGGTTAGCACTACTCTTATTGCCGGGCGAAAATGCCGAGGCCAAGCGCACCGCCATCCCCCTCGACCTGGAACTCACACCAAGCAGAATCAGCACCGCACCTGAAGTAGCGCCGGTTGTGACAGAAAAAGCGTGGAAGGAAATCCCGGTTAAAAATGGCGACTCGCTGTCGGCCATATTCAGTCGCGCCGACCTTAGCCCCCAAGACCTTCACGAATTATTGAGTAGCTCCACCAAAGCCAAGGCTCTGAATAAAATTCGGCCAGGACAAAAACTGTCTTTCAAAATTAGCGACGACGGTCAACTCGACGCAATGAGTTTCCAAATAGACAAGCTGAACAGCATTGTCTTTGAGCGCGGCGTGACCGGTTTCACCACCACCAAGATGACCGAAACACCAGAAATTCGTCAACGCGTTGCCAGCGCCACAATCACATCGTCCTTATATAGGGCAGCCCAAGATGCAGGCGTTAGCCAAGGCATCATAATGGAGCTCGCCAATATTTTTGGCGGGGTTTTAGACTTTGTTTACGACGTTCGCAAAGACGACTACTTTATTGTTATCTATGAAGAACTGTACTTAAACGGTGAATTACTGAGCAGCGGCCAAATTCTCGCCGCGCAATACTTTAACCGCGGCAAATCCTTTGAGGCCTACCGCTACATCAACAAACAAGGCGAAGTAGACTATTTCTCCGAAGCCGGCGAAAGCATGCGCAAAGCCTTCTTGCGGGCCCCGCTGGATTTCACCCGTATCAGCTCGGGCTTTAACCCCAAACGCCTCCACCCCGTATTCAAAACCGTGCGCCCCCATCGAGGTGTTGATTACGCCGCCCCCCGCGGCACCCCCGTTTACGCTGCCGGTGATGGCCGCGTCGCTGACGCAGGCTATTCAAAAGCCAACGGTAACTACGTGTTTATTAAGCACGGCGAAGCGTATATGACCAAATACTTACACCTGCACAAACGGGCCGTCTCGAAAGGCGATCGCGTTCGACAGCGGGAAACAATCGGCTGGGTTGGGTCGACCGGTTACGCCACCGGCCCCCACTTACACTACGAATTTTTGCTCAACGGCGTGCACCGTAATCCAGCGACTATCGTGAAACAGTTACCCGCGCCCAAAAAAGTAGCCACTGGCGCCATGCCTGAATTCCAAGCGCAAATAGCTGGCATGCAGCTGCAACTCAGAACCTATGCAGCCCAGCGCAACTACACCGGCGTTGATGCAGGCTAATGAGCAAACATTACTATATTGGTTTAATGTCTGGCACAAGCTTAGATGCGATCGATGCCGTATTAGTCAACTTCAACGGCG
The DNA here is from genome assembly GCF_041584495.1 of Zhongshania sp. Lineage (GTDB taxonomy): Bacteria > Pseudomonadota > Gammaproteobacteria > Pseudomonadales > Spongiibacteraceae > Spongiibacter. Next base: position 3,200 of record NZ_JBFHDY010000106.1, read on the forward strand.
ACCACATCGAATTAGTACACAGCCTGTCAGCAACGCTACCCGCAACACTCAAAACGCAAGTTCTCGAACTCTGCGGCGGCACTGCTGACGAGATAGAGTTACTAGGCAAACTTGATCGCGAACTAGGCAAACTCTTTGCTCAAGCGGCTCTCGACTTGTGCAAATCCGCGGGAATCTCACCTATAGAGATACGCGCCATTGGCAGCCATGGCCAAACCGTTCGGCACCGGCCACCCGACGAGCAGCGCGTCAACGACATGGCATTTACTCTGCAAATTGGCGACCCCAATACTATTGCCGAAATTTCGGGCATCACCACGGTTGCCGATTTCCGCCGCCGAGATATTGCCGCTGGTGGCCAAGGCGCTCCGTTAGTCCCCGCCTTTCATGTTGCCGCATTCAGCCAAGTAGGCATAGAGCGCTTGATTGTCAATATTGGTGGCATGGCGAACATTAGCCTACTCAAGGCCGATGGCGAGGTAATTGGTTTTGACACTGGCCCCGGCAATGTCTTAATGGACAGCTGGATTATGCACTGCCAAGGGCATACCTTTGATCGCGACGGCGCATGGGCGCAAAGCGGAAAACTAAATCAAGATCTCTTAGAGACTTTGCTACAAGATCCCTATTACTCGGTGCACGGACCCAAAAGTACTGGCCGCGAACAATTTAATTTAGCGCAACTGCTTACCGTTCTGGAATCACTCCCACGCATACCGCCAGCAGATGTTCAGGCGACACTAATCGAACTTACTGCGCGCAGTATTTGTGACGCAATCGGTCAATGCAGCCAAAAGGGTTCTGAAGTTTTTATTTGCGGGGGCGGCAGCGCCAATCAGGCACTCTACTCTCGAATTCAAGCGCTCTTAACTGGCCATAAAGTGGCTACCACGGAAGCCTTAGGCATTCATCCCGACTGGGTAGAAGCTGCGGCCTTCGCTTGGCTGGCAAAACAGAATATTATGAATTTAGCTGGCAATGTGCCCGCAGTGACGGGCGCCAAAGGACCGCGCATATTAGGCGCGGTGCATCCTGGCTAACGATACGGAGAAGTTAAACCGAGAACGAAGAGCCACAGCCGCAGGTTGTGCTGGCATTGGGATTACTCACTACAAAGCGTGAACCTTCTAAGCCTTCAGTATAATCTAGCTGCGCACCGTCGATATACTGGTAGCTCAGAGGGTCAACCAATACCACAACACCATCTCGCTCTACCAAAGTATCGTCTTCTTCAGCGAGCTCGTCAAAAGTAAAACCGTACTGAAAACCCGAACAGCCGCCACCAGTGACAAACACGCGTAACTTCAGGTCGTCATTGGCCTCTTCAGCCACCAAATTTTTTACCTTCGCCACCGCCCGATCTGTTAAAGTCAGCACGGTGGGAGTAAATTGTTCAACTGCAGACATAGTCCACCTCACAAACCAACGACGCCGCTTGGCGTCGTAAATAGAGTGATTATCCAATTCCCGACTAAATCAGTCAAGAATTAACCGCCATTGTTCTTCTTAGAGCAGACCCTAGGGCATTAACGCCAAACCTTGCAACCCCATGGTTTCGGGTAAACCGAACATCAAGTTCATATTTTGAATCGCCTGACCCGAGGCACCTTTAACCAAATTATCGATTGCCGAGAGGACTACCAGCGTGTCCCTATTTTGAGGGCGATACAGCGCGAGGCGACACATATTACTGCCACGCACCGTGCGCGTCTGAGGCGTGCTACCCAGGGGCATCACATCAACAAAATGTGCATCGGCGTAGTGCTTTTCAAACAAAAACTGTATTTCATCTAATGGCACTGCTGGATCGATCAGCTCAGTATACATGGTGGCGTGAATACCCCGCACCTGAGGCAGTAGGTGTGGCGTGAACGTTAAACCCACTGGGCCTTGCGCCGCGAGCGCCAATTCTTGTTCAATTTCAGGCAGGTGACGATGACCGCCAACCCCATAAGCCTTAAAGCTCTCTGACAATTCAGTAAACAAATTATCGATCTTAGCCTGACGCCCAGCACCGCTAACCCCTGAGGCCGCACTGACAATTAAGCGACTAGGATCAACCAGCTTCTCTTCCAGTAGCGGAATGAGACCTAACTGCACCGCCGTAGGGTAGCAGCCAGGGCACGCTATTAATTTGGCGCTGCGAATTTTTTCAGCGTTGCGCTCGGGTAAGCCGTAAACTGCCGTGGCCAGAACATCCGGGCAAACGTGCTTTTCGTGATACCACTTAGACCACAAGTCAGCATCAGTGATACGAAAATCGGCCGACAAGTCGATAACACGGGTTCCCGCCGCCAGTAATTCTGGCACCATATTCATCGCAACATTGTGGGGCGTCGCGAAAAACACCACATCGCACGTCGCGAGCAACTTCACATCCGGCGTCGAGAAACGCAGATCCATTGCCCCGCGCAAACTGGGGAACAACTCATCAACCGCAACACCGTCTTCTGCACGCGAAGTAATCATCACCACTTCGGCCTCGGCATGCGTCGACAATAAACGCAGCAACTCCACGCCGGTATAACCCGTACCACCTACAATTCCGACCTTTAACACGCGCGATACCCCGCCATACTTGTGGAAAATATAAATTCACTTCAGCCCCCCATTATACCTAGGGCGTCAGGACCACTATACTACTTGATTTGTAGGACACACGCGAAACCGATATGCCTCACACCCTCATCGATCAATCTCGCCGATCATGCTAAATAAAGGCATTGTCAATTTTCGGCGAAGGCTCGCCAGCCCCGACGCCGCACTGCCCTACGCCATCCTCGGCCTAGCCGCCGGCGCGATTACTGCCGTTCTCATGATTATCTTTCGACTGATGCTGGAGTGGCCATTGGCAGCTTGGCTCCCAGACCAATCTGCCGAGAACTTCGAAGACCTCCCCCGTCACTGGTACTTCATACTGCCCGTCAGCGGAGCACTGCTACTCGGCTTACTAATGACTTTCGTTACCCCAGCGCACCGTTTTACAGGTATCCCACATGTTATTGCAGCGCTGCACAACGGCCGCGGACGTCTGCCGCTTAAGAATATTATCGTTCAGTTTGTCGGCGGATTGATCGCTCTGCTCACTGGCCAATCTGGCGGCCGCGAAGGCCCGGCGGTGCACATTGGCGCGGGCGCAAGCAGCCAAGCAGGAGCGCAACTTAAATTACCCAATAACAGCCTCCGCGTCATGACCGCCTGTGGCACTGCGGCCGCCATCGCCGCCTCATTCAACACCCCTATCGCCGGCGTAATATTTGCGATGGAGGTTGTCATGATGGAATACACCGTCGCCGGATTCATTCCCGTCATTCTCGCCGCCGTAACAGCAACAACTTTGTCGCAAGCCGTGTTTGGGGCCGTGGTATTCCTACCCTCCAGCCAAGTTACGATGACCTCACTACTTGAACTACCTTTTATTGCATTGCTTGGCTGTTTTGCTGGCGTACTGTCAAGTACTTTTGTACTGATACAGCAGCAGTGCTTACTAATTATCAATCGCCCAATATGGCTGCGACTTGGCCTCGCAGGGCTATTCACTGGGCTTTGCGCGCTTTTAGCGCCTGAAATACTCGGCATTGGCTACGACAGCCTGCAGGCAACCTTGATCGGCGACTACAGTCTGCAATTCCTTCTGCTGCTCACGGCACTCAAGCTCGCCGCTACAGCAGTATCCTGCGGGCTGGGCATGCCTATTGGCATCATTGGCCCAAGCCTACTGGTCGGCGCCTTTGCCGGCGGCGCCATGGGGGACATTGGCGCTCAGCTTTTTCCAAACTTGGCGGCGGAACACAGTTTTTACGTACTCATGGGCATGGCCGCCGTCATGGGCGCTATCCTCAACGCCCCGCTAGCAGCGCTATTGGCCATTATTGAGCTCACCCATAATCTGAATATTATTTTCCCAGCAATGCTGGCAGTAATTGCCGCCCATTTAATACACAAAGAATTATTTGGCCTACAGTCAGCGCACCAAACCACGCTCCTTGCCATGCAACAGGCAGTAAGGTCCAACCCTCTGACGCTGGCCCTACTGCGCACCAGCGCCGCCGCGTTAATGGATAGAAACCTTCGTCACGTTGGCCAGCACTTAACCACAGCAGAGCAGCAAAAGTTACTCGACACGCCGGTTCGCTGGCTGGTTATCACCAATCCCGAAGGGCAACGTATCGTTGTTCACCGTGAGCATTGGCTTCCAGTCATCAGCACAATGAACCTTGACGAAGAGCAGACGATCGACTTGCTCGCCGCGCTGGAACATCGCCGACGCGCCGCCGTTTTTGAGATTAACGGGACGCTGATGGAGGCACTAGAGACGATGAACAGAGAAGGTCTAGACAGCCTTTTTGTGTACAACGCCTACCAGCGCCAAGGACCGCCTGACGAGGGCATTATTACTCGAGAAGGCTTATCCGATTATTACAACTTACCCATTCGATTCTAAAACCTAGGTTCTTTATTATGCTCTGGCTAAAAGCATTCCATATCATCGCCGTTATCTGCTGGTTTGCCGGTATTTTTTACCTGCCCAGATTATTTGTTTACCACGCCATGAGCGAGGATCAAGCCACCCGCGATCAGCTCAAAATCATGGAGCATAAGCTCTATCGCTTTGTCACTCCCTTTGCCATTTTAACCGTGGTCTTTGGCGCACTCATGATTTATCAGCAGCCCAGCTATTATCTGCAGGCCAGCTGGCTGCAGTTAAAACTGGTGTTTGTTGTCGGATTAATCGCCTACCACCTGTATTGCGGTCACCTTGTTAAAGTCTTTGCTAGCGACCAAAATCAGCGCCAGCATGTATTTTATCGCTGGTTTAATGAAGCACCTGTTTTTGCACTATTTGCCATTGTGCTACTCGCCGTACTGAAACCCTTTTAAGGGGACGCTCGGCGCGGGATAATACCCGCATACATTGCCAAATTTCCTTTCATTGATGACAAGAAGCCTTTTATGAGCAGCTCAGAACAATTATTCGAAGTCGCCCGTCAATACATTCCCGGCGGCGTTAATAGCCCAGTCAGGGCATTTAAAGCCGTTGGCGGCACGCCGCGTTTTATCGATCACGCCAACGGCCCCTACTTATTTGACGTTGACGGCAAAAAGTACATCGACTACGTACTGTCATGGGGACCAATGCTGCTCGGCCACGCCCACCCCGCTATCATTGCCAGCGTCACCGAGCAATTACAAAAAGGCCTGAGCTTCGGCGCCCCCACCGAAATCGAAACCCAACTCGCCGCTAAAATTTGTGGCATCATGCCCGGCATGGACATGGTGCGCATGGTGAACTCCGGCACCGAAGCCACCATGAGTGCAATTCGCTTGGCCCGGGGCTACACTGGCCGCGACAAAATTATAAAATTTGAAGGCTGTTATCACGGTCACTCAGACTCGCTACTCATTAAAGCGGGTTCTGGCGCGCTTACCCTTGGCGTGCCCAGCTCGCCGGGTGTTCCGGCCGCCTTGGCAGAGCACACCATTACCCTCACCTATAACGACATTGACGGTGTGCAAGCTGCGTTCAAAGCATTCGGCGAGCAAATAGCCTGCATTATTGTGGAACCCGTCGCCGGCAATATGAACTGCGTGCCGCCGATTCCCGGCTTTTTAGAGTGCCTGCGCGAGTGCTGCGACCAACGCGGCAGCGTACTGATTATTGATGAGGTGATGACCGGGTTCCGGCTAGGCCTGCAAGGTGCCCAAGGTTATTACGGTGTGACCGCCGACATCAGCTGCCTAGGCAAAGTTATTGGCGGCGGCATGCCCGTCGCGGCCTTTGGTGGCAAGCGCGAAATCATGAATCATATTGCGCCAAGCGGGCCGGTGTACCAAGCGGGCACATTGTCTGGCAACCCCGTTGCCATGGCAGCGGGCCTATGCATGTTAGAACACATAGAAAAAGCCGGGTTTTACGAGCCACTTTTCCAGCAAACCGACAAATTAGTTAAGGGCCTGCGCGAACGCGCTACGGCCGCTGGCATCGCCATGACCAGCAACCATGTGGGCACTATGTTTGGGGTGTTTTTTACCGATACAGAGCAGGTCACTAATTATCAGCACGTCATGGCCTGCGATATCGAGCGCTTTAATCGCTTTTTCCACGGCATGCTTGAAGGCGGCGTTTATCTGGCCCCGGCGTCCTACGAGGCCGGCTTTTTATCCGCTGCCCACAGCGACCAAGATATTGCCGACACCCTAGATATAGCCGAACGCGTTTTCGCCAACTTAAACTGAGAGCCAGCTATGAGCAAGTCACTCCACCGCGGCGCCTTCCCCGCCACTCGCATGCGGCGCCTGCGCGCCAATGATTTCTCGCGGCGTTTAATGCGCGAAAATCAGCTTACTGTTAACGACTTAATCTACCCCATGTTTGTTTGCGAGGGCAGCAATGAGCGCCAAGCAGTCGGTTCCATGCCGGGCATTGAGCGCTTAAGCATTGACTTACTGGTCGCCGAAGCCAAACAGTTAGCCGCGCTAGGCATTCCCGCAATTGCCCTATTTCCCGTGGTTGGCGCTGACAAAAAGTCCTTATTCGCGGAAGAAGCTTACAACCCCGACGGATTGGCGCAGCGGGCCATCACAGCCATTAAAGACGCCGCGCCAGAACTCGGTATTATCACTGACGTTGCCCTCGACCCCTACACTACCCACGGCCAAGACGGCATTATTGACGCCAGCGGCTATGTACTCAATGACCGCACCGTCGAAACCCTGTGCAAGCAGGCGGAAGCCCAGGCCAATGCTGGCGCCGATATCGTTGCCCCTTCAGACATGATGGACGGCCGCATCGGCGCCATTCGCCATACCCTTGAGAGCAACGGCCACATCAACACCTGCATACTGAGCTACGCCGCCAAATACGCCTCGGCCTATTACGGGCCCTTTCGCGACGCCGTCGGATCAGCGGGTAATCTCGGCAGTGGCAATAAATACAATTACCAAATGGACCCCGCCAATAGCGACGAAGCTCTGCACGAATGCGCGTTAGACCTTGCCGAAGGTGCTGACATGATTATGGTCAAACCCGGCATGCCCTACCTCGACATAATTCGCCGAGTGAAAGGCGAGCTGGCAGTACCCACTTACGCCTACCAAGTGAGCGGCGAGTACGCCATGCACTGCGCGGCATTTCAAAATGGCTGGCTCGACAAAAACGCGGTCATGGCCGAATCCTTACTCGCCTTTAAGCGCGCTGGCGCCGACGGCATTCTGACCTATTTCGCCAAGGACATGGCATTATTACTGAATAACTAGTATTTACCCTGTCACAGACAGGTACTATGGTTGAGACAACGCGAAATAATTAAAGTATTAAAAAAATACCCAGGGGAATACATCATGCAAAAAAGACTTATCGCACTGGCCATACTTGCCGCTAGTGCTTCAGTAAGCAGCCAAGCCGATATTGTTGGCGCTACCGCCGGCGCCTATATGTGGAAGCAGAGCTGGGACGGTGATGTGAAAGCAGGCTCAGACAGCATCGACATGAATGATGATCTTGGCTACGACGATGAAACCGGTAAAAGTTTTTATGTTGCGCTAGAGCACCCCGTGCCCGTACTCCCAAATATCCGCCTACAGCACACCGCCTTAGACATATCTGAAACAAACACCCTAAACCGCAGTTTTACATTTGACGGCAAAGGCTATGTCGCTACAAACACCGTCGACTCCACAACAGACCTAAGCCACACTGACGGCTCCTTTTACTACGAAATCCTCGACAACTGGGTGAACCTCGATGTCGGCTTGACCGTGCGTATGTTCGACGGCGAAGTTCGTATTAAAAATCAAACCACAGGCGACGAGGGCGCTATCGACATCGATGCACCGATTCCCATGGCCTATGTAAACGCCCGCTTTGAATTGCCGTTAACCGGCTTATACGCCTCAGCCCTTGGCAATGTTATTGCCTACGGCGACAATAAAGTCACCGACATGACGCTTGCACTAGGCTATGAGCTTGGCATTGTGGGCCTTGAGCTCGGTTACCGCAATTTTGATGTTCAGCTAGAAGACGACAACGAAGAAGCCAATGTGACTGTTGACGGTTACTTCCTTGGCCTGGTGATCGATATCTAAAATCGGCCGGGCACAACGACAAAGGGTGTAGCGCTGGCTGCACCCTTTTTTATTGGCCCCATTAAAATACCCTGCTAAGCAGTATATTATTGGCCATTGCGTCAACCAAACCAAACAGTTCGAGGAAAACCATTGAAGATCGCGGTCGCCATTATTAGCTTACTCTTTAGTGCGGCCACCCTCGCCTGCGAATGTCTGTGGCAGGGGCCCTTTAAAGAAGTTTATACCGACGCCGATCTCGTCGTATATGGCGAAGTGGAACGCAGCCAGGGCAACGGCTTTGATTTAAACATCAAAGAAATTATTCATGGCAGCGACTACCGCGAGCAAATTCGAATTTGGGGTAAAAAAGACAATTTATGCCGCCCCGAGGCCAAAGAGTTCCCCCCCGGCAGCCAATGGATTATGGCGCTACAGCGCATCGACAACCCACCAGAAGACGCCTTCAATCCGTTCAAGGCCAATATCAGCTTTGGTCGCCAAGACGATTTTAGTCTGTCGAGCTGCGGAGTTTACTGGCTTCCGGTAAAAGAACAGCGAGTGTCTGGCAATATTCTTGATGGCTCGCGCTGGCAATACCTCGACCCCAAGAAAACCCCAGTGATTATGGCGGTGTTTAAAGCCTGGTTGCAAAAACTGCTGCCAGACGAGGCCATCACTGAAGCCGCCAGACCCCAAAGCGAGGCGCGCAAATTACTCAACGAGACGAAAATATTTCTATGGGAAGATCAGCGCAACCTCCTCCCCGAGCCGGAGCAAGAAAGCGACGAGCAATTCAGCCCGGTGCGGCCAGATCTTCGCTCGAACTTAGAGACCAATGGTGTAATCGACAACACCAACGACCAAAATTCAGATCAAGCCGAGTAGCTCATCGAGCATTTTCAGCGACATACCCCAGATCCGGCGTTTTTCATAAAAATAACAGGGGAGGACCATATGTAATTTGCCCCGCCCCCACTCCATTGTCTCGCGATTACCGCGCGTCATCAAAAACCGCAGCGGCACCCACACGGCCTCAGCGACCTCGTGGTTTGGCTCAATACTGACCGCTGTGTGCAAGCGAAAAACATAGGGGGTGACGACCATAGGCTGACGACCAGAATGCGGTCGACTCACGATGTCAGACAGCCGACCAATGCAGTGCCCGGCCTTGTCGAGATAAATACCGGTCTCTTCTTCGGTTTCACGAATAGCGGTGCGCAAACCCGTCACATCTTGCCGATCCATGCGACCACCGGGAAACGCCATATGCCCAGACCACGGATCGCCCTCGCGATCGGCGCGCTTAATCATCAGCACTTCAATATGATCGTCTAGCTCACGTAATATCAGCGCCACAGCTGAACGTTTCACCCAGCGCCGCCACCAGCGCTGACGAGGTTTAAAACCATCTAATCGCGTTATTATTTGCTGCAGAGCAAGCGCTTCTTCGCTGCTTTTTTTCAAAGC
>NZ_JBFHDY010000107.1:0-12383 GCF_041584495.1 Zhongshania sp.
CCGCCCTTCACGCAGCGCGCACCAACTAAATTTACCCTTGTGCAATCGGCGGGCCGCTAGCCACAAACCAAAGCCATCGTGCACCAATACCTTCATCCGATTGGCCCGCTTGTTGGCAAAAAGGTAAGCACAATGCGGGCGCGCTTCGCCGAAGCTCTGTACCACGCGCGCCAAAGTGGTATCTGGCCCTGCGCGCATATCTAAAGGTTCTCGCGCTAACCAAATCTCGTCGATGCGAATCATGACAGGGATTTCAGCCAAGAAGCTAAATCGGCGAGATCAGCCATTGGCCAGTGGATCGTGACAGGACCAAGGGTGCTGCTTAGTTCGACTTTTAGCGTGGCATCAGGGCATGAGGCGTTCATTGCCTTGGCGGGCATTCGCGGCGCCACTTTAATAAAGTCACCACTACTATCCGTCGCAGCGGCTTCAAACTGGCGCCGCCATTTATGCACGAGATTAGCATTAATATTAAACTGCTGAGCGACGCTTGCCACCGGAGTATTGGCGGCATAACTCGCTGCCACGACTTGCTCCTTAAACTGAAGCGAATGTTTGCGGCGCGGTGGTTTGGCTGGCGCGGGAAGTAATCCTTGAGTATCCATTGTTGGTGTCCACTTAGTATTAGGTGGACACCAAGGCTACTATCTTTAAATAGGATGGGAAGGTGGTTTTACCGAACGGTTACTTTAGACGGGCGCTACGGCAATGTCACCGCGCCCGACAGGCTGTGCGGCGAATTTTTAAACGCGTCTGTTGCCTTTTCCGCCAAAACAACAACCCACTCCCAAATAATATCGGCGGCACAAACCCAAGCACAAATACAAAACAACGACCAAGCAGATCAAAAGCTTCGCCATTGTGGAGCGGAAATAACCAATACAAAACGCTGTCTCCCACTGGTGCATTGAAGGGGTTTTTCACTGTCACTATCGTATTGCGATAAGGGTCTACCAACACTTCACTGCGCCCTACTCTGCGGTTCACTTCACCGGGCTGGCTAAAACGCAATTTTATTGGATCATTGGCCGTTGCAGGGGGGTAAACTCGGCTTAAGGTTGCCATGGGAAAAGCGCCCTTACCGAGCGCTATTGCGGTGTCTACATTCCGGCCTAAGTCTAATGCCGTGCCCGCCGCTGGATTAGTGCCCGGAGACGGCGCAGCGATTGTGACAGCCTCAGGGTCCGCCACCGGCAAGGCCCAGGCCACCACTGCTTTGAATTGCCCAGGAAAGCATAAATACACGCCGCTCGTAGCAGATACGATGAGAAACACGGCCATATACGCACCTGTCAAACGGTGCAGATCAAAAAGACGAGGTATTGGCGCAGCGCGACCTTGCGCTAACAAGGCGCTGCGCCAGCGCCGCTTTTTTGGCCACCAGCGGTAAAGCCCGCTCAGCAACATCAGCAATACCACTAGGCCGACGATGCCTACTATGACGTGCCCTAGCGAACCCGAGACAAGATTTGAGTGAAGGTCGTAAATGAGCGAAGTGAAATAATTACCCCAAATACGGGTGTCGATTACCTCACCAGTGTAGGGGTTTACAAAAATTTCAAGGCGATCATCCGCCGCACTTTTTGAAAAGAAGCGGTAAGCACGGCCCGCAGTGTTTGGAATTTCGATAAACACAATTCTGCCGCCGTCGGCCAAGCGTACCTGAGCCCTTTGCATAAGTAGCTGTAAAGACAGTGGGTTGCCTCGCTCAGCAATGAAGTAAATATCCGAATTCAGTGCTTCGTCAATGCTGTGATCGAACACTAAAATGCTGCCAGTGAGGCCAAGTAATGCGTAAACGCTACCCACGGTTAAGCCTAGGTAACGGTGTAAAAATTTTAACAAGGGCTAAGATCCTATTCGTTAATATAATGAACGAGTGGCGGCGGGTGCATTAAGAAATTTTGGTGCGAAATATTCCAGGCATAAGCGCCTGCAAGCGGAAAAATCACATAATCGCCGATTGCGAGGGAATCAACAGGCCGCTGGGCAAGAATATCTTTGGGTGTACACAGCTGACCCACAATACTCACCGTGGTGTTGCAAAGCGGCTTCTCACGGTTTTTACCGTGAACTATAAAAAAGGGATGGCTGTGCCCCTGTGCTGCTGGCGTACGGAAATGGTGGGTGCCGCCGCGACAAACCGCAAAATATTCGCCATGATTCGCTTTTATATCCAGCACTTCCATCGCGTAATAGCCGCATTGACTAGCTACAAATCGACCGCACTCAAACCGGATGGTCGTGTCTTCCATCTCTTCCAAGGCAATCAATTGGTGCAATTTCTCACAAAACCTAGACCAGTTGAAGTGGGAATAGGTATCTATATAATTGATCCCCATTCCGCCCCCAACATTCAATACCGACACATCTAAGCTGTAGCGCGCACACCATTGCTTAAACGTGCGAAAGTAGAGTTTCATCAATTGTATATGACGGATGTCGCATAACTGGTGGGATAATAAATGGAAATGAAATCCTTTTAGCGTCAGCTGTGGGTGCCCTGCAATCACCGCCAGCGCAGCACCGAGCTCACTAACATCAAAGCCAAAGGGCGTCGGCTTGCCACCCATGGTTAACCGCGTAGTAGCAATACCATCCAGTGCAATATTCATACGCAAAAGGACTGGGGCTTGGCATCCCAACTTGTCTGCTATGTGAGCTAGACGCAAAAGCTCAGTCTGGCTCTCAACATGAATTGATTCTACCCCCTTCTCTAAAGCCATTGTTAACTCACTTTTTAGCTTGCCAGGGCCGCCGAAGATTAATGGCATATCTGGCTGACACGCTTGCAACCACTGAAATTCCCCGCCTGAAGCGGCCTCAAAGCCATCCACAATTGGCCGTAAAGCATCTAGAATCCTGGCGTCGGGGTTTGCCTTTGCTGCATAAAACAATTCGGCGTTTGGCGGCAGTGCGCCCGTCATTGCACGGCTGTGGTCTCGTAATGCCGCCAGATCATAAATATAGGCACACAGTGGTTCATCGCTGATTAACGCCTGTAGAGCATCATCAAGTCTTTTCACATCGTCACCATGGGATTGCGTAGAAATGTATAAGCAGATGCGCGGTCGGCCTGTTTCAATAAACGCGTGGTAAAGTTGTTCTTACTCGGGATTGGCGCGCCGTTCAGCAGGGCTTGTAATTCCGGCTCGTCGCCGTACTGATACTGCCATTGCGCGATTTCTTTACTGAGCAGCCGCCACAAATGCTCCTCGACAAGAGGGTCTCCCGCCGCACCATGAAATATCGCTTCGCTAAGATTATTGATCAAGGCGCAATAGGCTATGCGATTCCAGCCCTGGGCGCGGCTATAATAGATTGATTGACGAGCCCTTGCAGATAATTCGCAGAATGTTGCCGTAGGCCACTTCTCCGGCAACACCTTTGTCCCCTCCAAGTCGCGAACCCAAACTTTGGATGGTATGCCATTTTCAAAGCCAATCAATATATTTTGCAAATGCGGTTCAAACACCACCCCATGATGGAAAAAATAGTGCAGTACTCCCGGCAATAGGCATTTCACATAAGATGTAAACCACCGTTCAAGCATTGTGTTGTAGCCGCAGGAATAGTCGCGAGATAACTTGCTAATTTTCTTAACGAGCACACTCTCTCCGTCGCCACCCCATGCAAATAAACTGGCCGCTAAACTTGGCGAATATTGCTCTCGCTGTGATTTCGAAAGATTTTCGCGATATAAAATACCAAAGGATTCACGGCACTCCTTGCTGTCTAGCTTCAGGGTTGTGGCCATGGGCTCTGGCATCATTTCAAATTCTGGAAAGGTTTGCCTAGCCAGCGACTGTATCGGTTTTAACAAACGACTCAAAACCACGGCACTTTCTAGTTCGTACCACGCATTCTTCCGTACACAGTTCGTCAACCGCACATGAATTGAGAATTTTAACTGCGCGCTAAGATCTGGGTGATACAAGGTCCGAACAGAGGACGTTGGCGCCATTTTTTGGCCTAAAAATCCAATGGGGCTTATCCGACCATCGGCTATTGCATCACGGATTTCGGGATGCCGCATAATGCTATAGACTTCCCACGGATGGCAGGGATACAGAATCTCAGACTTGCCGTGTAGGGCAGAGAACATTTCGATTGGCAAGAAATCGCAGTCGCCGAGCGTATCAATTATCTTTGGGTCAACTCGAAACCAATACAGCGGAAATGAAGAAAACACTTCTGGTGAACAAGACAGCATATCGTCCATAGCAACACCATGGCGGCTTTTCGGTGCTGGATGCATTGCATGGCCCCATAGCAAACTTTGTTCTGCTCGCAGAAAGCGATCAGCGAAAGGGGTTCGCGTTTTGCGTCGACTCAAAAAGGCTTGTGTCGCTTGGATGCTATTGCCAACCTGCTCAAGTAACTCATCATTAAAATCGCTATTTAAATTTTTTGCTAGGTGCTCCAGTAGAAACTGACACAGGTCTTGTGCTGTAACCAAGGTCCAGGGTTTCCCTTCAACCTTTAAATATGGACTTGAGCTAAATCGACAACGGCCAAGCAAACTAACCCTATCTGCTCGAATAAGTAATCGAGTACGAGATTGCTTAAAATCTATGTGTACAAGTTGTGACCGAGAGGTATTTCTTTGCAAGACCTGTGGAGCATCGCTTACGACGGCGTCCAAGCAGACTTCCTTCGCCTCAACGGCATATTCACGAATATAACAATTAAGCAAATTGCCAATTGCATTATGCCCTGCCAGTGCGCGGTACAAATTTTGCAAAAAAGGCTGCTGCACACCGGCAGCTGGTGGCGAGAAAATTTTCTCAAATTGCTGAAGTGGTTCAATGAGTAATGTTGTAGTGGTCATAAGATAATACCTAGGCGCGTTTTATTAACAAGATCACGGCGATTAACGAACTCACGGTGGCGACGATAAAGGGGGCAACCGGATTTGTGAACGTAACTAATAATCCAGCGAGTAATCCGGCGCCGACGCCAGCCCATTTTCCACACGCATCGAAGCGTCCAAAAATAAAGCCAGCGCTTCCATCTAGAAGTTGGTCGCTTAATAAGCGATGAATACCGTTATAGCTCAGCACCATGCCTATACCGAATAGCAGGCGTAGGAAGCAGAGCGGAATAACACTCTCTACCATGCTGTGCCCCGCGCAAGCCAAACCAAGCGCAATCAGCCCCATCGTCGCTTGGGATCGCGGCGACCAGTAAAACTTGCCAACAAAATAGATCAGGACGAGGTATACAAGATGTGGCAGGCTGTAAATTAGGCCAATTACACTGTCGTTCGCTAAGCCGAGCTGGTAAGAAAACTGTAAAAAGTAAGGAAATGTAACAACCATCGAAAAGCTGAACAGGAATTGCAGCGTAATAATTGTTGTTAATTCGGCATTCCACTGTGCTTTTGCTCTGTTTTTAATTGCGCTAGCTGATTTATCTTTTGTTAATGCGAATTTGTTTTTACTCTCCCTATTTTCCGGGAAGAACCACGCTATTACAAAGGCCAGCAAAGGTAATAACGCGAGATAGCGATAAACCATAAGTGGCTCAGCAATACGTGTAAACAGCCCCAACACGACGGGGCCAAATAACAGGGCCAACCGTGCAGAGAGTTGAGTGTAATTCAAACTTTGGGCAAGCTCCTTGCCCATCTGCATACTCGACAAGTAGGCATTAGATGCGGCCAATGTGCCACCGCACAAGCCTTGTATAATCAAACCTAGGGTAAAAATCTCAATTGAAGAGGCAAACCCCGACACAATAAAGCCTAAGCTCAAGCCAAGCTGGGCCCGCAGTAGCGAGGCTCGCTTACCATATTTATCGGCGAATCGGCCCCAATACGCAGCGACCAAAGCAGTGCATACGCTAGGTGCCACAAATAGGAACCCCACCCAATAGTCTCCTAACAGCGGGTCAATTGAGACGAGCATACGCGGTAAAAATAATGGCATACCCAACGCCGTAAACGCAGACAGAAAATGACATAGCAACACGAGAATTAATAAATGAGCTTGCGGGGAAGGCCTATCCACACGATTTGAGTACGAAATATCTGGCGCCGTCACGTTATCGTACCCTCAAAAAATTAGGCGCACTAAGCCCATAAAATTTATTGATATCTGCGGCTCCGCTCCGTCGTTTTGTCATTAAACTGCCAGCACTCAGCAAATATTTAACGTAGAGAAGCTCACTTTCTAGTAGATGCTGCTTAGCGTATGCAACCTCGACCCCCTCTTCAGCCAGTGCGTTCAGCGTACGTGCAATTGTTTGCTGCAAAGCGCCATAAACGTTTTCTCGCAACACCAAGGACTTATCAATCATTACTTCAAATATGGCGGTAATATTCAATTGCAAGGTAATGGTGGTGAACATTTGGGCAAGTGGAAGTTCGTCGTCCACTAGAATTCGGGTGTCAATAAACTGAGCGAGGTCAGCAGAACAGCTTGGCATTGCCCCACAAAATCGTGCTGGCCACAGGCGCGCAGCATCGTTATCTTTCATGAGCAAGGTCAAGGCTTGTTCACAATCAAAAACCAATACCGCATTTTGTTGATTCGCCTCAAGGGCAATACCGTATACCAGCCATAAACGCAAATGGACGCCAACCATAAGATCCAGATACTCCTTAAGCCAGGCATCGACATTGCCGTCATAAAAGGCATCGATTAAATCTTGTAAGTACAGGCGACCATCTGGCATTTCACTCGCCAAAGCGGCCACTGGAACTAGGCAATTCCTGTTGTTATCGCAAACCGACTGCGGATAACGTCGAACAATATAGGCAAGCTGCTTCTCTTCACCAATATGCGCCCCATGTTGTTCGTCGCAATGTTGATATCGGCCCGTTAAAGTATGGTCTTGATGCGCGATAGCCATCAGCAAACGACTAAACCGATGCCCGTCGTAGAGCGTACTGGCCTTGATCAGCCGCACATTTTTATTGCCGAGGGAGCGCATAAAGAGTGGGAGCTTGATATGAAACTGTGGCTCACTTTCGACCATTACCGTACGAACAGATAAGGTCGGCCGCACGGTCAGCACTGCGTTTGGCGCCCTAACAACACCCTGAGGTAAATTAGTCAAAGCATCCCATGTCAATGGGTGCACCGGAAACAATTGGTGAGAAACTGCAAGATCGGCAGGCAAACCCGTATCAGAAAAGCTCGGCCAGCACGCCGGAACTTGGCTAGTTTGTGTTACATCTGTGCGGCGCACTGCAAGCCAGCGCAACTGGAAACTAGGTGCAAACTCTGGGGCATAAAGGCGTAGCGCCACCTCATCAAACCCAGATTTCGCGCGTGCTGTCGGGTAATAAGGATGATCTTGGAAAGCGGCAACCTGCTCACCAAACAGCATACGATGTTGCCATTGGGAGATATTAGTCACCTTTTGTCCTAAATGTTCGATCTGATCTTGGTAAGCTTGGTGACAATGCCGCCGATGAAGCACTGCGGTATCTGCTTCTTGGCAATAATCCCGTATCACCTTTTGAGTGGCCTCGTCTTCGCCGGCACCAAGTAGTGCTAACCAATTAGTGTAGCCCGAACGCTTTTCCCATCTACCAAGCTGCTTTTCAAACCAATAATCACTAATCCCCCGCCAAAATTGCATATAGCGCGTTGGACGTACTGGCAATAGCAGCTCACGTTGCCCTATTTTTAATAACAACCACGTAACGTCGGGGTCTTTTTGAATCTGCGCTGGCGCCTCGATAGCAACAGCATTGTCTAATAGGCCAAACACATTCTCACGTAGGCAGGCGTCAATGATTCTGCAAGTGATATAGCACATACTCACCCGCGCACCTCCCAGCTTAGTTGCTGGATGAAGTCATCGACTTCTTCACTAAGCTTAAGTTTGTGAGAATTGCTTGAAATTCCGGTCACAATACCGAGGTAGTCTTTATTTGAATGACTAATCTGAATTAAGTCACCAGGCTGTTTTAGCTGCTGAAAATTCAGAGTTATCCCTTCGTGTTCATGGCAATGGTCGCCACTTATATTCTCTACAACGCCAGAACTCGTGGCTGTTATATAGCGGACAATCCCGTCCCTATCGCTATGGGGAAATTCATTGATGGGTTGACCGGCGTGTAGCCTTATAATCGTTTCAAACCAATTAAAGGTTAACAGCTTATTGAGCAAAAACTCGCGGCCATCGCCGATGCTACGGTAATTAATTTCAACAAGAATTGGCCCCCCTTCTGTCGCAATGAATTCACTATGACAAACTCCGAAACCAACGCCGAATTTTTTAATTTGAGTTAGTGCCTCGGTTCGCCATTTAACACTTTTTTCGCCGTTCCATTGCGCCTCCAATTCAACAAAATACGGCGGCTCAGACAATGCCACATCGAACCCCCCTATGGCTTGGATAGATTTGCCATCACCTAGGGTCTCCAAAGTAAATAAAGTACCTTCGAGAAAACCTTCTAACAAAATTGTCGCGCCGGCATTCTTACGGAAAAACACGCGGCAATAATCTTCTAGATCCTGATGGTTATAGCAAAGACTGACATCAATACTGGCAACGCCTTCGCAAGGTTTGGCAATAACGGGGTAATTAATATCTCTTGGTAGTTCGGTGCCCGCTTGCACTCTTTGGAACCAGGTTGTGGGTAAGCTTAATAGTTCTAAATAGGTGCGCATTGCCGCTTTGTTTTTGGCGCGGTAGCAAGTAGACCACGGCTTGCCAGGCAGTTGAAAATACTCCGCGACCAGCGCACTAGCGGTCTGTAAATGATCGCTATTCGAGAACACAACATCTGGCACAATACTTAACGCGTGCAGGAGGTCAATTATTGCGATTGGATTAAAGACATCACATTCAAAAATATTTGCAGGCGCTTCGTCCAGCTTGTTCTTAAAAAATTTGCCGTACTCCAAGGCGTGGTCGGTTATCAAAATAACATCATATTCCAGCGCTTTACCCGCTGGTACAAAACCATTTGTTACCGCCTTATTGAGCACATGCGCAATCAATACTAATTTTCGCTGCATTGTAAGAATTCCATCCGAGACAGGTTGATAGACGCCGGATTCTATCGCTCAATCACCTCGTAATGCAAATCATTATCATTACCATTTACATAGCTTGGCAGATCTTGTATCTTGGCTTTCTAAATGAGTCTTGTGCTTACAAGCCAAGTAAGGCGATATTAATTAATTATTGAGGTAAAGCAGGGAATGATCGGCACAAATGCCATCAAAATTAAGGTCAACGCGGGCGAAGAAGTTTTTGGGATACTCAATTCACTTCCCTTGCCTCTTGTCTGTGAAATGCTCGGCCACGCGGGCTATGACTTTGTTGTAATTGACACTGAGCATCAGTTGGTGCCACCCGCGGTTCTAGATCATGCGATTCGCACCGCAGAATGCGCAGGTATAGCGCCATTCGTTCGTGTGCCGCTTGACGACAAGGCCATGATTCCGCGTTTATTGGACGCTGGCGCTATGGGCATAGTAATACCGCGCGTCAGCACGGTCGCTCAAGCAAGGGCCGCTATATCTGCAGTGCGATTCCCGCCTATAGGCCAGCGTGGCATCACAGGCGGCCGAAACACGGGCTTTGGGGCATTGAGCCTTGATGACTATATGGCCTTAGCAAATAGCGAAGTTATGCTCATACTAATGATTGAAAATCC
This sequence comes from Zhongshania sp., assembly GCF_041584495.1. GTDB lineage: Bacteria > Pseudomonadota > Gammaproteobacteria > Pseudomonadales > Spongiibacteraceae > Spongiibacter. Next base: position 9,623 of record NZ_JBFHDY010000107.1, read on the forward strand.
CGAAGGTTTGGCGGCGTTGCCAGAGATACTCGCACTCTCTGGTGTGGACATGGTGCTTGAAGGTGCATTGGATTTAAGTATTGCCATGGGCTACGGGGCTAATGTCCAACATAAGGCTGTGCAGTCAGCTCTAAGAACCATGGCAAATCACTGTGCCGATGCAGGCGTTCCGTTTTGCGCCATCCCTCGTCAAGTTGATCAGTTAGATGCTTGGCGCAATGCAGGAGTAAACGCATTTCTCGCAGGTGAAGATCGCGGCATGGTGTTCAGAGCACTGCAGTCCCATTTACACATGCTAAAAACTAGGCGTTGACACCTCCCCTTTTCTCTCATGCTATTTTAATTTTTAAGTGCAAGGAATAATTATGCCTAGTAAAACGCTACTTAATCTCACAGTCGCGCTGACGTGCGCGCAAATTTATTCAATCGCGGCAGTGGCCGCGAAATCACCTGAGGTTGAAGAGGTGCATGTAATTGGTAGTGTACTGGGCCAGTCTACAGCCGCAGAAGTACATGTTTATCCTGGTAATCGCACTGTAATCAGTGCAGAGGATTTAAAGCGCAACGCGGTGCTATCGATAGACGATGCGCTGCAGCGGGTGCCCGGTATCAAAATTCAGGATGAAACGGGTACCGGGGTTTTACCCAATGTTGCGGTACGCGGCCTCAATGCCAGTCGCAGCGGTTATACTCAGTTCTTGCTCGACGGTGTGCCGCTCACATTGGCACCCTATGGCCACACTGGCCAATCGCTGTTTCCCGCCGCCCTTAAAAGCCTTGATCGCATCGATATTGTTCGTGGCGGTGCCGCTGTTCAATACGGCCCTAACAATGTGGGCGGCGTCATTAATTTGGTTACCAAGGCAATTCCTAATGATTGGGAAACGAGCTTGGAGGAAAAGCTAAGCGTATTTTCAGGCGGCAATATTTTAAGCGACACCTATATACGCACCGGCGGCCCGCTTAGCGATGAGTTTGCCGTTCAACTCGAGGGGAATCGACTCACCGGCGAGTCATTTCGTGAGCACTCAGATACCGATGTAGACAATTGGATACTCAAAGCCCGCTGGGACATTAGTACGAAGCAAACATTGGATATGTCCTTGCAGCGCTACGACGCAGAAACCGAAATGCCTGGCGCCTTAACTGCACAGGCCTACGCGGAAGATCGCGATCAGTCGCAACGCCCCAATGATAAATTCCAAGGTGACACCACACGCTTTAGTGCTCGCTACAATCAGCAGATAGGCAATATGGATATCGCTGACGCTGGCGAATTTAATTGGACCAGTTTTGCTCACGAGTCGACACGAAATTTCGAATGGGACTTTAGCACTGACCCCAGCGCCAATCACTGGGCAGACCCAGCAGCGCCAGCAACACACCTGCGCAGCTCGCCCCGCGAGTTTAAGGTGTGGGGCACCGAGCCACGTGTAAGTTTTCAATTTAGCGGCAGCGCCCTCTCCCATAAATTAACCCTTGGCACACGTCTGGTAAAGGAAGACATCGACTACAAATTAATACAAACCGACAACAGCACAAATATTACCAGCACCCCCCGCAATTGGTCGCTCGATACCTCGGCAATTGCCGCCTATGTTAGCGACGAGGTTAAACTGTTGAATCAGCGCCTAACAATTACACCGGGACTGCGCTACGAACACCTTAACATGGATTTTAGCGACCGTGGCAGTGCCGCCGTGACCGACAATTCCGTCACCGAGCTGTTACCCGGACTTACGGTAGGATACGAAGTAAATCAAAATTTATTCGTATTCGCCAACGCCCAGCGCTCCTTGCGCGCACCGCAAATTGCCGTAATACGTGGAACCAGTGAAGAAGGCGCCGAACTGGCTTGGAACTATGAGGCTGGCGCTCGAATCACCACAAATGCAAATGCATCATTGAGCTTGTCGGTGTATCAAATCGACTTCACCGATCAGCTGATATACAACAGCACACAGCAGAGCTTCGACAATGTGGGCGAAACACGTCACCAAGGTTTTGAGCTAGAAAGCAGCTACTCACCGATTAGTCTGAGCTCATTAAAATTACACGCGGCATATAATTACTTAGATAGCGAACAGCGCGAAGGTGCGAATAGCGGCAAAGAACTGCCTCATGCCTCTAAACATCAACTGTCCTGGGACGCTAGTTACGCTTTTGCTTATCTTGATATCACGCTATCTGGCTTTTATTTCAGCAGTGGCTTTAGCGACACTGCCAATACCCGCACGGAGGATGTGAGTGGCACTAAAGGTCAGCTACCGTCCTACACAGTTTGGAATCTACAGCTGAGTAAAACCTCGCCCCTTGCTAGCGGCAAAGCGCTTTACACCGGCCTAGCTGCGAATAATCTCTTTAATAAGGAATACTATTTTCGAGGTATTGATGTGAGCCCATCTGGTCGCTACCCCGCACCGCCGCAATCACTCAGCGTGGAGGTAAAGTATAGTTTTTAATTTTCGCTAAGGAGTTTAAGTGAGCTTCGCAGAATATTGAGTCGACGACAAAACGTTTAAGTACGACAGAGAGCACATCAAGGGTAATCGATTTAATCCCCTGATATAGGTCGAAACGCATTGGCATCAATATTCAGCTTCCGCAATTTCGCTCGCAGGGTACTGACATTGATGTCTAAACGTTTAGCCGCGCCATAAGGGCCGTCTACTCGGCCCTTGGTCTCGGTGAGAATATGCTTGATATGCGCGGCGATGACCGCCTCTAAAGACTCATTTTCCGGGGCATTAATCTTGGCGAC
>NZ_JBFHDY010000108.1:0-12130 GCF_041584495.1 Zhongshania sp.
AAAGGTGAATCCATGCGAAAACTGATGACAACATTGACTGAAGATGATCGCTTAAAGTAAAAAGACGGCACATGATGCATGAGGTGAATTAAGTGATCACGTTCAAGCGGTACGACTGATCAGGTTCAGTGGAATACACACGAGCCTCCAGTCCTTGTTGAGGCGCCAGCTCCAACAGGGTTTCGCGGGTAATTCCCTCCAAGGCACCGTCCTGAACTGGCGGCGTTAGCAGTGCTCCCTCCCTGACGACAAAGATATTCTCGGCGCTGCATTCCGCCACATGACCAAACTGGTTTAGCAAAATAGCTTCATCAACTCCAGCGGCATTCGCTTGTGCCCTGGCCAGAACCGAATGCAGGTAATTCAGGGATTTGACCCTTGTATCCAGCCCCGTACCGACTGCTCGCTTGACACTGCTGGTGATCAGGCTAACCCCCTGGCGCCGGGTTTCATCACTGACCAACGACAGTGATGCCGGAATGATAAATACGTTGGGCGCGGTGCAATTGCGGGGGTTCAGCCCCATATCCCCCTCACCCCGAGTCACCAGAATCCGCAGGTAACCATCGCCCATGCCCGAGCTAGCGATACAGGCCATGACTGCTTCTGCGAGGGTATCATCGGTATAAGGAGCAGTGATCGCCAGTGCACTGATAGAGCGGCGCAGCCGCGCCAGATGACGGTCGAGCCGGAAAGGATGCCGGTGATAAAATCGCAGCCCCTCGAAGCAGCCGTCACCGTATAGCAAACCGTGATCATAGATCGAAACAACCGCTTGGTCAGCGCTCACCAGCTCACCGTTCTTCCAGCAAGAGTACTTCGTTTTTGTATGACACTTGGGTTGGGTCTGGGGTTGGGCCTGCATCCGATATCACCTCACAGAGTTGACGCCCCCGTACTGTCTGAAAGATAACGATGCCATTGATGGGCTCATCCGATTCAGGCTATTGAGGGAGCAATGCAGACAGTGTAATCTTTCCAAGGAAAGGGTACAGATACAGTTTATGTCAATTTGAACGGGTACAGATTTGGGCGCACCACGCTTTCAACTCCATCGCTACGAGCAGCTTGCCGAACAGCTGGCCCGGGAGATTCAGGCAGGACGCTACAGTCCAGGAGAAAAAATTCCCGGAACGCGTGTGCTGGCGGACACCCATGGTGTCAGCATCAATACTGTCCTCCAGGCGCAGAAGCTATTGGAAAATCAGGGTATGATCGAAGCGGTTCCGCGCTCGGGATTCTTCGTCAAATGGCGCGGCGAAGATGCCGCACAACTGGTAAAAAGCCCGGCCAAGGCCGCCTTGAAGCCGATACTGGTGAAGCGCCAGCGACTGGCGCTGGATTTGATCCAGGCCACTGGCAGCAAGACCATGGTGCAACTGGGTGCGGCCCTACCCCACGAGAGCTACTTCCCCGGACAGGAGCTGCAACGAATCGCCGCCCGGGTCAGCCGAGCTGACGATACCGGCTTTATGCGCTACGAAGTCCCGCCCGGATTGCCATCACTTTGCGAATCCCTGGCGCTGCGGATGCTGAGCTACGGCTGTGAGGTGAGTGCCGCGGAAATCCTCGTCACCAACGGCTGCCACGAAGCACTGATTATTGCCCTCAAGTGCGTGGCCGAACCCGGTGATGTGGTATTGCTGGAATCCCCCACCTACTATGGTTTGCTGCAGGTGATCGATACCCTGGGACTACGCGCGGTGGAAATCCCCTGCCACCCTGAGTCCGGCATGGACCTGGACAAGGTCGAGGACGCCTGCCAGCAGTGGGACGTCAAGGCCTGTATCGTCGTCAGCAACTTCAGCAATCCGCTGGGGAGCTGCCCAGACAACAACCAAAAGCAGGCGTTACTGTCGCTGCTCAATAGCTTCGATGTACCGTTGGTGGAAGACGATATCTACGGTGACCTTGCCTTCGACGGTCATCGCCCGGCCCCTTACAAACACTTCGATACCACTGGGGAAGTACTCTACTGCAGTTCCTTCTCTAAATCTGTGTCGCCCGGTTTACGGGTGGGGTGGTTATCACCCGGTCGTTATACGGAGAAAGCCGCCTACCTAAAATTCACCCAGAATATTGCCAGCGCCACATTGAACCAACGGGTACTGGATGAATACCTGCGCAATGGCGGCATGGACAGGCATGTCCGCAAAATACGCCGCCGCTATGCCGCGAATATAGGGCAATGTATTGACCTGATTAAATCAACGTTTCCACTCGGCACCCGAACCTCCCAACCTCGCGGCGGCTTTGTCTTGTGGGTGCAGTTGCCTGGGGAGTTCGATACCACCGAGCTTTACCAAAAAGCACTGGAACACAAGATCAGCATCGCCCCTGGGTATTTATTTTCCAGCGATCAACGATTCAAACACCATTTCCGAATAAACTGTGCTTTGCCGTGGGAATCGATGCTGTCCCCAGCCTTGCACACACTGGGACGATTATTGGATTGAGTGCGACAGGCAATACCATCACGGCAACTAAAGTCCCATTTGCATGCTTGGATAAGCAATCCAGTCACACTAGCCGCAGAGGTGCTTTGTGAGTTTCTATGACATTATCGCCCTGGCAACGATCATGACCCTGCTCGCCGCCATTCCCAGTAGCAGTGTCGCCCTGGTGGTGATACGTGCCTCCACGATGGGTGTCAAACAGGGTGTTATCACCTCCCTGGGCGTCGCTGCCGGCGATCTCGTTTTTGTGGCGATGGTGCTACTCGGCTTGACCGCATTGTCGGAGCAGTTGGGGGCTTTGTTTGTGGTGATCCGCTACCTGGCGGCAGGCTATCTGATTTGGTTTGGCCTTAATTTGATCAGGAACCACGCTCACAGGGTTCCCCAAGGGAAGCCGAGCGTTCCACCTAACGGGGCGCGAACCACATCAGCAAGCTTCCTGTCGGGATTGTTATTAACGCTGAGTGATATCAAGGCGGTCTTTTTCTACGCCAGTCTCTTTCCCGCGTTTATTGACCCCATTACACTGCGTAACGTGGATATTGCCGCCATCTTTGGCATAACCCTATTCGCTGTCGGTGGCATCAAGGTTGTGTACGCAGTTTCCGCCAGCAAGATGATGAATCTATCCGGCAGATTATATTTTCAAACCAAAGCAAAGCCGGTAGCAGGCGCCATGATGATAGCCACGGGGAGCTATCTTTTCGTGAAAACCTGAGAGTTCGTTGGAACGCCCCCAATTAAACATCCTTTGAGCCTGCGATAAATTTCCTACGCGAGGCTATTTCCGAAGCGATTTTGCTGATCCGACTCGGCGATTACTTTTTCGAGCCAGCGAATTGAATAATATTGTTAGGGAATTCCCTGGATTCTACCTCCCGAGAAAACCGCTGGGCCACCTTCTGGATTTCCCGGCCAACATGAGCGTATTGCTTTGAGAAAGGCGGCCAGTAGTCTCCAAGACCCAAGGCATCGTTTATGACCAGCACCTGCCCATCGCAATCCGATCCGGCGCCAATACCGATGGTCGGGATGGTCAATGTCCGGGTAACACTGTTGGCTAGATCGTGGGGAACGTGCTCAATCACCAACATAAATGCGCCGGCTTGCTGAATCGCAACCGCTTCTTTCTGAATCCGTAGCGCTTCCTCGGCGTTCCGGCCAACCTTGGCGAAGCTGCTAGCGGTTTGCGGTAGCAGGCCGGTATGTCCCACCACCGCGATACTCTCCGCCACCAGATACGAAATAATGTCGGTCTTGGGGCCTTCCAACTTGATGCTGTCCGCACCAGCAGCCAGCAGTCGTTTCGCGTTAGCCAATGCCAGCTCAGGTGTCCGATCCGACTCGTAGGGCAGATCGCCAATAATGTGGGTATTGGGTGCGCCCCGGCGCACAGCACCTATGTGGTAAACCATATGCTCCACGGTCACCTGGCGAGTACTGTCAAACCCCATTTCCACCATGCCCACGGTATCACCCACCAGAATAATGGGGATGCCTGCCGCCTCAAGCTCCCTCGCCACCGGGCAGGTATAGGCCGTCAGCATGGTAATTGGCCTCGAACCTTTCATTTGCACAAAATCAGTTGCAGACAGTTTCATCGGTGCTCACTCCCATCAAGAAACGTTATCGGGTATTACACCGCAGAGATCATAATCGGGAATATTGTCCCATGGCAAAGTCGATGGCCTCCACCAGTCGGTCACCACCCCAGAACATTTCATCACCGATCATAAAGGTGGGTGACCCGAAAATGCCCAGTTCCACAGCCTGACCAGTCTGGTCCCTGAACTTTTGCTTACTCTCCTCCGAAAGAGCATGGGTAATAACGCCCTCGCTATCCACATTCAATTGGTGGAGGATTTCGCCGATGACCGTGGTATCCGCGATATCCTGGTCATGGACGAAGTTGGCCCGGTATACCGCCTGGACAAATGCGGTTATCCACGGGGCGTCCTGGCTAAGGCAGGCTATGCGGCCTGCCAGCAGGCCGCTACGGGGAAACTGTGTGGGCTTATTAAAGGGGATGCCCTGTGCTGCGCACAGCCTTTCCATATCCCGCCACATGTATCGCCCTTTCGGGGGATAGAGATTGAAAGGCGAATCGTTCCAGCCCTGTTGCTTGAAAATCACGCCCAGCATAAAGGGCCGCCAGTGCAGCAAAATATCGTTTGCCGCCGCCAGCTGGGTGACGCGCATTATCGCCGGATAGCTATAGGTGCTGGTAAAATCAAACCAGACCTGAATCGTCTTTGCCATGATTACCTAAACCTCCTTGAAAATGCACAAACGTTGCGCTAATCAACCTTGGAATTCGCCCGTCAATACTGTCTTCGCCAAGCCGCTCAATATCACCCTGGAGCCCGACAGTTCCATATCCACGATTCCGGTGCGGGCCGATGCCTGGTAACCCCGCAGCGTCCTGCGCCCGAGACGTTGCCCCCAATACACTGCCAGCAGGCAGTGGGCCGACCCGGTAACCGGGTCTTCCGGGATGCCGGCGGCGGGGGCAAAGAACCGGGAAACGCAATCCACGCCATCCTCATCCCCCGGCGCCGTGACGATCAGGCCACGAAAAGGTAATGTTTTCAGCAAGGCCAAGTCAGGCTGCAGTTGCCTCACATCATCAGCCTGCTTGAACACGACAAGCACATCTTCACCACCCCGGCCAATCCATTCCGCTTGAACGCCCAGAAGGCCTGCGATGCTCGCCTGCATGTCCGGGGGAAGCTCCACGGGTGAATCCGCAGGCAGTTCCAACCTGATGACATGCTCGTTGCGGGTGGCCGAGAGCAGACCACTGCGGGTACGAAAATCAATCATGTCACGGCCAACCCCGCGCTGCCAAAGCACATGGGCAGTGGCCAGGGTGGCATGCCCACAAAGATTGACTTCACAACCGGGCGTAAACCAGCGAAGCACCCATTCGTTGGTTTGCAAATGCCAGGTAAATGCCGTTTCAGAAAGATTCATCTCCGCTGCCACATTTTGCATCCACTGCGGAGACTCCCTGCCGGTCAGAATGCAAACAGCGGCAGGATTGCCCGTGAACGGGCCACTAGTAAACGCATCGACAATGTAAAGGGGACAGGGCATATGAACTCCTGTGAAACAGTCGGAAAATTCTCAAAGCCACTGTAAACACCCCTTGCTTTTCGATACAGTTTCAAATTATTTTTATTGATACGGTACAGATTTCGTATATAAAAATCTGTGCCGATAAAAGCAGGTTCAAACTGTACTGGTTAATCGCTATTGGAAAGCCCACAAATGGAAACGCTGTATCAACAGGTTGCCGATGAACTAAAGGCGGGTATCGAGCGGGGCGTCTACCAGCCCGGCGACAGGCTCCCTGGGGTACGCACCCTCAGCAAGCAACGTAACGTCAGTATCGCGACGGTCATCACTGCCTACCGCCACCTGGAAGATGCCGGCCTGATCGAGGCGCGCAACCGCTCAGGGTATTATCTGCGGGAAAAATCCCAGCCACTGGCCCCGGAGCCGTTAACATCCAGACCACCCAACAAGCCTGTGCCTGTCAACGGGCAGGCCCTGGTGCTTAATATGGGCAAGGCATCCCATGATCCATCGGTCATACAGCTGGGAGCTGCGGTACCCGACGCCTCGTTCCTGCCGGTTCGCGCCATTGAACGGGCCATCACCCAGGCCGCCAGGTTCCACCGGGACAATGTTGCCGCCTACGAATTTCCTCCCGGCCTGCCCGCCTTGCGCCGACAGATTGCCCGGCGCATGGTGGAGGCGGGCTGCCCCGTCCACCCCGACGAGATCGTCATCACCAATGGCTGCCAGGAAGCCCTCTCCCTGGCGCTGCGGGCAGTCACCAAGCCCGGCGACGTGGTGGCCGTTGAGTCACCGACCTTCTACGGGCTGCTTCAGGTCATCGACAACCTCGGCCTGAAAGCCCTGGAAATTCCCACCCATCCCCGCACCGGTATTTCCCTGGAGGCCCTTGAGCTTGCCCTGGAACAGTGGCCCATCAAGGCCTGCGCGGTGACACCCAGCTTCAGCAACCCCCTGGGAAGCTGCATGCCGGACGACCACAAGGCCAGGTTGGTGGAGTTGCTGGCGAGCCGTAACATTCCCCTGGTGGAAGATGATGTCTATGGCGACCTCGGGTTCAGTACCAGGAGACCGTCTATTTGCAAGGCGCTATCGCAAGCCGGAGATGTGCTGTATTGCGGCTCATTTTCCAAGACCCTGGCGCCGGGGCTGCGCATCGGCTGGATCGTACCGGGACGCCACCAGCAACAGGTGGAGTACATGAAATATGTGTTGAATCTCGCCACCCCTACGATCCCCCAGCTCGCGGTCGCCTCGCTGCTGGAGGGGGGCCAATACGAACGCCATTTGCGCAAAGTGAAAAACGACTATGCCCTCGCCGTTTCCCGCATGTCGGGCACCGTCATGGCGCTGTTCCCCGAAGGCACCCGCATCACACGACCGGAGGGCGGATTTGTCATCTGGGTGGAACTGCCCAAAGACGTCAACAGCCTCGAACTGGCCCGGCAAGCCATGGCCCGTGGCATCAGTATCGCGCCAGGCTCCATCTTCTCAGCAAGCCGGAAATACCAAAATTTTATTCGTCTTTCCTGTGCCTGCCGCTGGGATGAAACAGCGATGAAGGCCCTGTCCACCCTTGCGGCGTTAGTGACTCGAAAAGACGTTATTAGCATCTAGCAAAAGGCAACGTTGTGCACTACAGCATCGGTACAACAGGCACCATCCTTCATCAGGAATCCCCCAATCTGTTATGCATAACAGCTAATTTATTTGCGTCTGTGTACTGGCACAATATGCGCTAACTGCCCCTATACCACCGGGGCGAATGCAACCAGACTTTGCCTGCTGATCCATCGCAGGGAGAGAACGATGCATAACGAGAATCCCCAAAAATCGCAGACTAAACAACGCTTGCCAACATGGCTTAAAGGCTTATTGTTGCTGACTGCTTTCATATTATTCGCCGCTCTCTTTATCCAAGATGCGACTGGCACAACGCCACCCAAGCGCCCTTGGTGGTGGCACATTCATTGATATGCAAACATATAAGCAGTGATCCTCTCGAGTAACACTCAATGAGAAGAAAATTTGCTTCTGTACTCTGTTTTGGCTGCGCTGAGTTTGAAGATTAACATTGCTATCAATTGTACTTCATAACAATAATTATGGAGGAAAATATGATTGGTGTTTTATTTTATGCTGCGTTTAGTTTGGTATTGGCTACAGGATACCTCCTTGCTTATCGAGTTAGTAAAAGCTCGGCAAGTTAGAGTCAATTCATGGTTCTGCATTTGTCCGCGAAATTCGCCCTTGGGTAGTCGATAAATTATTCATCTTGTTCAAGTTCTTTGGCCAAAGACGGGTAATGTATCCAGTCGTCATATTCTGGAAGCCAAGCAATTTTCAATACTACGGCGATACACGATATCACTAGGAATGAGAGGAAATGGGCGGCGGGGCCGAGTAACGAAAAGATATTGAGAATGATAGATGACTCGCCAAAGCCAAATTCCGGGAGCGCCATGTCGAAGAGGGCTAACATTAGTACACCTGTTGTCAGTTGGCCGACTTCAGACAAGGTGTGGGTGATTGCCTTGCGCTCATTTTGGTGCCGAATATATTCACGCATCATAAAGTCACATTTCCGCTCTAATGCGATGTCACGAAATTTGCTCGCTCTTACTGCACCGTATGGCCTATCGAAATATTTTTTTGCGTCCTGGGTTGGTAAAAAACAGAGAAGCGATGCCATGAGATAAGAGGCAGCAGGAACGATCAGAGATACTGAGATTCCAAAGAGCGCTAGCGCAACCAAAAAAAAGCCTAAATCGTCGAATAGGTCTGTTGGCGAGAGTGAGGATTCCAATATCCCAGTTCCGTCTCGTAATAAAAATATGGAGTCAACGTAAAGTACGAGAATCGTCAGCCGTAACGACCAACGCCACTGCCAAACTTTATCTATAAGATCAAATTTTCCAATTGACCCCTGCCTTTTCTGAAAGTCAGTTTCTTGTTCATCCATGTTTCAATTTCACCTTTATCTGCGTAATTTCCATAAGCTGATCAGCTTTGGTGGCGGTCAAGAAAGCGAATTTTCTTGTGTGCCGCGCCGCTGGAGATATTTGGCGCAATCTTTCTCGAGAGCCTGAAGGCCCCCCTCTGGGTAGGAAGGGGCTTTCAATGCATCAATGCTTTCTATCTTTTGGTGGGCTCGGATCATTTCCATAGCTATCGCTGTCTCGTATCCGCCCATCACGTCGATGGATTACAACCTCAGTTCTCTCGCGATTTGCTTGATCTCGTGCTCTATCGATAGCGTCACGTTGAGTTTCATGGCGCGAGCCAACTCTGCCTGCGCCCTCTCTGCGAGTAGCCCATCCTCCGTCTCTATGCGGTACCACATGCACGTCTCTTTTCTTGCTCATTGGATTGCTCCTTTTTAGCAGTCTGGAAGGTCATCAAGGTTGTTTTTAGATGTTTGGTCACGATCCGTTCGTAGATATTTTCCCGTAGGTTCATTAACTACTCGGATCTCAGTACGTCCGCTCTTCCAAGGCACATAATATGTGTGAACCCCGCTTTCAATATCATGAATCGCATCCGCTTTGCTTCTCGGAGACCAGTACTCACCTTCGCTACATAATTTAGTGATGTCTCCATCACGGTCTTTGCCTGATTTGTATATAGCCCTATCGGCCATGGCGCTTCTCCTTGAATAATTACAATTGGTAGTCTAGTATTTGACGAAATCGTCAAGTCGCAGACCAAAAATAAAAGGGCTGCGCCCTCTTGAAAATACCGTCAATTTACACTTTACGGAATCGTCAATATTATGTCAACACTTGGTCAATCTTTGTTTTCTAAGAGACTTGTGCAAATGCGCAGCATTAGAGAGCTCAGTCAGGATGCTCTCGCTAAAAAGGCGGGCTTGCCGGCAACAGCAATCTCTCATTTTGAGAAGGAAACACGGAAACCGTCGTTTGATAATTTAAGAAAAATTGCAGATGCGCTGGATATTTCCATAGACTACCTTATGGGAAGAACTGATGATCCCGTTGGAGTGCCATCTCACGAGGCAGAGATTTTTAGAGATTATCAGAAAATGACTGAGCAGGATCGCGAGCTTGCGAAAGACTTTATGGCTCGTCTAGCTGCGAGGAACAAGGAATATAAATAGGGGGCTATAAGGATTATGGCGGAGCTTTGGCAGTCAAATGCAACAAGGCTTGGTGAAAGATTGGCGCTCGAGTATTTTGACGATGCGCCTATCGATCCCGTCTATATAGCCGAACAGCTTGATATTATCGTGGAAGCCCTTCCTCCAAATTACCAAGGAGTTTCTGGCATGTTGCTGGAAGCGGGCGGTAATTTCGGTATCCAGTATGCCACGTATCTCGACAATCCAGGCTTTGAGAATTTTAGTATTGCGCACGAGCTTGGCCATTACTCTATCCCTGGCCACCCTGAAAAACTTCTTTCTCAAGGGCCGCATTTTTCGCGAGCGGGTTTTACTACCGACAATAGGTGCGAGCTCGAGGCGGATCACTTTGCGGCTGGGCTCTTAATGCCTTCAACTCTCTTTGATGCAGAAATTAATAAGCATCAAAGTGGAATCTCTGCGGTTAGAGCATTGTCGAGATGTTTCAATTCCTCGCTGACAGCGGCAGCAATTCGTTACGCTCAGCGAGCGAGTGATGCTATAGCAGTTGTTGTAAGTGAAGGGAATGAACTCTGCTACTGTTTTTTGTCTGAGGAGTTGAAACAGGTTAAAGGAATTTCGTGGCCCAGAAAGGGCTCTCTATTACCCCGAAATAGTGTCACCCACAGATTTAATAGTTATAGAAATAACGTACTAAATTGCCAGTGCGCGGAGAATAACAGTTCTTTCTCAGACTGGTTCGGCTGCAATAAATCATACGAGCTGTACGAGGAAGTGGTTGGGCTAGGGAGGTATGGTAAAACCCTGACGGTTTTGTCTGTAGATGAACTTCCTGACGAAGAGCAGGAGTTGGAAGAGGAGGAGTTGAGGGCATCTTGGGAGCCTAGCTTTAAATAATAAGCATAGCGTGCTTTACGTACGTAATGTAATTCTCGCGTAATTCGACAATCTCCGCAGGGAGTTGCTCGCCCAGCCCTAGTATTAACCTGTCAAAGAGTTTTTGCAGGTCATTGTTCCATGTTCTCCCACTGTATATCTGTACTTCCACTTCTGGAGATATACAGTGCCTACGGAAGAAATTCTGAATCGAGACGAAGTCGCCGCGCTACTTGGTATTGCACCCCAATCGCTAACCAATCGAATCGCGAGAGGCGGGCCGTTTCCGCCGTATCGGGAGATTTCTCCTCGGTGTCGGGTTTGGTTGCGGTCGGACGTTGAATCCTGGATATCAACTATGCCAATGAGGACGTCGGCTTCGAGAAAGGCTCGAAATTACCGGGCGGCTCGTTAGCCTCGCTGAGGTGGGGGCTGCATCGCCCCAATTTTTAGCCATGCAGGATGCCTAGCTATCTATATTGGAATACGCATCTACGATGCGGGTGGCAATACATTCCGCATTTTTCCGAGTAAGTGCTGTGCGTTCAGGTGTGTATATCGATTGAGCATGGCGATGGTTCGATGGCCAGTAATCAGTTGGGCTTCATGGGGCTCAAGGTGGTGCCGTTCGAATAAGCGACTGGTTGCCTCGTGCCTAAGGTCGTGAAATCGAAGCCCCTCTAACTTGGCTCTCGCTGCACTTCGTTCAAATGCTTGACGGATCTGAGGTGCATTGCTGCCAAACACGCGGGAGCTTGCCTCTGCATTTTCGCTTCGCAACGACGTTATCTCCTGCGCTAAGTTGTACGAGAGGGGGAATTTCCGTGCATCGTTGTTCTTCGAGAACTTGCGGTCTACGGTAACGAACGTGACGCCCAGTTGCGGGTCTTTGTATATATCTTGCCAGCGCAGTTGGGCGATTTCCGCCTGACGCATCGCGGTTTCCAGGGCAAAGCGTACTATTAGGCCTATTGGGGTTGTGCACCGAGTGTCTGTTTCATACTTAGCGCAGGCTTCCAGAAGTTTTTCTTCCTCATTGGGGAATAGGCGTCGGTCTCGGGCGTTGTTTACTTTGGGAAGACAGCCGGGCTTTACGGGGTTGTCGAGATTGAAGCCCAGTCGAGCATTGGCCAGATTATAGGCAGTGCGAATAAAGCCGACATTTTGCTTGATCGTGGCGGCTGCTACGGGCGGATTCGCCTTGCGGAGCCGAGTAACCATCTCGGCAATGTGGCTTGTGCAGAAGGAGTCCGCAGGAATGTTCAGCAAATCTGGGTGCTGTGCCTGCATAGAGCGAATTTTTGAGGTGGTGGTGCGTCGAGTATTGGGTTTCCATTCTTCGGTTTTCTGCTTAATGAAGACATCGAGCAGTTCGCCGACCGTGATGGTGGCGCCCCGTAATGCGGCGTCAAAACGATTGGTGCGGGCGGCTTTGGCAAGCTGATTTAGCCACTGTGTGGCCGCTTCTTCGGTGTCAAAGCTTCTGCAGATGGCTCTTCATCATTAACGGGGGACACCGGCATTCATTAAACTGAATTTGCGAAGAAACAGTTTGATGGAGAATACCGATGTCCCACGCAGGAAGAATTATAGGCATACCTGGCCTTGAGATTGAACG
>NZ_JBFHDY010000109.1:0-12117 GCF_041584495.1 Zhongshania sp.
CGCCTCACTTGCGTCAAAGCGCTTGACCCTACCACCAAACTGCGGGCAGCGCAGTAACACTGCGGTTAACGCCTCTGGGTATTGAACATCGATTCCGAAGTCAGACTTACCGGTCACTTTAGCCAAGGCATCTAAGCGCTGGTTGTGACGACCAATATACTGAAAATCCTGTGGCGACTTGAGTTTCACCTCGGTCGGGGTCGGGAGGCCCCGGGCAATCGGCAGCAAGGTGGCAAATGTCACCTCGCCGCCAGCGTAGACGACGTTACCATTTTTAAGCGTAAGCGCCGATTCCGGCAGTGATAAATGCTGGGCGGCCGCGGTCTTTAACATTGCCGCGATCGTGGCTGCCGCCTCGCGCACTATGCTGTAGTTCAATTTTATCGACGAGCTACCGCCAGTAATCATGACGTAAAATTCAGGGTCGCGGAAATCCGGATGAAACTCCGCCTGCTGCACTGTAATCAGGCCCGGCTCCATATTCAGCTCTTCGCCGGCCATGGTTGCCATTCCGGTGTACACACCCTGACCCATCTCGGACTTATGCAATTGCAAAATCACGTCGCCACTGGGGCTAATCTGCAAAAAGGCATTGGGCTGTAAATCTGTGGCCGAAAAATGCGGGTATTCTGGTTTAGCACAGCCACTAAGGTTAAACCCAATGGCCAAGCCGCTGCCCAACACCGCGCCGCTTTTAATAAAACTGCGTCTAGAGAGAGTCATTACACGTTCTCCTTAACAGTTTCAGCAGGGTTATAGTGCTGTACGGCAAGCTCTGACGCGCGGTGGATCGCTTTGCGAATCCGCGGATAGGTGCCACAGCGGCAGATATTACCGGACATAGCGGCATCTATTTCAGCGTCATTAGGTGCCTTGTTATTAGCGAGCAAAGCCACGGCCGACATGATCTGGCCCGACTGGCAGTAGCCGCACTGGGGAACATTCATTTCCAACCACGCTTGCTGAACGGGATGCAAACGATCGTCCGCCGCCCCAAGCCCCTCAATGGTAGTAATCTCACGGCCATTGATAAATTCAGCTGGATAACTGCAGCTCCGAATTGGGCTGCCGTCCAAATGCACGGTACACGCGCCACACAGCCCCATACCGCAACCAAATTTGGTGCCGGTCATGGCCAGATGGTCACGCAACACCCACAACAGCGGCGTACCTTCATCAACACTTAAGGCCTGCTGTTGACCGTTCAAAGTAAACCTTAAATCCGCCATGTCCTCTCCGATAACATTTTGCAATGGGCCACACTATACCGGCCTAAGGCAGCAATGTCCTGTTACAAAATGTGCATAATTGGACCGCACAACATCAACGCTAAACGCGGCTAAATACCCGCTTATATAAACAAATATCATTCGACCTAGTGCATAAATGGCGTAAAAAAAAGCGGCGGTAACCCCCGGGTTGCCGCCGCCTGAATTAACTTAATCGTTTAAAAACGTAAGACAAAATCCGCAGACAAGGTGTTGGCCGACATATTCACCGACTCGTCATCATCCAACACATAGTGGTCGTAACCTATTTGTATGTCAGCATTACGGGCTACCGCAAAGCGTAGCCCAATACCAATATAGGGGTCTGTACCTTCTACCGAAAATTTACCACTACGACTGGTATCCTCCAAGGTACCCGCAAACTCCCAAGCATAAACCCCAAACCGAGCATACGCGCCCATTGGCTCGTGAGCCGGGGTATACACTTTTACCCCTAAAAACACGCCATCAACATCGGCGTCCATATCCACGCGCCCAGCACTATAGCCATTATTCAAAACTTGCGAACCATCAGAAACGCCGCTGGCCGTTAACTTGCCTAGGTCAACAAACCCCATTTCTAGCGCCAGCTCAGGGCTAAAACCAAAGCCCACACCAAATCGAAGACCCTTCGTTTCATTATCTATTTGGACATCCGACAGCGAGCCATCACCAAAACTGTAACGAAAATCCGACGCTTCAAAATCGTACTCTGTCGCACTGAGTCCGCCAAACACATACATACTCGGGCCGCCGCGATAAGGGCTACCACTTTCATGCTCTGCAAGGACAAAATTAGGAAGTGCAACAAGCGTGGCAAACGTCATAGCAGGAAGTAGTTTCATAGTAGAGCTCCTATTTACGTTGGCAGCAGTATGCTCACCATTAACTTAATCCCGCCTGAACAAGTCGATGACAACATTTACTCAACAAACTACCTGCTTCGCATCGTATCAGGTGCAGCGCATGCACCAATTTAGCGTTGCGCGCTTAAGATTGGTGCGGCAAAGCGAAAATATTCGATCAAACGCATTGCGTAGCACACGATGTTCGACGACGTTAGCTGCCCCCAAAAGTGTATCAACCTCGCCAAGCACCTAATCAAGCAAATAATTACTGCCACACGAACTTGGCTTACTTGATGCATTAACGTAACCAATAGCGTTAGTAATAACTTGCCTCGCTGCTGTAACACTAGGGTCAAGTATTGCCGTTAAGATACTAAGGCAAAGCACTTCACGAATCGCTAATTCAGCAATAAAGCACTGAACGAGGAAGCACACATGGACACCGCTAGCAGTAACGTCTCCCAGACTTTGCGACTCCTCAAAGGAAAGCACGTCTTAATTACCGGCACCACGGGCTTTGTTGGCAAGGTCATGCTGGAAAAAATCATGCGTACCGTCCCCGGTATTGGCGGCGTCTACTTAGTCATTCGCGGCAATAAAAAGCACGCCAATGCGGGTAGCCGTTTTGCCAATGAAATAGCCACATCGTCGGTCTTTGAGCATTTAAAACTCAACTCTGCCAGCTACTTTAACGACTTTTGCGACAATCGTATTCACTGCATAAGCGGTGAAATTAGCGAGCCCCAATTTGGTCTACCACGCAGCGAGTTCCGTGTACTTGCCGGTAAAATCGACGCGATAGTGAACTGCGCCGCCAGTGTCAATTTTCGCGAGGAGCTCGACCGCGCCCTCGCGATCAACACTCACAGCTTGCGTAATATTGTCGAGTTGTCAGATATCGCAGGCAATATTCCCGTTATACAAGTCTCAACCTGCTACGTTAACGGCTTCAACAAAGGCCCTATTCACGAAACCGTGGTGAAACCAACACGCGGTGAACTCACTCAACACAAAAGTGGCTACTTCGAAGTGTGCAGTTTAATCGAAGAACTAGAATCAAAAATTGCTGATGTACACAGCCAATACCAAGGCAAAGAACTTAAAAGCCAACTGATTGACCTCGGTATTCGTGAAGCCAATGCCCTAGGCTGGAATGATACTTACACCTTTACTAAATGGCTGGGCGAGCAAATTCTTTTAAAATCGCTGAGGGGTTACTCACTCACCCTTTTAAGACCGTCAATTGTTGAAAGCACGCTAAACGAACCGGCACCGGGTTGGATCGAAGGCGTGAAGGTTGCCGACGCGATTTTACTCGCCTACGCCAAAGAAAAAGTAAGCTTTTTCCCCGGCAAACGCAGTGGCGTTATCGACGTTATTCCCGCCGATTTAGTGGCTAACAGCATTCTACTTTCACTCGCAGAACAATTGAAAACACCGGGCAACCATCACGTTTATCAATGCTGCAGCGGCGGAGCCAACCCACTCACGCTAGGCACGTTTATCGACCATTTAATGGCCGAGGCCAAAGAAAACCATGGAGCTTACGACAAACTGTTTGCACGGCGTCCTCGCAAACCATTTATTGCAGTGAATAAGCGCCTGTTTAATGCTATTACCTTGTGCATGAGTTTTGTACTGCTTATTGCCAGTCAAACCCTTGGCAAGCTAGGCTGGAAGCGAAGTCTCAAAGCCCGCCGCAACCTTGATGCCGCCATAAACTTATCGACTATATTCTCGTTTTATACCGAACCAGAATATACCTTCCACAACGACAAGCTCATCGGTTTAGCCAAGCGCATGGGGCCCGCAGATCAAGCGCTGTTTCCGGTAGATGCCCGTGCAATAAATTGGGAACACTATTTACGTAAAGTTCACATGGCCGGCCTCAACTGCTACGCCTTAAAAGGCAAAAGCCAAACTGCGACAAACAGACCAATTGTGGCCACAAGCCAAAAGCAAGCGGCTTAAACTCGCGGCTCCGTCGCGCAGCCGCTCCGACTATTGATCGCGAGATTAGGCCTCCGCCAAAGCGGCCAATTGCTCGGCTACCACCGCCTAGCCCTCAGTCAACCCCATTTGCGCATGCCGCTTCATCGCGGCCTCGTTCCATTGTCGCGTACTGGCGGTATAGCGCGTACCCTGCTCTTGTGCACTAATTTCGAAACGACCAATCATAAAGGCATCACGTGGCTGCCAATCGACGGTAAGCGCGTCCGCAAACACAAAGCGCACACCCGGTGTGAACTCAAGTACGACGCCCTCAGTAAGCTCCCGCTCGCTATCAGGGCCGCACATTGTCAGCGCAGCGCGGCCACCGGCGCGCCAATCTAAGTCGATCACCTCCGTAGGCCACGGTTTAGGGCACCACCACTCTAACAAACGCTCAATCATCACCTGCCACACAGTGTCCGGTGGGGCATCGATAAAACGACTAACACTCAGCTCAAAAGGTGGCAGACTCATTTGACTGCTCCCAAGCTAAATTGCAGCTTCAATTAAGAGTCGTGACCAAACAACAAGCCCTTAGCGCTGAATGCCCCTGCAAGGTCAAAATCCGACGACGTATTTTTGACATTGCGGGGCAACATTACATAACACTCGACAAAATCTCGCTAACAGCTTCGACGTACTGTGAGAGAATAGCCGCAATTCTATGCAGTTTACGCATTCTTTACTTATGAGGCCCTGAACTGCCAACGTCAAGACGAAGGACCAAACACCTTGCCAGCGTGGTGTGTCTTAATTAAGCACTGCCAACGGTATCGCTACTAACTTTTGGACATATAGCGCTCGGCGGGTATCAACTGATAGTAATTTGGTGAACAAAATGAATAACAAGATTGTCGTTATAACCACCGGAGGAACGATAGGCTCCATCCTGCAATCTGGCGCTGTCTCGGTAGATCTATCTGCAAACAAAATTGCCGAAGAAATAGAAATAGCAAAGCACACACTGGGCTATGACATTGAAGTCATATCGTCAATAAATAAAAATTCTGAAGCATTAGCACCCAGTGATTGGCTAGATATTCTGTTGAGTATCCAAACAGCCTGCGCAACAGATGCAAGCGGTATCGTTGTAACTCACGGGACCGACACTTTAGTTTATACAATATCAGCAGCCGTGGCCTTAGGACATTTATGGAATAAGAAAATTTGCTTTACCGGCGCATTTTACTCACCCGACAACCCGTCTTCAGACACCGCTTTGAGCCTTTTAGCCGCATTAGAATTTGCCGCCTCAAACCATCCAGTAAGTGGCGTTTTTGTCGCGTTCAGATCAAACGATAGCAATAGTGAGGCCAGAATACTCAATGGCTTCGACGTTAAGCCCATGAGCTTTGATGACTCATGCTTTGGTGCCTTATACAATAATGTACTTGCAAGCTATTCCCCCAAATATGGCTTATCCAACCCCATATCCAGCAAGGGCATAACACACCCCAAAATTAAAACTGCCAGCCTACCTGACAAAAAGGCCATCAAAGCAGCCCAAGCCAAAATATGCTGCATAACGCTCTACCCCGGCATAGACAAAGGCGTCCTCCAAGCCGTCACAAGGGGCCGAGACATCGTCGTCATCCAGCTATACCACAGCGGAACAGGCCCCTATGGCGCGGACTACAACGACCTTATTGAACACCTGCGCGAACACGCCGATAAAACACTCTTTCTATTAAGCGCTTTCCCTAGCGGATATATACAAACCCCTTACGATAGCAGCCGAGCCCTTATCGACGCCGGGGGCTGCATTTACAAAGATGTACAATCGCACTTCTTATACGCTTTCTCACTGCTATCGCTTGCCCTCGGCAATACCAATGAGCAGATCAAAAGCCAGCTCGCAGATTGTCACATGAGCTAGAGCAGCAAAACGCCTCAATCCGTATCGCTAAGCATCCGTGAATGACCTTATTAGCGTAAACCTCAACAAATGTAATGGCAATGCTGCCATCTGTCGCCGACACACTTTGAAATCACTTTGTTCTACCTGGTTTGCTAGGGCTTCGACATTAACGGACACATTATCAGGCAGATGCATGCCTTCGCTGTATTCGTACTGTGTGTTCTGATTGAATGAAGCGGACCCTTTAATAAGAGACAATACCCGTCAATTATTGGTGTGTCATTATGGGACAGAAACGCAGTCACAAGCAGTACTCTAAAGAATTCAAAGAAGAAGTCGTTACCTTGATTCGTGACCAGGACCACTCAGTGGTTGAAGCGTCTAAACCATTAGGTGTGACTAGCAACATGCTGTATCGCTGGAAAGGTCAACAAGGGCAATTGTCGGCAGGTACCGCGCTTGCTAAAATCAATAGGCTTCGATACAACATGTCTTCCGCCGCGCTATATTATACCGCCGTCGCCAACCGCCGCGACGCCCCATCATAAACAGCGGTGAACAATGGCTTTATTTAAAAAAACCTCTGTAGGCCAATTCACTTTTCTGCGAATTATCGCGGTCCTAGCTTTATTAACCGCCACGCAGGCCTGCCACCTTTACTGGGACATGGCCTGGGATAGGACAAAAATTGGAAACGGGGAATTTTGGCGACTCATTACCGGCCACTTTGTTCACAACAATAGCAACCACATATTACTCAATAGCATTGGGCTTAGCGTCGCACTGCTCCTGATCGGCGACAATTTTTCTACGCGAACACTTTGCAGCCTAAGCATGTTTATTGCTTTTTTAACCGGCCTGTTACTGTATGTATTTGAGTCGCAGCTCCTTTATTACGTCGGCTTTTCGGCAGTACTCCACGGTCTAGTCGCCAGCTATAGCATCACTGCACTCAGAAAAACCCCAGGCTACGCCTGCCTCATCTTGTGCTTGCTTGGCCTTAAATTGGCATTTGAAGGACAGCCGCAATTCACTGCAAATTTAATTGGCATTAGGGTCGCAACTGAATCGCACTGGTGGGGCTTTGTCAGTGGCATCCTCGTTGGCGGCATTTATACGGGCATACAACTAAAGCGAAATGCCACGACCTCAGTGAATCAGGGCTAAGGCAACGTCTTTGCCCGTAACAGCACACCCTTTAAAAGCCAAAGGCTGCCGCCCCGCTCAAGGGTACTTTTTCTCATGCGCCCGCAATGCCTTTTCAGTCTTTTGTAAGGCTCGACGTATTCGGTGGGCCATCGCGGAATTCGGCTCAGCAAGCAAGGGCGCTGAATGCGCCGCACAGAGGTTTTCTGCGTCGGCCCAGCGCTCACTCAACTGTGTTGCCCATTCGCGAAAATCGCGAGCCGCGCCCGCTCGCTTCTCTAAGGTTTTTGCCAGTGTGATATGAAAACTAACTTCAGGCTTTTTCAATTTCCCCAATAAGCCCGGTAGCGGTAGGTACATTAGCGTGTCATCTACATGGATCGTTTTAGACGATTTATGGTACGCCAGCACTGACGAAAAATGCAGATGCTCATTATCAGAAATAAAATCGACCCCAGCGGGGATAGAGAATTCAAGGTCATGCGCAAACAATGCTGCACACCCAGCTGACTCAGTCAGTTCTGGCTGCCAGGGCAAATTTGGAAATATCTGCAGGTGCCGCTGGGTACCGTACAGTCGCGCCTTTGGGTACTGCTCATGCATCTGTGCAACATGCATGGTGTGAAACGGATGCAAGTTAATAATGGCTTCAATATCGGCGCCGTTACAAGTCAAAGCGTCGACTTCTGCTTTGAGGGAAGCATTTAGCGTG
The DNA here is from genome assembly GCF_041584495.1 of Zhongshania sp. Lineage (GTDB taxonomy): Bacteria > Pseudomonadota > Gammaproteobacteria > Pseudomonadales > Spongiibacteraceae > Spongiibacter. The sequence continues at coordinate 7,825 of NZ_JBFHDY010000109.1, forward strand.
TAGGCATCTAGCAACACATACTTGCCGCTCGCGCAGCGCAGCAATGATGCTTGGGTGCCAATATTTAACAGGCCACCAATTTTGAACTCACCGCGAATATTCCAGAAATCGTCCGCTATTTTTACAATTTTCTCACTCATAGCAATACTCACCCGCTCCAACCGGTCTTTTGATGCACGATGCCATAGCGATTCAGCTAATGATAGCAAAGAGCGCCGATCACTGAGGCCGAGCATTCGGAAAAGCAAAAATCGTTGCCGTTGTTGCCGAGCAGAGAATCCTCACCATCGCCACCCATAATATGGTCGTCACCGACACCGCCATCAACACCGTTGTCACCCGTACCGGCGTCGATAACATCGTCGCCCCCAAGGCCGTCAATGGCGTCATTGATGGCATCATTGGCCTCGGTACCGCTATGATTATCATCGTCGCTGGTGCCGTTAATTGTACTTGCGGTAGTAATATCAGGCAGCACCAAGTCTTCACTATCGGGGAGTGTGATACCGAAAGTGCTGTTCTGAAAATCCTTAATTTTTATTTAGTTAGTCACACTACTGCGATCAAGCGCGATAAGCAGGTCACCGCTACCACTGACAACACCGTCCCGGGTCATTCGTATGCTAGCGTCTTCGGTGCTCCACACATTGCCGCCATTATTCTCCAAGGTAGAGAGATCTAGCGATTCGCCGTTAAGCTGCAGCAACCCGTCGCCGTCGATATCGTGAATGATGTCCAGATCCCCGTCTTCGAGGGTGTCACTACTGAATATATAGATGTCCGTGCCAGTACCACCGATCAACATGCCGCTACCGGTACCACCTATGAGGATGTCGTTGCCAAGCCATCACGATCGCGCAATTATTGTTAGATGATCGCCCTACCGGCTTAGAGGCCATGGTGCGGGCGATCGCCAATAGCCAGATGCGCGAACTGGGCGAAATGCAGGGCTGGCTCAGATTATGGAATCAAGCGTTCCTGCCTGCCACACCAGAAATGAACTGGATGTTACTCGGCAACAAGCCCTTAGACGAACGGTTAAACCAATATTTAATCGTCTGCCGCCAGTCGCCGGCAGGCATGCCCGGTATTGCGAGCAATGACGACATCGCTCAATTACGGTGCCTCGCCGGACGAGAGCGGGACAAGTTGTTTTTGCGTTTAATGCTTGCCCACCACCAAGGTAGCATTCCTATGGCTGAATATACTGCCACACAAGCCAAATTACCTGCGGTGCGAAAAATCGCCGCGCAAATAGTACTCGATCAATCCAAAGAAATTGATCATATACAAGCCATACTGGCCGCTATTAGCATCACTGCAATAGACTAAGTCGGCGGGTTTTTACACCTAGTTTTACCAAGCCCCAAGGGAGCTTAATAATGAAGCACTGTATCTATTTAAGCGTAATGCTCGTCGCAACAAGTAGCTTAACGGCATGCAACTCAAACAATGGCGCAGCCCCCCTCTACGCAGGTCGTTGATAGCCCAAGCACTCAGCGCGCGGTTTGCGGCGCGGGCTCTCGTCTCGAAACAGGAAAACAAGGCCGCGTGTCCCAGGCCGATCATGATGCTGGCCTTGCTGAACTCGGCTTCACTTGCAACACTGAGTTAGTGGGTTCGTATTTTACGCTGAATGCGGTTGGCACCGTCGGCGGTTTCAAAGTTGAGCGCTATGTCGACAAGACCGGCCGGGAGTGCGCTTACTACGACAGTACCCTACTGTACCCAAGCAACGTCCTTGATATGGATGCCGGGGTAAATGTATTGGATATGACTGACCCCACTAACCCGGTGATGACCGCTCGCTTAGTTACGCCGGCAATGTTGTCGCCTCACGAGTCAGTCGTGGTTTCTCAGCAAGCAGGCATTCTCGCGGCGGTAATGGGCAATCCTGGCGTTTACCCCGGGATTGTTGATGTCTATGACCTCTCTGAGGATTGCCGCAATCCAGTACTAAAATCCTCAGCGCCGGTCGGTGTTCTCGGCCATGAAAGCGGCATAACACCCGACGGCAAGACTTTTTATTCATCGTCACCAGGGACGCCGACCCTGACGGCAGTGAATATTTCAGATCCAGCCCTCCCCAAACATATATGGACCGGCAACTACACTTCTCATGGCTTATCACTCAGAGATGACGGCAACCGCGCCTATCTCGCATCGGGCAATGGCTTCGGGGTATTAATTTTAGATGTCTCGGAAATCCAAGCGCGCAAAGCTAGCCCCCAAGTATACGAAATTGCGCAGATCTCCTGGGAAAATCAAACTATCCCCCAAAGTGCCATGCCCTTTACCCGTAATGGCAAAGCCTACCTGCTGGAAATTGACGAATACTCAAGCAACGAGCCCGGCAACAACGCCTTGGTGGCCTCCCACGGCAAATTTGTCGGCGCAGGCCGTATTATTGATATTACTGATGAGACTAAGCCATGGGTCGTATCTAACCTACGCTTAGCGGTACACGAGCCTGAAAATCGAGATACCATTGCCAACGATCCCGGCGCATTTAACCCCACCGGAGGGTATGCTGGACATTACTGTTCAGCGCCCAGCCGAGTCAATCCCGACATTGCGGCCTGCAGTATGATTCTCTCTGGTCTACGGATATTTGATATTCGCAATCCAGAAAAGCCAAAAGAAATTGCGTATTACAATGCCCCAGTTCAACCTCGGATCCTCACCATACCCGCGCCAGCCAGTAACTGGGCGATGCCCCGCCCCGCTTTTGTCCCGGAGCGCAAAGAAATTTGGTTATAGCGGCTTCTATGCCGTTCGTGTCACGAATGGCGTGTTGTAAACCAAAATAGGCAAAAGCACCGTTCAGGACGAGAGCGGTGCTCGCAGTAGCTGGCCAGAGCAAATTTTCCCCAAAAAAACCAGTGTAAAAGCGATCTCAGTGTTTACAATAGCGCTCCACGATGTCGACGCCTTGGTAAGTCTTTTACCCAGCGGAAGAAATGCCCTAGTTTTGCGCGGTTTATCACTGCAATTTCGGCTTTAACTCCTGTATTCGACCCACCGTAAAAACCCACACACTGGATACCGACAGCGAGAGAATTATGGGCAATATTAAAAAAAGCTTGGCAGAATTGGCAGAGTATCTCGACGCCGAACTCGTGGGCGATGCAAACCACATCATTTCCGGCATAGCAGACTTGCAAACGGCAAACAGCGACGAGCTGTCATTTGTCAATCAAGAGTCCTACGCCGAATATCTTGCCCAGTGTAAATCCGGCGCCGTTATTTTAAGCAGTGACTTTGCCGACAAATACAGCGGTAATAAACTCATCGTTAAAAACACCTATTTGACGTATGCAAAAGTTTCAGCTCTCTTTGAATCCTTATCGGTGTTGGCTTCAGGTGCCCACCCCTCGGCTGTGATTGCGGCCAGCGCCAAGATTAACGCCAGTGCTGCGATTGGCGCCAATTGTGTGATTGGTGAAAACGCCACGATTGGCGCAGGCGCTAAACTCTATCCTGGCGTCGTTGTGGGTGATCACGCCAGTATTGGTGACAATACGCTGATTCATCCAAACGCTGTCATTTACCACGGCGTAGCACTAGGCAAAAACTGCATTATCCACAGTGGCACCGTTATTGGCTCAGATGGGTTTGGTTTTGCACCAATGCGCGGCGGCTGGCAAAAAATTCACCAACTCGGCGCCGTCGTCATCGGTGACAATGTCGAAATTGGCTCAAACTGCTCGATAGACCGTGGCGCACTCGGCGACACGATCATTGGCGACAATATAATCATCGACAACCTCGTTCACATCGCCCACAACGTTAAAATCGGTAAAGGCTCAGCCATCGCCGGCTGTGTCGGTATCGCCGGTAGCGCGACCCTTGGTGAAGGCTGCACAGTCGCGGGCGCGGTAGCGATCAATGGTCATATTTCAATTGCTAATAATACCCATTTTCACGGTGGTACCATTGTCACTAAGGGCAATACCGAACCCGGTGTATTTGCTTCTGCCCCCCCTCAGCAAGATGTTAAAAAATGGCGTCGGAACTCCGTTCGCTATACCCAGCTAGACGAGATGTCTGGTCGAATTCGTCAGCTAGAAAAGCAAATACAGGCTTTATTGGACCAAAACCAAAGTAAAGATAGCTAAAACGCGTAATATTTCACTTAAATAATTTAGACAAACTCATTTATAGGGGCATATCCGCTTAATATCCTGTATATTAGCGCCCTATTTTCAACCCAGCTTACAGAGAGCGCCATGACTGATTTATCCCTTTACAGAAATATTGGTATTTTCGCCCACGTCGATGCCGGTAAAACCA
>NZ_JBFHDY010000110.1:0-11989 GCF_041584495.1 Zhongshania sp.
CCGTGCAATATCAAGCACCATCGCTTCACTGGCACGGCTACTACCGTTCTCCATTCTACTAATATGCCTCGGTGAACTGCCTAAGCGTCCGGCCAGCGTCTCTTGGCTCATGCCATGTACGCCTCGCCAAAACTTTAAAAAGCGGCCGAATACTGATTTCGTTTCTTTGCTCTGCATTTGTAATTACACTCACTTTTTGACGCTTACTGGCAACGTATTGCATAGTACACGCCTCCGTTATGCGCCATCATACTGACAAAAGTGGGGTCGAACCAATCCAGTGGTACGTCAGAAGCCAACGTAGCGCAAGGTAATTTGGTACTTACTTAGCAAGCTATATAGGGCTCAAGTGACAAGATTGAAACCTCACCCCAAAACTCACTAAATCGTAATTTACGCTTACCATTACTCAATATCCTTCACCGGTAATTAGCATAGAGGTAGTCATGAACTTCCGCCCAATAATTTTTATCCTGGTTTCTGCCGCGGCCTTAACCGCACTGTTTATTGCATTAAAACCGGCCCCAGCGCCACACCGCGGTCTATATGCACTTTCTGCCCCGCACGACACGGACCCAATTGTGCAAGCAGCACAGCAACCATCACTAAAGTTTGAGCTGAATATTAAAGGCGGCGCACTGACTTCTGGCCCCCGACGCATCGAAGTTCCGCAAGGCAGCGCGATCGAACTTAAGGTCACCACCGATCACGCAGACGAATTACACCTCCACGGCTATGACCTAAAATTTCAACTCACCGCCGATGAGTCTGCCACACTTGTCTTTAGCGCGGATCACTCAGGCCGCTTTGGCCTTGAACTACATCATAGCCATAGCGAAATTGCCACACTAGAAGTCATGCCTACACCCTAATATTCAATTCATAATCATCAAAATACTGAACTCAAATAACCTTCTATATAGTGCCCCGCAAGCCACAACGAACAGCTAAGCGATACGCCGCCAGCGCCACACTCACAACCGCTAAGATTTGATGAGCCCGCCATATCACAAGGCCACTAAGGAGATTGCAGTATGAGCTGTATTATCAACCAAGCAGTTATCGAGCTGCTTGAAGCTAAGGACCTTCGCACCAATTTAGCGAATAGTCGCGACGAATTGATCAAGTGTAGCGATTTACTCGATACCGCGAACACCACGGCCCAGCGATCATTTGCGTAGTCGACGCATTATTGATCCACAAAATTATTCATCTTACTTCTGTACCTGCGCCACCACCGGCGGACTCAAAATCACAATGCGCAAACATGGAACTGAGGCAGCGAATGCTTGGAACTCGGCGTTATTTTTCGGCGAAGGCATCGACTCAGGAAAAAACGTACTTTGCTGTTTATCGCCATTTCACCTCGAGGCGCCCAGGTCAGCGGCGTGCTCGCGCTCTACGCCGCGTTAATGCAAGCTCCAACTGGCACAAGCACAGGTTAAAGAAATCTTATGTTATTATTCAATGACAATTAAATTCATTTAGAAAACCAATAGCGATGAAAAGATCATAAATACCTATGCCTAAAATAAAGCACCAACACCACCAAAATCCCGCATAGCGTAACGCCTAATAACAGCTCGTTTAATACTGGCGAAAAAACAAACAAGAAACCCTGCCCTTTAATAAGTGCAGAAAAACTCGACACAGCAAATGGCATCATAAACAAACGAGCTGTTTGCCATCGACTACCGCTAGCATCAACACTTAGCATTAAACCGAAGCCAATAATCGCGCTGATACCCAGCGCATTTATCCAAATTTTAGGGGCGGGATCAAAATAAAAATAGACCGTAGTCAAATACCAAATCAAGTAGCACCACAATACTATTTTTCCATTTTTAATCTTTGCCAAATACCGTCCTAGCGCCGTCATATAAAACTTACCCCTGTCTAATATTTACTTAACACATTAATTTTTAAGTACTTTCTTGCCGACAGGGAATTACTCACAATACATATTTTCTCCGCCTTACGAAGCAGGGTTTCCGCTTTTGATCTGCTCGCGGCATCCGCAACAAGCAACGTCACGGAAATCGTTATCTTAGTAAACAACATATTGCGCTCGATTTTATCTAACTCACCGTTACTGTGACACTCAATAGATAGCCAGTCTAACTTAGCCAACGCCGCCACCGTTCGAAATGACAGAACAAAACAATTCGCCGCAGCCGCCATGAGCAACTCCTCAGGCGACCATTTATCACCCGGGCCATCGAATTGGCTTGGCGCATTAACCGCTAATGCGGGTAAATGATCTGCAAAAACGTTTAAGGGTCCCTGCGGATGCCCGTTTACGGTTACCGAGTATTGATGTGGTAATGCATGCATGATTTAACCCCAGCGACATAACAAATTAGCTTTAATAGACAAGTCCGAAAAATACGTTGCCATAAATACAAGGTCAAAATAACAGTGTGCTTATTGAAGCCCCGGCGCTGAATCGGCAACTTACCAATGCCTGCAGAAAATTAATAAACGATACAGCTCGCAGTATTTACTGACCCATCGTGGTAAATTACGCTTGTAACGCGGAATAATAAACAAATGTGATGTATTTTATGAAAATAAAATCCCCCAGCTCAGCTATTGCCCTCGCCATTTTCATTAGCGGCCTAGGCAGCCTTGCACCAGGCTGTGCGAGCAAACAAAGCCAGCCGTCGGTACAAATCGACCCGCCGCCAGCAAATGCAGTTGCAAACTTATTAAACGATGAAATAAACCCAATCAGCGTAAAATCCGCTTTTTCTCCGGAGGAAAACATTCTCGCTATTGACGCCGACATGCGCTATTTCGTCGAAGAAAATGTACCGGCCGCCTTAAGCCCACGCGCCCGCTTAAGCTATCTTTTAGACGCCATGATTCGCCCCTCACAGCTCGGCCTATCATACGACCCTGGGATCACATTAAACGCAACTGAGACCTTTTATGCGCGCAAGGGCAACTGCCTGTCTTTGAGTTCCTTATTCATTGCCTTGGCGCGAGAGGCTAATCTTAACGCTTACTATAACGAAGTAACGATCCCACCTAGCTGGGATATGATCAGCGACAACAGTATGGTGTTTTACAAACACATTAACGTTGTCGTCGATTTTGGCGAAGACGGACAGGAAATCGTTGATCTTAGCGTCGATAATTACGAATACCACTACCCCCAACACCGGCTCAGCGAACAAGAAGCCGCCGCCCAGCACTACAACAACCGAGGGGCAGAGTATCTCAATCAAGGTAACAATGACGAGGCAATGCGTTATTTTCGCCGAGCGCTCTATTTAGACCCCCAAGCTGGTCATATTTGGGGAAATTTAGGCACCCTATTTAGACGACTTGGGCGGGTATCAAACGCCGAAACTGCCTACAGACAAGCACTTACCTTAAACATTAACGACCAAGTCGCGATTAGTAATTTAAGCCGTCTTTACCAAGAGCAAGGGGACACTGAAAACGCTAAGGAGCTTGACAAAATTGCACTCAATTTTCGTAAGCAGAACCCATTTTGGCACTACAGCCGCGCTAAAGCAGAATATGAAAAAGGTGAATTTACTGCCGCGCTAAGCGCCATTCGCCATGCAATATCATTACAAAAGGATGAGTATCGCTTTTACCATTTTGCGTCTATTATCTATTATCGCCTAGGCAGAACCGAACTTGCTGAAGATTTTTCTGAAAAATCAGCACGATACAAGAAAAATTCCACCCTGTAGAAACTAAAAAAGGCGTCAATAAACGCCTTTTATGTTTAATTCACACTAGAATTGATATTGCACACTAGCACTAAAAGTTTGACCTACATCCTCAGAGAAAGTGACAACACCATTTCGTTCAATTTCTAGGCTTTCATCAAGTATATTTTTCAGCTTTAACTTTACGATAATCGCTTCGGTTGGATAGTATGAATAGGTAGCATCCAATGAATTGAACGGCTGTTCGTAAGCGTCAGGCTCTCCGTTTCGGCCTGCAAAGTATAAGCGCTCGCCAAAAACATTGTACGACAAAGTGGCTGAATGTAATTCACTTGGCGCGTCATAACCCAAGATCAAGTTAGCCGCATATTTCGACGCTCCAACCAGATCCCGTTTGGGATTCGTCGGCGCATCGGCCTTTGAGCCTGCAACTAACTCAGTGTCGAGCAAGGTCAAATTACCCTGTAAAAAGAAAGGTATTAAACGATCAGAAAGGTCGCCAAAGTCTTTCATAAACTCGAATTCAACGCCGCTTATTGTCGCACTTTCAGCATTGATAATTTCCACCGCAGTATTAGTGTCGCCCGCCGCAGCCTGAAATTGTTCAATTGGATCAGCAATGTCTTTATAAAATAACGATGCAGTTAAATTATCGCCATTACTAAAGAACCATTCGGCACGCACGTCGTAATTTTTAAATTGAGCGGGTATTACGTCTGGGTTACCAAAGACCAAAGCACCGGTTATCGGATCGAAATAACTGGCTTTTGATATCTCGCGTAAATCAGGTCTTACCGTAGTTTCGCTATAACCAAATCGCAATTGAAAGTCTTCTGCAAAAAAGCCGGGCAACATATAGGTAGCCGCCAAAGACTTAAAGACATCATCATTTGTAAATACGGCGTCTTGAAGTTCTTTTACTATGGCCCCTTGACCACCCGATTCAGAGCTTAAAATTGGGCTACCAGCATAGTCCAATGGGTCCCAAGTTAATCCGACTTGCTGATAATCTTCGTAGCGCAAACCCGCTACAACACGCCAAGTATCCTGCCAAGTTACATCAAATTTACCATAATACGCATCAACGCGATTCGCAGCGATGTAGCTTTCTGAGTTACTACCCGCGACAGCAATTTGATACCCAAGGTTTGGATTTAGGAGATTTTGATCACTAAACACCACAGACAACGGTCCTGTAAGGGCACTATTTGGTGCATCAACACTGCCTAAACCAAACTGTATTTGGCGATAAGTACGCACTTTTTGCCAATACTCACTACCACCAGACATCTCTATCGCCCAATTGCGCGTTGTAATGGGCATTTTAACTTCCCAACCGTAACTCTCTACCTGATCATCTAAGTCGGTAAAACGGTAATCAGCTGAAGAGCTATCTCGAACAACGGTCGTAACGGCCTCTGGGCTAAATTTATGATTTGTTTGTACAGCCACTTCATTTGGAATTTCGGTGGTAGATTCACTATCAGAGTAAAACCAATCAAAACTTAGACCATCTATAATACTAAATGCTTTGCTTGCAATAAGTGATTGGCTAGCCTCGCCAAATTTATGTTCGCCGCGAATTTGATGTATTTCCAATTCTCGCTGTTCATAGCGCAATTTAAAAACACGATCTGAGTCTGTGCCTACGGAAAACCGCTTATCTAGATCATATTGATCTGTAATAGACACCTTGTCATCTGTATTTCGCAGAAACAAACTCGTTGTTTCAATATAGTGATCTTCGTTTAATCGTAAGCCAAAGCCCAAATTTGCTGTTAAAGATACGTTCTGGGTGGTTTCGTTTTTAAGTTCTACTTCCTCAGCTTCTGTTACTGAACGGCTAGTAGTTTTTTTACTCCGCCATTGGGAATCATAGGCTATACCTGCTAAAAACCCAATTTCAGTTTCCTCTTCGTCGCCGAGGTAAAAGCGATTTCCTAGATTGGCTTCTGCAGAAAAATCATGATCTCCACTAACCTCATAAACATCAATCCGCCGATAAAGCTCAGTCGCCAACTGTCTGTTGACAGCTTCGGCATCCCCAATCGTAGCATTTGGATTGGTTTTACGCATTTCACTTAAAATATCGTTACGATCAAAACTGCCCGCATATTTATATAACGCATTGCTAAGCGCCGACGACAATGCTCGGGTACCGTCATCCTCCCCCCAAGCGTCATCGTCGCCCCCTTGATAGCTTAGAAAATCCCCATCTGACTCAGTATTTAAGCCAGAGCCAATTTCAATATTAAAAACCAAATCGCTTGGAATGCCCTTAGTTCGGATATCCACACTACCGCCACCAAATGCAGCTGGCATATCTGCAGAATGCACCTTTTGCACAGCAAGAGAATCAACAATAGAGGTCGGAAAAATATCCAGAGGAATTACGCTACGTGACAAATCTGGCGAAGGTACCACTGCACCATTTAGTAGTGTACTGGAGTACCGCTCACCGAGGCCTCGCACAAATACATATTTATCGTCTACCAAAGTAACACCTGGAACACGTCGTAATGCGGCAGCAACGGTGGAGTCGCCAACTCTTCCAATTGCTTCAGAGCTCAGGAAATCAATTGCGACCTCCTGCTCTAGGCGCTCGATTACCACATTCTCTGCGCTACTCTTAAGCCGCCCAACAACCACGACTTCCTCTATCGGTTTATTTAGGGCAAAGCCATCTGATCCAGCCTCTTGAGCCTCTGCACCTATCGCGAGGCTCAGTGCGCTAAGTGTAAATGCCGGCAGCATACAATTTTTACTTACATTCTTTGTCATGAGAAAAGACCCACGTGCATAAATTTATCGAGTGTGAACAGAAAGGGCGCCGTAAGGCGCCCTCTGTTTTACGGCTTAAGCTAAATCTGTAGCGCAGATTAATCGAACCACAAATCCTGACCGCGATTAGCTGGATCAATCCCGTACGCCCAACCTGCTGTCCAGTCGTCATCTTTAACAACTGCGCCAAAGAATGCTCGGCCACCGACTGGCACAACGATGGGGGCTGCTCCGCCGACTTTCATGCTCGATACGGGCAGAGAGTAGAAACTGTCGAGAATATCTAGATTCGCGTTACTCGCTGCGGTTGGGTCTTCACCCGACTCCAAGGTGTGGAAGGCCTGACTACTCTCGTTCAAGAACGCTAACTGTGTCTTACCACCTGGCAATGGATCACCTTTGGTGAGGTCTGAGCAAGCAATAATTGATCCTTCAATTTTTAGTATTCCGTCAGCAGCTGCCTTAAGACCCTCAGCACTTTCGATTCGAACACAGTAGTTGTAGTCATCATCACCAGTTAATACATCACCCTGGTAAGCGGAAGTAATTAATGCGTTTTGAATCACTGGGAAATGAGCTTCACGAATTCTCATACCTGCACCGGGGTCGTGAGTCCCCAATCCCGCCGCCGTACTAGCAGGGCCGTCGTTAGAAGACATAATGCAGGTCATGTTCTTAATGGTAGCCCGAGAATTCAGACCGCGAGCAACAAAGTCATCAATTGTGGCTTGGTCCTTACTGCTGTAACTCCCGATACCGTCTGACTCAACACAATGGTTACCATCTTTTTCAGACTGGATTACCAGAGCGTAGTCAAAGGTACCACTGTAGCCTTCGTCGATGTCTATGGAGTCATCGCGAACATACATCGCAATATAGTGACTTATGTTCACCGCGCCACCGAACATTTCAACACCATCATCATACGTGGAGTACGCCTGTAAATAATCTACCTTTGTGGCTGAACCAACCGCGTCGAATGAAATACCATTTAACTCATTACCTTCCTCAACCTGAGCACCGGTATGCTTCACTATGAAGTATTTCAGTACGCCTGAATTATCTGCATTATTAGCACCGCCGTAATGCGTCTGGCCTGCCCCCGCCTTGCCTTCTGCAGCAACATGGCAACCTGAGCCGGCTGTTGCCAAATCATTTGTTGCAGGGCTACCCGTATAGGCACACTTATTGGTAAGCCCGAAGCCATTGATAATCATCCCACCCCAAGCTTGAACATCTTCAGGGCCCACAGTACCCTGAACGGCATCAGATACTGATGTAATTGTAATTGGCTCAGAGGCAGTGCCTTCGGCAAAAATCTGAGAGCCGCGGTTAATGACCATATAATCATCAGAGGACTGAAACGCTAAAGTTGTACCCGCTTCAATCTGAATAATTGAACCATCACCACCTTTTACGATACCGGCCGCAGCCAACTCAGCGTCACTGCTATAATTTCTACCAATAACCAAACTGTCACGAAATACATGAACACCGCCGTTTGCCAATTTTGTAAATACAACCGGAGCAGTAGGGCCAATATCAATTGGATTATTTAGACTTACGAAATCAGGGCCGTATATGCAGTTCACACCATCAATTGAACCTTGGCGCGTTGAACCTGCAGCACTACTATAGCTCGCACATTTATTAGTAGTGGAAGAACCGCCACCAGGATTGGTAGTAGTGCTATTGTTTTGCGCATTTATATTAATATCACCACCGCCACCGCAGCCAACTAAGCCAATAGCCGTAGCCATTGTGGTCAATGCAAAAAGCTTTTTCATAAGAACTAATCTCCGGAACAGACTCTAAGGTTTTCTAGGAATGTATTAATGAACCACATCTTAGGGAGATTTGGTGACAGATATATGAATAGGGCATTTCAGTTATATGACAAATCAAAAGTTCAATATAAAGCGGACAATTCCAGATTTTAATGTAGCTAAATATTATTACGCACATATAGTCCGCGGTACTGCCTATCCCGCATCTACATTGAATACCGCGCTAGCTGGCAGTAGGATGTGCAATAGATCTTCAATCGACATAAATAGGTATTGGTTATGCAACTTCGCAATCCCAATCTTCTTAGAGGCGAATCTTATATTGCTGGTATTTGGCAGCAGGGTAAGGACCTTAAAACTTTTGCCGTTCAAAACCCTGCAACCGGCGAAACCATACTGAATGTCGCCGATTTAAATGATCAGGATGCCGAGCGAGCGATTGCTGCGGCCTACGCCGCCAAACCTGCGTGGGCAGCGCTAACCGTGAAAGAACGCGCTAAATTATTACGTCGCTGGTTTGATCTCATCATGGAAAATCAAGACGACCTAGCGCTGATATTAACAACCGAACAAGGTAAACCCTTGGCTGAGGCCAGGGGTGAAATTGTCTATGGCGCCAGCTATATCGAATGGTTTGCCGAAGAAGCAAAGCGCGTCTATGGCGATATTATCGCACCGCCCAACAGCAGCCAGCGTTTATTTGTTATTAAGCAGCCTATTGGTGTTGTCGCGTCTATAACCCCCTGGAACTTCCCCAATGCCATGCTTGCCCGCAAAGCGGCTCCGGCACTCGCGGCCGGATGCACCTTTGTCGCCAAACCCGCACATGAAACCCCTTTATCTGCAATCGCATTGGCCGTTCTTGCCGAACAAGCGGGAATCCCTGCGGGCGTCTTTAATATAGTTTGTAGCAGCAGCGCACCCACCATCGGCAAAGTAATAACTAGCAGTCCCTTGGTCAGCAAATTAAGTTTTACAGGTTCGACTCAGGTAGGAAAAACATTACTAGAACAATGCGCTAGCACGGTTAAAAAGACCTCTATGGAGCTGGGGGGCGACGCGCCTTTTATTGTGTTCAACGATGCGAATCTAGATTTAGCGATAAAGGGCTTAATGAGCTCCAAATTTCGCAATGCTGGGCAAACCTGTGTTTGCACCAATCGCATCTACGTACAACGTGACATACACGAGGCCTTTGCCGAAAAGCTCAGCACGGCGATGAAGGGCCTTCATACCGGTAATGGCAGCCGCACCGACGTTAACATCGGCCCGCTTATAACGACCAAGGCAGTCGCCAAGGTAACGTCACTCGTAGACGACGCCATCACCAAAGGTGCGACAGTGTTATATCAGGCAGAGGTGAATACTAACGCCGGAGATATAGACACCCACTTCTACCCCCCAACCCTAATTAGCGGCGTGACCAAGGATATGCAAATTAGCCGCGATGAAATATTCGGCCCTGTCGCTGCCATTTCCATTTTCGACACCGAAGAAGAAGTACTTGCATCAGCCAACAACACTGAATTTGGTCTTGCCTCCTATTTCTACACCAGCGACATCAGCCGGGTATGGCGTTTTGGCGAAGCCCTAGAATACGGCATAGTCGGTATTAACGAAGGCTTGATCTCTAACGAGATGGCTCCCTTCGGCGGTATTAAAGAGTCGGGCTTTGGCCGGGAAGGCTCGAAGTACGGCATTGAGGACTATATGGAAATTAAGTATATGTGCCTCGGCGGGATTTGACCTTAACGCGGGAGACGGTGAACGCACAGTGCTCGGGAGATGCTTAACGGGAGACGGTAAACGCTAAAAACATAAAGCCCCAACAGGGTTTCCTGCTGGGGCTTTTTTGTCAGTGACGCGGAAGGCTGCGTTTTGGTTTTGACCTTATCTTTTGCGTCTCCCGTCAAGCGTAAAGCTGTCGGAGGGTATTGCGGGCTGTAAAAAGGCTTACGGCAGTCTGCGGTTCTTAATTAATCGTGCCGGGTTGCAGATGACCTACTTTGTGTTGAAAGCAGTGCTGAGCCTGCCTCATGACCGAAGCAAGTGCTTTAGGTAAGCAATCGCTTCGGGAGGAGATGCGGCAATTTTGCTCGCGACCTCAATTGCTCCTAAAACAGGAATGAATATTTGCGGCGCGGTGGTCTGGCTGGTGCGGGAAGTAATCCTTGATTCTCCATCGTTAGTGTCCACTTAGTATTAGGTGGACACCAAGACTACTTTCTTAAAATAGGATAGGAAAGCGGGCCTAATGGACGCTCACTAAAGAGCTGTAAACTTTTCTGTTATTGATGTATTTTTTTAGCGTCGAGTGTATTTTCATTGGATCGCTGTAATTGAGCAAGGATCGCAATAATCCAATCCTATGATTCCAAACTGGACTTAGCGCGACGGAGTACAAATACACTAATTATTTAGAGGGCATGGACATGTCAGGATTTCCACAGGGAAACTTCACCATCACCAACGCAGACACCGGCCGCAGTATCCAAGCGATTCTAGGCAAAACCACGGAGTACAGGGATTATCAGCTTGGTAACACCTACATAGATAAAGTCACTGATAAACCCAGACTTGCAATGGGTGACTCAGCGACCCACCTCGAGGCTGCATGGTATTACGATGCGAGCAAGAACTCATCGGGTACTGTCTATGCTGTGCTGATCAGTGTTGCTGTTGACGTGAAGCAGAACATCGGCAAATCTGCCATTGGCATCACTACTATTCCCGCGCGTACTCGGAGTCTCGAACTAGCCGAAATCGAATACTTGATCCCCAGCTCATGGACAGGGAGTTCAGTTCAATGGCACGAATTCGCGTCCGACATCTATCATCTCCTTCTCCGGATGCCGGTTCCAGAGTCGTGGAGTGAACCCGACGAAGCCTGGTTGCCACGGTTGTTAAATGCCCGTCCCTACGCGTATTCTTGGGACGACACTGTCTGCTCAGTGATCGAGGGGCTGGCAGTACCTCCTCAGTGGAGTGGTGAGTCCAAAGCGGAGTTGCTGGACACCGCTATGCTTTACGACAATGTATTTCGCTCTGGCAGACAAGAAGGAGGTAGGACTGGGATGATTGGTGCCTACACAGAGAAAGGCTGGAACGGCATGAACAAACGTTGGCAGACGGACGGAACCCATATCTGGAGCATCGGCGGAGACGGTAGCGGAGGCCCCGCAGAGGCTGAATCCTACCTCACAGATATGGGCGGTACTCTTGTCGGGCTGCCAAAAGGAGAAACCGGGCAAACATGGATCTTCGCGTCGGTGTAATTAGTTTAAAATCCCATACATAGCAAAAAGCCCCAGTAGATATTCCTGCTGAGGCTTTTTTGTAGCTGCCTTATAAGACTGAGAACCGGTGTTTTGGTTTTGGTTTTGGTTGTGACTTAATCTTTTGCGTTCACCGTCTCCCGTCTAGCGTGGCGCTGTTGGAGTCTGTGGGCTTTAAAAAGGCTTAGGGCGGACTGCGACTCTTAACTGAGCATGGCGTGTGCTGATGACCTACTTTGTGTTGCGAGCAGTGCTCGCAATCCCTTTGGGACGCTTCCGCTTCGCTACATCGCACCTCCGCCGCACCTGCGGTACAGGCTGTTCGGCGACAATTAGGATGACCGGTTGACGACAACTATCTTGGCCGGTTGGGTGTAACGTTCGGTACTTTGATTTTCCCTTGGAGAACAGCGTGCCGGGATTACATATCACCCAACGACAAGAGGAGCTGTATATGCAG
>NZ_JBFHDY010000111.1:0-11745 GCF_041584495.1 Zhongshania sp.
CTGGCTGGATGGTTGCCGCGTTGCGCTCTTCCTTTGGTCCCCTGCCTGACCAATCAATGCATGAAAAAACCGTTGTTGCCGACCTAGTACGCGAGCTCTACACCTTCCTGCGTCAAGCCGATGCACGTGAGCTGGGCGGCCTGTTCCGCGCTCTGGATGCTGCTCGCGAAACTGGCGACACCGCTGAAGAAGCTAAGATCCAAGATCAAATCGACAACCATGTTACTCACGTAGTCCCTATCGTTGCAGACATCGACGCCGGTTTCGGTAACGCTGAAGCGACTTACCTGATGGCCAAGCAAATGATCGAAGCTGGCGCTTGCTGCTTGCAGATCGAAAACCAAGTTGCTGACGAAAAACAGTGTGGCCACCAAGACGGCAAAGTAACCGTACCCCACGCCGACTTCCACAATAAGCTGCGCGCATTGCGTTACGCTTTCTTAGAGCTAGGTGTCGACAACGGCGTTATCGTTGCACGTACTGACTCTGAAGGTGCTGGCCTGACCAAAGAAATCGCGGTTGTTAAAGAGCCAGGCGATCAGGGTGACATTTACAACTCTTTCTTAGACGTTGAAGAAATCAACGTCGCTGACATGGCTGAAGGCGATGTTTGCTTCAACCGTAACGGCAAGCTCGTTCGCCCCAAGCGTCTGCCTTCTGGCCTGTACCAGTTCCGCGAAGGCACCGGCCACGAGCGTTGCGTATTCGACTGTATCGAAGCAATCAATGCTGGCGCTGACCTGCTTTGGATCGAGACAGCCGTTCCAACCGTTCACGAAATTAAAGGCATGATGGACGAAGTTCGTAAAGTTCACCCAGACGCGAAGTTGGTTTACAACAACTCTCCTTCTTTCAACTGGACACTGAACTTCCGCCAGCAGACTTTCGATACCTGGACGGCTGAAGGTAAAGACGTATCTGCCTACGATCGTGCAAACCTGATGTCTGCTGAATACGACGACACTGAATTGGCTGCCGTTGCTGATGAACGTATCAAGACTTTCCAGGCAGACACTGCTCGTGAAGCGAACGTCTTCCACCACCTAATCACTCTGCCGACTTACCACACTGCAGCGCTGTCTACTGACAATCTCGCAAAAGAGTACTTCGGTGAGCAGGGCATGCTGGGTTATGTTGCTGGTGTACAGCGTAAAGAAATCCGTCAGGGTATCGCCTGTGTTAAACACCAAAACATGTCAGGCTCAGACATGGGTGACGATCACAAAGAATACTACGCTGGCGAGCTTGCACTGAAAGCAGGCGGCGCGAAAAACACTTCTAACCAGTTCAACTAAGTTGAATTAAGGTGTAAATGACGTGCCCTAGCGATTGCATACGCATAAGCAGGGCACAGTTCAGCGCAGTACAAAAAGGCGACCCTTGTAAAAGGTGTCGCCTTTTTTATGAATAGAATATGATGGCTTTCCGCTATAACGGCAAAGGCAGCGAGTTGCTTTTCATTCAGCATTTCAGGTCCTTGCCAACTAAAACTGACTAAGTGACTTCCAATATGACTAATACACCTACTTTTCTTAAAGACGCTAAAAATGTATTACGCGACCAAGGATTTGCTACGAGTAACGTCTGGTATCACGGCACTTCGTCGGCGCTAGTCGACTCAATCAAAACCCAGGGCCTAAAGCGCTCCGGTGACAAAGTACTCAAAAACGCCGCAAAGCAGACCATGGCGACCATCGGCAATAGTTATACCGAATCGATAGAGCCGGTTTTTTTGACTCAAAGCAAAGAACTGGCTTTTTATTGGGCACAGCAAACCGTGAGGAACCGCAGTGTGCGTGTGGAAGGTAATGAACACCCTGTCGTGTTTGCCGTAAGCCTCCCAGAAGACCTAAACGCCAAAGTAAAGCCCGATGTCGGTGCCGCGAGTTTGCTGCTACTCAAAGAAGGCGAAGACTTTATGGCGTATTTGGCAGGAATTTATCAGGAAAATGGCTTCGGCATACCCGATATCGATCTAATGCAAGCCAATCGCCTAGAGTACTTAACCGTACTGGGCATGGCCTATATCAATACCGATATAGGCGCCAATTACCTAGAGCTTGTTAGCGAATAAGTAAGACCCTTTGCCTAATACATGGCGGGAGACGGGAGACGCGAAAAAAGGCATAGTGGTTCCTACGCTTTCCACTGCTCGCCCACCAACCACTGCAGGAGTTACTATGAATACGATATCCACCCCCGATCTCTGCGATGAACATGGCGCCAACGTGCGTGTACTAGAGGTGAACTTCCGCCACTATGGCGGTAAACAGCATTTTTGGGGCGAAATCGTCACCATTAAATGCTTTGAAGACAACTCCAAAGTTGCCGAAATGGTCAAAACACGGGGCAATAATCGCGTACTCGTTGTCGATGGCGGCGCGTCACCGCGACGCTCACTACTCGGCGACAATCTTGCTCGCGCTGCAGCTGATAACGGCTGGCGCGGTATTGTAATCTACGGTTATCTGCGCGACGTGGAAGAACTAGCCAACATGCCCATTGGCATCATGGCGCTGGGCAGCGTACCTCGCAAAACCGAAAAGCTGGGCGACGGCCGTTGCAATATTGCACTGGAATTTGGCGGTACTACACTATACTCAGGCGAACACCTATACGCCGACCTGAGCGGCGTAATCATTTCAAAGCAGCCACTGACAGACACGCTGTGACCTACTAGGCTGTGGCAACTAAATAAATGGATAAAATAATGAAACTAGGACTATTACTGGGCTACTCTGGCGCAAAACTCTCTATCCCCATGGACGCGGTTAAGCACGCCGAAACACTGGGTTTTGATTCGGTATGGACAGCCGAAGCCTACGGCTCTGACGCCGTTACTCCGGCCGCGTGGGTTTTAGCCCAGACTAGCAAAATTAAAGTCGGCACCGCCATTATGCAAATGCCGGCGCGCACCCCGGCCATGTGCGCCATGACCGCCATGAGCTTAGACCAACTCTCTGGCGGCCGCTTTATTGTTGGCCTCGGCGCATCAGGCCCCCAAGTAGTCGAAGGCTGGCACGGCGTGCCCTACGGCAAGCCGGTAACACGCACCCGTGAGTACATTCAAATTATGAAGGAGATTTTTGAACGTAAGGGGCCGGTTACCTTCGACGGTAAAATGTATCAAATGCCCTATAGCGGCCCCGGCGCTACTGGCCTTGGCAAGCCCCTAAAATCCATACTTCACGGCGACCCAAGCATCCCGATCTACACCGCCTCAATTACCCCCGCTGGCGTGAGCGCCTCCGCTGAAGTTGCCGACGGCGTATTCCCCGTGTGGATGAGCCCTGAAAAATATTCCGTACTAGAACCCAGTATCGAAAAGGGGCTCGAAAAAAGCGGACGCAAAAAAGCCGACTTTAATGTTGCGCCCTTTGTTGGTGTCATAATGGGCGACGACCTCGACGGCTGCCGCGTATTTATTAAAGACTTTCTCGCGCTTTATATTGGCGGCATGGGCGCCAAGGGCAAAAACTTTTACACCGATTACGCAACACGCATGGGCTATGGCAATGCCGCTGAAAAAATCCAGGACCTTTATTTAGCGGGCAAAAAAGAAGAGGCTCGCGCCGCCGTACCCGACGCTCTAGTCGACGAAGTCGCGCTCGTTGGCCCTGAAGCGAGAATTCGTGAACGCGCCAAAGACTGGAACGCCGCATCTAGCCGAGGCGAGGTTGATACCATGTTGCTAAATTGTCAGCAGCCAGAAGCCATGGAAGTTTTGGCGGATTGCTTCCTTTAGCGGGAGACGCTTGATGGGAGACGGGAGACGCTAGGGCATTCGCTGCGCTCATCTCGAATGTCAGAAAATATCAGCTCACGCACAATTAAGCGTAACTGTTGATTTTTCGCCAGACGCCTGACCTCCGACTTGGTTTTAGCGTCGCCCATCTTCCGTCCAGTATTCTGCCAAACTAGGCTTACCAGCAAACAGAAATATACTCAGGAACCACACACATGACCGCAGTTACCCGTCGCCTCGCCATGGCCATTCTCAATGGTTTTGATGCTTTTTTTGCCGAGTACAAAAACATCACCCTCGGCGCGCAAGCGCGTTTTGAAGGGGCCGACTGGCACGGTGCACAAAAAGCCATGCGCGATCGTTTAGATTTATGGAAGCAAAAACGCAGAATCGTTGCCGAGGCTGCGTATACCATTACTGGCGGCAGCGTTGAAGATCGGGACAACTGGAAAATTGCCAAGCAGGAATACGCAGAGCTTATACAAAATCACGACAATTTTGAAATTGCGCAATCGTTTTTCAATTCGATTTATTGTTACATCTTCAAGCATGAAAAAATCCGCGATGTGCACACCTTTGCCCTGACCTCGGTCGAACACTGCGCCCCAGTCTCAAGTGAGTCCATACTGCGCCGCTACCGCTTTGACGGTGATAATGCCGTCGATATCACCAAATCAATGCTCATTGACTGCGAGTTCAACATCCCTTGGGAAGATCTCGACCGCGACGTGGGCTTTATCATGAACATCGTTAACCGCGAACTTATTCCCAAAATTCGAGATCGCAGCAAAGACATTTATGTCGAAACACTAGAGTCGTTGTTTTTCCGCAACAAAGCCGCTTATTTAGTCGGCCGCATTGTCAGCGGCGACTTCACCATGCCCTTTGTACTGCCTATTTTACACAGCGAAAACAATTCCATATTCGTTGACACTGTACTCTCTGATCCCAATGACATCTCAATCTTATTCAGCTTTAGCCGAAGCTATTTTATGGTCGACACCTCGGTGCCATCAGAGTACATCGCCTTCTTACACCGGCTAATGCCCCACAAAGAGATCTTTGAACTGTATATTGCCATCGGCATGCCCAAACACGGTAAAACCGAGTTTTATCGCTTTGCAGTGAATGAAACTGCCAACAGCGAATCGCCGTATATCATTGCACCTGGCATTAAAGGCATGGTCATGCTGGTATTTACCCGACCGGACTTTGGCTATGTGTACAAAGTGATTAAAGATCGCTTTACACCGCCCAAAGACATGAGCCAAGAGCATGTTCGCAAATGCTACAGTTTGGTAAAACGCTGGGATCGCGGCGGGCGCATGGCAGACACACAAGAATTCAATAATCTTGCTTTTGATCGCCGCCGCTTTTCCGACGAGCTTATTGCCGAACTAGAAAAAGAGGCGCCTTCAAAAGTTAGCGTTAGCGGAAATGCGCTGCTTCTAAAGCACGTGTACATCGAACGAAAAATGATTCCCCTTAATCTTTACCTCAAAGACTGCAATGAGCAACAGCTCGACAGCGTAATGGGCGAATACGGCAATGCCATAAAGCAATTAGCGGCGGGCAATATCTTCCCCGGCGATATGTTACTCAAAAACTTTGGCGTTACCCGTCATGGCCGCGTGGTGTTTTACGACTACGATGAAATTTGTCCGCTGACCGACTGCAACTTCCGCTCACTGCCCGAGCCGAAAAACGACGAGCAAGCCATGGCCAGCCAACCTTGGTACGAGGTCAAACCAGAAGATGTATTCCCCGAGGAGTTCCGTTTATTTTTCTCCGGCAACCAGCGCGCCAAAAAGGTGTTTGATTCATTGCACAGTGACCTCTACGACCCAGCCTACTGGCGTGGTCTGCAAGAAACCATACGTAATGGTTACGTCGCCGACGTATTCCCCTATCGGAAAAAGCAGCGCTTCCAACAACGACCACATTAAAGCAATACCACCAACAATGAGAAATTTGACACCACCTAGCAAGCCCATAGAGTAGTGCGGCTATTGTATTTAATTAGACAAACGTAGAATTTAGAGCGCAGAGGAAAAACCATGAACAATTAAATGCTCGCCATAATGGCCGCCCTTACCTTAGCTGCCTGCGGCGGCAGTAATTCCAGCAACTGTGCAAGTAATATCGAATTGACCGGATCTAGTTTCAGCAGGCGATGTGCTCGTTTAGATGATGCTAGCTAGCGCTGACGCGATCGATGAGCTTGTACTGCTCCGTAATAACACCAGCGTAACCAGCGTACTGCAAAGCACACCAGATAATCCCTTGCACCTTTTAGGCGTGGTCGAAGGTTTAAGTGTGGGTGAAAATACCATCAGCACCAATATCGGTAACAATATCACCGTCGCGCCCCCTCGCGAGGCCCGGCGTTTACTGGGCCACACATCCAACCTTGGGAATACCAATAGGGCGCAACCGACGAGGATTGCAACCAATGGCTTTATAAGTCGACCAATCCACCGGTGACCAACAAATGGCACCGGCCAAGCTTCCTGCTGGTTGGGCTAGCCCCGCGTTCAGCAAGACTTGGGACCCACTTGGCTGCCACCCTAACCCAGCCAGGGCAGTAGCGTAAAATAAAAACGGGCGAGATAAAAAACTATCTCGCCCGTCTGATCGGCTCGCATCCCGCGAGCCCCATCTAAGGTCATTACACGTCAATTAAAACTGCAAACGCGCACTCACCCCAATTTCATCAGTATCTAAATCACCAATAAAACTTCTGCTGATGTTTGCCGCCAAAGAAAACTGAGGCACAACATACACCCGAACACCGGCACCCAATATTGCGCCCGTGTCAGTGCCACCGAAGTCAGCATCTTGATGGGCCAAGCCACCCATTAAATTACCTTCAACATTATTGGTCAGCCATGTGCGGCTCGTCACACTGCCAGTCAAGGTGTCAATGTCAGCGTTATCCAACGCCGGGTTTTTACTGTCTGACTCGGCAAAGCTGTAATCCAGCGCCAGCACTAAATCGCTGCGCTCAGACATTTTCATAGGGTGACCCACACCGATGCTCACCGTGTCAAACTCAAGGTTTTTATTCACATCGAGGTTACCCAGTGAACCGCGAACGAAAATATTTCTATCAAGCGCCAGCGAACCGCCGCCATAAATGTAATCAGCATCAGTATTGTCTATATCGACATCAGAAAAGCCACCTTCTACATAGGTATAGCTAAACTCTTTAGCATTAGCCTGCACTGTTGCAATCGCCGCCACTAAACCAAGTCCCAAAAGCTGTTTCTTAGATATATTCATTACAATGTCTCCCCGTTGGATTGATGCAGATTTAGACTGTGCTTTGGCCAACAGTTCCTCGTAAACAACAACTTGTGCACTATGCACATTCACGCAACGTTTCACGTAGGCACGTGTCAGTGCGCACGCTACCCTCTTCTAAAACACCAATTAGCAGCCCCAATCGGGTGAGAGTAAAATACGAATAGCTTTTGATCGACAGGCCGAAAATTCCACATCGCCACTTAACAGGTAGAAAATCACAGTTGTTCACTTTTCAATTCGCACAATGAAACGTTAGCCATTTGTGGCCCAAAATCAGCCCATGCCAATCTTGTAGCCCGAGCCAGAACAACATCCGATTCATAAATCGTATAATCAAAGTCTATTATGGGTATTGTTAAAATAGGTGGCGAGTTGCACGAAGGAATTCGCAAAGCCAGCTCAGTGATGGCCCACGCTATCAACGCGCAAGCGGAGTTTTGGATAAAAAATAAGCATGCTCGCAGAGGCCAATTCAAGCATGTCATTTACCCAAATTATGGATGAAGAAATGAAGCATGCCGACGTTAAACTAAGGGTCATTATCAGTGGCTGAGCTAAGACTAAAAAGCACCACCAAGCTACAGTTAATGCGCGAGTCTGGCCGGCTACTCCCGTGTGTATTTGACTATCTCTACCGTCAGATTAATGCCCCCGCCGCGTCACTGCATTAATAGCCACCGACACGGAGGTGTCGATCCGGGCCTGTAAAAGCAGCTTGCGCAAACCAGCAATCGTCTTTTTATAGAACTCAATATACAGCTGCCAAATATGACCGCGCGTAACGCCAGATCACGCCAACCAAATAGTTACGTACTCATTATTTTAATTTTTTTCTTCTTTAAAACTTAAGAGCAAATTCTCTATACGCTCATAGGCCGGCCAGCTGATTTTAAGTCGAGCAATAATCATTTCATCGACAAAATAGCAATGAGCAACCTGTAGCGCCGCTTTCTGCAGATTTTTCATACTGAGAAAATAACGAAATACTGTGGGAACTGAAAAGCTGTTACGCACAGCAATATCTGCATGAGCCGCGCCACCTAAACCTTCTTCAGCAAGAAAAAATACCCGCTTTTAAGGTTTGCTCCTTACGCACTTCAGGAGTCATCCGCTTTGCTCGCGGCTTACTTTCACCCTAAAAAAGACGGTTGCCGACTCCCGTCTCCACACAAACTCCTGTAAATAGTCCATCATTATAATTCGAGTAAAAATGTCACCGGTCCGTCATTTAGCAAACTGATTTGCATATCAGCGCCAAACCTCCCACTCGCTACGTTACCGTATAGCTGCTTCAGCTCCGCCAAGGCAAACAGGTATAGGCCTTCCGCGAGGTTTGGCGCCGCCGCTGTTGAAAAGCCAGGCCGCAAGCCTTTTTTCGTCTCGGCCGCGAGGGTGAATTGCGAAACTAATAATACGCCACCCCCAACGTCCATAACTGATTGATTCATTTTGCCATTGCTATCAGAAAACACCCGATAATTAAGCAAGCGCGTCATCATTTTAGTTACAGCGGCTTCATCGTCGTGCTTTTCCAGCCCTAAAAAAACCAAGAGCCCCTGCTTGATCTCGCCAACACACTCGCCTTCGACTTCCACGCGGGCAAATTTAACCCGCTGCAATAATGCTTTCATTGTGATCCATACGTAATTTTTCCGTAATTATATCGGTATTACTTAGAGACTCGTATTGGCATTTACGAGCGGCGCGGGAACGGAGAGAGGCTTGATGGGAGACGGTAAACGCAAAAGCCAAGCTAATACGGCACTCTGGCTCTGTCATCATGGCGAACGAGAACCTTGGTCCTGCCTCCCCCGTCACGCATTCAGCCTAATAGCTCAACTCACCGCCGCTAAGCAGGTGGGCAATATTATTACTCGCCTTCACCAACGCATCCGCGATACTGGGTTCAAAGGCCGAATGCCCCGCATCGCGAACAATATGTAACTCAGCGCTAGGCCAAAGTTCATGTAACTCAACCGCGCTTTCGAGAGGGCATATCATGTCATAGCGACCCTGCACGATGATACCGGGAATCGCAGCTATCACCGGCATGGCAGCCAAAATTTGATTGTCGCTTAAAAAAGCCTGATTAATAAAATAATGGGTTTCTATGTGCGACATAGACACCGCGGTATGTGAGCTCATCAAATGATCTTCGACATCGTGATTTGGCCGCAAGGTCGAGCAGCGCGCCTCCCACAGCGACCACGCCTTGGCGGCGGCCATCCGTGCCAACTCATTCTCGCCATGGAGCACGCGGTGATAGGCTGCAATCCAATTTTCACCGTCGCGACGCACTACCGCCTCGCTAAAATCTCGCCAGTAATCTGGGAAGACCCGGCTAGCCCCACCGTCACTGTAAAACCACGCCAATTCCTTTGGGCGACACAGAAAAATTCCCCGCAAAATCATCGCAGCCACCCTCGCCGGATACGCCTGCGCATAAGTCAAACCGAGGGTTGAGCCCCACGAGCCGCCAAATACCACCCACTTATCAACCGCGAGGAATTCGCGAATGCATTCCATATCGGCAATTAGGTCTTGGGTAGTGTTGTTTTGCAGGTAGGCGTGGGGCTCCGAATGGCCACAGCCGCGCTGATCAAACAGAATAATGCGGTAGCGCTCGGGGTCAAAAAAACTCCGCGCCTTGGGGCTACAGCCTGCACCGGGGCCGCCATGAACGAAGATCACGGGAATCCCGTCAGGGTTACCAGACTCTTCTATATAAAGAACATGAGGGTCTTGCACCGGCAAACGATGAGTTTTATAGGGCTTTATATCTGGGAATAATGCGAGCATAGCGTCACAACCATATCCAATTAATGCACTGGATTAGTGTAGCGCAGACAGCGACTTAACGCTTGAGGGTAAACTGGCGGCCTTGAATAGGCCGCCAGAGGACTAGCTTAGCGACTTACTTAGGAGCGCGTTTACGCTCGTTTTCTTTCAGTAGTTTTTTACGAAGGCGAATGCTTTTCGGCGTTACTTCAACCAGCTCATCGTCTTCGATGAATTCCAGCGCTTGCTCCAAGGTGTGCTTGATATGCGGCGACAGAGTCAACGCATCATCAGTACCCGATGCACGAACATTAGTTAGCTGCTTGGCGCGAGTAGGGTTAACCACTAGGTCGTTGGCACGATTATGCAGACCGATGATCTGGCCTTCATACACTTCTGCTGCGTGACCCAAAAACAAACGACCGCGATCCTGGAGGTTGAACAAACCATAGCTCAAGGTCTTGCCCGCCACCATCGACACCATGACACCATTCTGCCGGCCAGCCAATTCGCCGCCCTTCACTTCACCGTAATGATCGAACACGGTGGTCATAATACCGCTGCCGGACGTCATGGTCAGGAACTGACCGCGGAAACCGATCAAGCCGCGTGCTGGCGCGATAAATTCAAGCTTTACGCGACCTTTGCCGTCCGGTTCCATATTGGTCATTTCGGCTTTACGCAAGCCGAGCTCTTCCATCACCGAACCTTGGTGCTGCTCTTCAACGTCAATTACCACGTGCTCGAAGGGCTCTTGAACCACACCATCAACCATTTTTTGAACAACTTCTGGGCGAGAAACACCCATTTCAAAACCTTCGCGACGCATGGTTTCGATCAGTACCGACAAGTGAAGCTCACCACGGCCAGACACTTTGAACTTATCAGGGCTATCACCCGGCTCAACACGCAACGCCACGTTGTGGATCAGCTCTTGGTCTAAGCGGTCACGAATATTGCGCGAGGTAACGAACTTACCTTCTTTACCCGCAAACGGTGAATCGTTGACCTGAAAGGTCATGCTGACGGTTGGTTCGTCTACGCTCAAGGGCGGCAGGGCTTCTGGATGGCCTGGTGCGCACAAGGTGTCAGAGATATTCAGGCCTTCAATACCGGTTACACAAACAATTTCACCGGCCTTACCTTCTGGCACTTCAACTCGCTCTAAACCGTAATAGCCCATAACGGTGAGCAGCTTACATTTGCGCGTTTTGCCGTCAGCACCAACCACAACCAGCTGATCATTGGCTTTCATGGTACCGCGAGTAATACGACCAACACCGATAACACCAACATAGCTATTGTAATCAAGCGCCGAGATTTGCATCTGCAATGGACCAACGGCATCAACTTCAGGCGTTGGCACCTTGTCGACAATCATTTGGAACAAGGGCGTCATGTCGTCGGCCAGATCATTAAAATCCAGTCCGGCAACACCATTAATTGCCGAAGCAAACATAATGGGGAAGTCTAACTGTTCGTCAGTAGCGCCAAGACGGTCAAACAGGTCAAAAACCTGATCCACAACCCAGTCTGGACGTGCGCCGGGGCGGTCAACTTTGTTAACGACCACAATCGGGTTTAAGCCTTGCTCAAACGCTTTTTGGGTTACAAAGCGGGTCTGTGGCATGGGGCCATCGACCGCGTCAACCAACAATAATACGCTGTCGACCATCGACAATACGCGTTCAACCTCACCACCAAAGTCGGCGTGCCCAGGTGTATCAACAATATTGATACGGTAGCCGTTCCACTCAATGGCGGTGTTTTTAGCAAGAATGGTAATACCGCGCTCTTTCTCCTGGTCGTTGGAGTCCATGATCCGCTCGGAATCTTGGTTACGGCGATCAAGGGTTCCCGATTGACTCAACAGTTTATCCACTAGCGTGGTTTTACCGTGGTCAACGTGGGCGATA
>NZ_JBFHDY010000112.1:0-11508 GCF_041584495.1 Zhongshania sp.
AAAAAACACGTTTTATGTCAGCTCGACACCGCGCCGCAAGCAGCCATTGCCGCCTCACCGCTCAAAATTGAATTGGGCATTGCGCTATCCAAAGGCGACCGCTTTGATTGGGTCATTCAAAAAGCCACGGAGCTGGGGGTGAGCAGTATCACACCGCTGTTTACCGAGCGCGTTGACGTAAAACTCAGTGGCGAACGCCTAGAAAAAAAGCAGCGGCACTGGCAGCAAATTATGATCAGCGCCTGCGAGCAGTGCGGTCGCAACGATTTAGTCGCCATCAAACCAGCCCAAGCGCTCGCGCAATGGCGCAATGATTTAAGCGCAGAATTAAAGCTGGTGCTGTGCCCCGCTGTAGCGGGCGCCATTGCCAATGACACCGCCAAAAGCATCGCGCTCTTGGTTGGCCCTGAAGGTGGTCTAAGTGATAGTGAAATCGAACTATGCCTAAGCCAAGGCTTTGCCGCGCTGCAACTTGGCCCTAGAGTGCTACGCACTGAAACTGCGCCTATTGCGGCAATCAGTATTCTGCAATACCGCTGGGGCGATATGGCTTAATCGGGTATGGCGAGGGCGGCAATTATTTGCTGCTCCATATAATCCCAGTCAGGTATCGTCAAAGACTGTTCCACCACGCGCACCACACTGTGAATCAAGGCTTGCGGCTGAGTTTCCAGCGGCGCTAAATCGGCACTAATCAAGCGCTGAATAGAGGGCATACCACTGAGCGCCACCGCAAAAAACGGTAGCTTGGCGCGATTACTAATACCGTAAAGCACGGCAATATGACGAATTTTCAAGCCTTTTGGCAGCACACCATCGCGCAGCCCCTCAAAGCTAAATACCGGTATATCTTGCTCTCGCCACGCCAGCGTACCAAGCATAAACGGCGAGGCAATCGCCGAGTTCAAGCCCCACGCTATCGTGACCTCGGCCACCGTGGCATTAGGAACCAACAGCGCGCCGTCCATCAAGGGCAAAACAATATTCGCCAGTACCGCAGAAGTCGATTCTAAGGCGTTCATACAGTCACCACGGTAGAAGTCACGTCATCAATTGCCTTTAATAACTGAATTTCTTGATAAGGTTTGCCGAGAAAATTGTGTACGCCCAAACCAAACGCACGCTGACGATGCTTTTGTCCGGTTCGCGAACTAATCATAATTATGGGGATATTTTTAAGACGGGGGTTACTGCGCACCCGATTGGCTACTTCAAAGCCATCCATGCGGGGCATTTCAATATCCAACAGAATAACATCGGGTAAACGCTCACTGTCTTGCAGCTGATTCATCGCGTCTACGCCATCTCTGGCTAGGGCAACTTCCATGTGCTGACGAGCCAATAGCCGTGAGGTAACCTTGCGCACGGTCACTGAGTCATCAACCACCATCACCAAGCGATTGTTGCCCTGCTCAACTTGCGCTACCGGCTCGGTATTATCGATTAGTAACTGCCGAGCGGTATCAGCACGGATACTGGCCAACATATCGAGGATCACCACCACGCTGCCATCGCCCAGTACCGTCGCCCCAGACAAGCCCGGCACCGCGGCAAATTGCGGCCCCAAGGTTTTTACTACCACCTCGCGAGAACCCAATAGCGAGTCGACCTGCACTGCGGTCGCAGGCTCGGCATTGCGAATTAACAGCACTGGCCGAGGTTCGGTCTGTCCTTCCAGGTTAGGTGCTTTTGACGCACCCAGTAAATTGCCGAGGTAGCGTAATTTATAATCCTGGCCCGCGTATTCAAAATCCGGCCCGTTATCCTGATAGTAAACATCTAACTCATAGGGGCTGACCCGCACGATCCCTTCGATATTATTGAGGGGCACCGCAAAGATTTCGCCACCGACACTGACCATCAGGGCGCGGTTAACCGAGACGGTAAAGGGCAAACGAATTTCAAACCGCGAGCCTCGACCACGACTGGTTTGGATATCAATCGCGCCGCCCAACTGTTTAATTTCGCTGCGCACCACGTCCATGCCCACACCGCGACCAGAAATCTGTGTGACATTGCTGGCGGTACTAAAACCCGCGTGAAAAATATACTCCAATAACTGCCGCTCACTGAGTTCAGCATCGGTGCTCACCAAGCCCAAAGCTTCGGCTTTTGTCCGTACCGCCGCCAGATCAATACCTGCACCATCATCGTTAATGACAATAACGACGTCGCCACCTTGCCGGTCGAAACGCATGGTAATTTCGCCCTCGGCGTTTTTACCCGCCGCTATCCGTTCCGCTGGGGACTCTATGCCGTGGTCGACGGCGTTGCGAAGCATGTGCTCAAGGGCCGGAATAATGCGCTCTAGCACCCGCCGGTCCATTTCGCCTTCGGCGTTATACACTTTAAAATCAATAGGCTTATCGAGTTCACTTGCTACCTGGCGCACGCCACGCCGCAAACGCGGCACCATGCGCGCAAAGTGAACCATCTGCGAGCGCATCAAGCCCTCTTGTAACTCAGTATTGACCCGAGACTGCTGTACCAGCAGAGTTTCCATATCTCGACTTTTTTCAAGCAAGGTACCCCGCAAGTCGGTCAGATCCGATGCCGACTCAAGCAAGGAGCGCGATAACTGCTGAAGCTGGGAGTAGCGGTCAAATTCCAGGGGGTCAAAACCATCGGCGCCTTCGCTCTCAACCTGCTCCTGGCGAAAGGTTATCTGCGCTTCGGTTTCAATGTCCAAACGTCGCACTTGCTCTTGCAAACGCTCGACGGTGATTTCCATTTCCTCAAGAGAGTAATGAATCTCACTCACCTGCTCTTCAACCCGGCCACGGGCAATGGAGGTTTCCCCAGCAAGATTAATCAAACGCTCCAGCAAAATCGAAGGCACTTTAATCATTTCTTGCGGAGCACGGCCACCGCTATTGGCCAATCCACTCGCCGAGTCACTCTCTACCGGCGGAGCCGGGCGACCAGTAACATTGCTAGGCAATAGCTCGGCTACTTGGCCCAGTAAATCGTCATCACTGACCGTGTTGCTGGCAAGCGCAGGCAATTCATTTTCCGGGGTACCCTGCGCAGTGGTATCAACCTTGCCAATACGGCCAAGCTCTTTAACGAGCTGATCTTGAAAACCCTGTAATGTATTAAAAAACGTATCGCTGCCACTGGTAGATTTCGCCACAGCAGTCGTTATGGCGGTTTCAAAATCATGACTGAGATCACCCAGTTTCTTTATGCCGGATAGACGTGCGCCACCCTTTAAGGTGTGCAGGTAGCGCTGGATATCGTCGAGCTGATGCTGATCTTCACGGTTTTCCGAAAACTGCTGAATAGCTTCGTCCATGCCCTCAATTAGGTCTTGGGCTTCTTCCATAAATATTTCGATTATTTCAGGATCAACATCACTCTCAACATCCGACTCAGGCTCTGATGCTGATGCTGATGCAGCTTGCGTCGCAACTGACGCAGACCCACCCTCGAGAGCCTCCTCACCAGACGCATTCGGCGCCACAATGGGCAGCTTGGCACTGGCCTCAAAGTTGCGTATTTGATCAACCAGCCCAGAATTTTCTAGCAGGGTCTGCTCACCGGCTAATTGATTCAGGTATTCCATTAACTGATCGAGCGAAGCGTCCAACAGCGCAATAAAGTTCTGCGCAATGGGATCTTGTGCGTGGCTAAGCAAGACCTGCACCGCCTGTGCAAGTTCAGCAATCGCTTCGCTGTTAATCTCTTCCGCACGCTGAGCAAAAACGCCCATCACCGGCGCATAATCAATTAATTTTGCAGCCCGCAGCTCTGCTGGTTCACTCAGTAAATCACTTAAGGCTTGAATACTGTCGCTGTTACTGGCCAAAAACGCGTTTAGCTCACCTGGTGCCAACTCGCCGCTATTATCACGATCTGTTGAGAACTCAGCCTCATGAATCAACTGCACTGCCAAACTATTAATACGGCGGACTAATTCATCAGCCGTGCTCAGGCCAGCCACCGGCGTAGTCGCCATCTCGGCAATCGTCGCCCGCACTTCGCGAATAACATCAGACATCAAGGCAATTAAGCGCTGCTCAGCGGCAACGCGCATCGAGCGCAACTCCTTCACCAGCTCTTCTAGCGGCGTGATAATGGCCGCTATTGGCCCAACTTCGGCCATTTTCGAAGAGCCCTTAAGGGTGTGTAAAGCGCGTTGCACATCGTCCGTCAGACGCACCGGATAACTGTCGACACTCTCGATATAAGCTTCTAGTACGCGAAGATGATTATCGGCTTCGCCGATAAAAACAGCAGCCAGGCCTTCGTCGTCAGCGCTTGTACCAGCGCCGTCAGTACGTGGAAATTGGCTATCAGTGAGCACTTTCGCCAAGCTCATCAAACCATTTACAACCGTACTTGAAATCTCACGCCCTGCAGCCAAAGCCGTGGTCATTTCTGGCAGCAAATCAATAATCTGATCAATTAATGCCAGTCGATGATCGTCCATATCAAGCCGATCATCGACAACTTTATTCAGCATCGCTTCGACTGACCACGCCAATTCAGCAAGTTGCTCAGCCCCCACCATACGGCCACTGCCTTTGAGGGTGTGAAAGGCGCGGCGCACTGTGGCCAAGTGTTCCGTAGAAGTAATCTCGGCGTGCCACTGTGGCAAGGTTTCAGTGAGTAACTCAAGTACCTCTTCAGCTTCTTCTAAAAACACCGCAAGAATATCGGGATCAAGATCTAGCGTGGTGTCGCGCCCTTGGGAATTTTTTGTCGAATAGCTCGCAACAGCTTCAGGGCTTGGGCTTGGGCTTGGGCTTGGGCTTGGCCAGTTCAACACGGTTGCAGATTGGGCGGTATCACCCGCAACCGGGTAACCTAAACGCGCAACCCCGAGCTGGGCACCCGTCAACAATCCCTGATCAGCGTATTGCCGCCCCTTGGCACTGCGCTCTATAAAATAATCAACGGCTGTTAGCGAGTCCGCCAGTGCATCCAACATTTGCCACTGAGGCACAGTTTGGCCAGCAATAATCTCATTGGCGATGTAATCCGCACAGCGTTCAAGTATCGCGGCGGCGTCAGCGTAATCCGCCGCAGCTAACTCAATTGCCAATTCTTTCAGCTGACCGGGAACACTGGTCAAATGACTGCTTTGCCATTGTTCAGCAACATAGACAATAATTGCTTCCTGAGCGTCAAATAATACCGCCCTACTTTTTTTGCTTAACGCAGAATGGGCATCACCGGAAAACGACGGGGCAATATTAGGTTCAAGGGATTCAGCCTCGGGCTTCTCAATGAAGCGTTCTGCAAGTCGCCGCAGAGAATTCGCAAGACTTTGATTCCCCCCCGCGCTCAAGCCCTGCTCTAAGCCATCGGCAATTGCCCGCTGGGAATAAAGCGGTTCGATCATGCCCACCACCGCCAAGGTATCGCTAAGCTGCTTACAGCGTTGGCGTATCTCGACGTGATTGGCATCGCCGGACAGCTGTTCTGCAATACTGCGCAGCTCCTGTTCAACCACATGGCGTATTTCAATCGTATAGGCCAGCGACTCTGCGCCGCTGGCCTCCTGCTCATCGAAGACGCCCTGTAAATTGTGTCTAGCAAATACCTCGGCAATATACGGCGTCTCAGCATTACTGCTGGCCACATAAAAGAGAATATCTTTGAATAAAGAACGCCCTATTTTGCGATCGCTGGCTGACGCACCCAGCTGGGCAAAGGCCGCAAGCTCAATTTCGAGGCGCGCCAATAAATCCCGAATAGCAACGTGACGCGCTATAGACTTATTGGCCAAGCCTTCAATTAAGGCTAACGCCGCGAGCCAAAGAAATTTTTGCTCCTTGCCAGCACACAATTTTGCCGCTCGACCACACACCTTGCCGAGGTAAACGAGGTTTTGCTGATCGTCGCCGCCTCGGATATAGGCTGCCATGGCAATTTG
This sequence comes from Zhongshania sp., assembly GCF_041584495.1. Classification (GTDB taxonomy): domain Bacteria; phylum Pseudomonadota; class Gammaproteobacteria; order Pseudomonadales; family Spongiibacteraceae; genus Spongiibacter. The sequence continues at coordinate 5,882 of NZ_JBFHDY010000112.1, forward strand.
GTACATTTTCAGCAACTTGCCCGCCAACTCCAAAAAAGTTGCCTCAGGCAACTGCTGGTGCCGTTCGCTGTCGTCGGTCACCAGTGCCAAGCGTGGATTAAATAACACCGATGACGATAAGAGAGTATTGCCGGTGGCCGCTCGTAAATCGTTAAAAATAATAATTAAGGATGCCGGCGACTCCCGCTGGGAATCGCTTAAACGCTGCAAATAGGTGGGTAAATCGCGGGTGCTGTTCAATACAGCCTGAACGATCTCAGTTTGTGAACGGGGCATGCTGCCATCTTGCAAAGACAGCAACGCTTCCTCCATTTCTTCCAATAACAAGGCTGGGCCGCTGAATTCAATCATCCGCAAGCTGCCCTGCACCTGGTGCAGTATTGCCGTCGCACGCTCTAGAGACGCTTCATTTCCGGTGAGCAGCACATCCTTGAGCAACAGCGCACACTGGCCTAGGGACTCCGCTATTTCTCCGGAAACCCATTCCAGCGCGATATAATCTCGGCGATCCGTCATGTCATTAAACTCTGATATTCAGTGCCCGCCTGGCTGGGCGCTAAGCCTGCTGCTCTGGCAAAGTAAAACCGGCAACCGAGCTACGTAAGTCGTTAGTCATCTCCGCCAGCGCACCAATTGAACGAGCCGTCTCCGTTGAACCCGCCGAGGTCTGCGAGGTAATTTCTTGGATAACCCGCATGGTTGAGGAGATTTGTCCGGCAGACGTTGCCTGATCGGCAGCAGCGCTAGAGATATTTTCAATGAGTTCGGCCAGTTCCTGAGATACCGCTTCGATTTCAGTTAGGGCCGTACCCGCATCTTGGGCCAACCGCGCACCGCGCACCACTTCTGAGGTTGTTTGCTCCATGGAAATAACCGCTTCATTGGTGTCCGACTGAATGGTTTTAACCAGTGCTTCAATCTGCTTTGTTGCGCCAGATGAGCGCTCAGCAAGACGCTGGACCTCGTCGGCAACCACCGCAAAGCCGCGTCCGGCGTCGCCAGCCATCGAGGCCTGAATCGCGGCGTTCAGTGCCAAAATATTGGTTTGATCGGCAATGTCGTTTATCAAAGAAACGATATCACCAATCTCCTGAGTCGATTCACCTAGGCGCTTGATTCGCTTCGAGGTTTCTTGAATCTGCTCACGAATATTATCCATGCCTTTGATGGTGTTCTGCACCACTTCCGCCCCTGTGTTGGCGATGGCTACCGAGCGCTGCGCCACCGCGGCAGATTCCCGCGCATTGGAAGAGACTCGGTCAATGGTAAGCGCCATTTCGGTGATCGCGGCGGAAGCACCAGCAATTTCCTTGGCCTGGCTTTCAGACGCCTGAGCTAGGTTCAAAGCCGTAGACTGGGAATTCTGCGCCGCCGAAGAAACCTGTACTGCTGTTTCGTTGATCTGCGATACCAATACCCGCAATTGGTCGATGGTGTAGTTAATCGAGTCGGCGATGGCACCAGTAAAGTCTTCGGTTACGGTGGCAGAAGTTGTCAAATCACCGTCGGCAAGATCGGCGAGTTCGTCTAGCAAACGCAAAATGGCCGTTTGATTGCGTTCATTCGCGTCGGCTGTTTCACGCAACCGTAAATTAGTGCTGCGCATGGACTGCCAAGCCAATAGGCTCAGGGCAACAAAAATTAAGCCGACAAACATCATTGCCGTCGCAACCGACCAAGACCGCTGCTCATCAAGCGTGGCGATCTCGGCCGATAACTTGCTGGTGGCCAAGGTGATTTGTGGCACGTTCGCGGCTATCAATGCAGCCGCTTCCGACGATTTTAAGAGTTCAGGCGAGACCTGAAAAATCTCTTCCATCGAGCCACTGATCATTTGGAAGGAGGTCGACATTTCAGTGAGTATTAACCGCGCATCTTTATTGCTGACTTTATCAACGCCAATCGCGCTATTACCGCCGAGCATGCCTCGCAATACTGTGGCAAACTCACTGGCGTCAATCGTAAATTGCTCTGCGGCCAACGTCGCGGCATCGGTGCCGCCAATCATTTTGTCAACATTGCGCGCAATACGCTCTGCCAACCACGATTGACGCTGAGCAATGGCAACTTGTTTCGCAGACACGCCGGTCTTTAGCAAAATTTCAACGAGCTTATTGTTGCCCACTTGCAGCTGAGGAATCAGCCTATTAAGATTTTCGGCGACCTCGTAGAGAAAAACAATCCGCTCGCGGTTGTTCACGATGGTTTCCGTTGCGCTGTTCACTTGCGCCCAAAGACGGTTGAGTTCGTCAATATTGCTACCTAACAATGCCGCAGGGGACGGCAAGCTTTTACTGCCCGACACCAATTGGCTGCGCGCTGTTTCAAAGTTTCGCTGCGCTCGCGCCAAGGAGTCAAACTGACTCTGATCACCCAATGCCGCTTCGCGGGCATTATTAGCCAATTGCTGAGCGTAAAGTCGCATTTCGCTGGTGAGTTCTAAATAACCTTGATCATGATCGGCGTCTCGTAGAATGACATATGTGTTAAAACCCGCGCCGATAAAACCGACCAGTATAAAAAAGACGAGAACACTGACTGCACGGCTGGTTCGTAGTCGCGCCATCGCTCCTTGATTACCTGCTTTCATTTACCCCAACTCCCAGCATTTAAAATAGATGTGTTAATCGCTGCCTTATTTAAGCGGCAACCGTATAAAAGTCTGTGTCATTAATTAATTGGCTTGGTCTGAACAATGCCCAACAACGATCGGCGTGCTGATACGCACCCTGAGCGTATTTCGCCAGCCTCGCGCTGGCATGAACTGAGTCAAGACGGTATTGATCAACAGGAAAATGTTGCATGCCAAAGACATCATCAACAATCAAGCCAAGATAGATGTCGCCATTTTCAATAACCAAAACGCGACGCTGACGCTGCTCCGTGGTCCTGGCCTCACCAAGAAAAGCGGTTAAATCGATAAGCGGCAACAGTCGACCGCGAACGTTCGCCACTCCCCTTACCCAGGGCTTTACCCCTGGCAGGCGAGTACTTGCAGGCTCGGTGAGCACTTCGGCGATATCATCCATAGCCGCCACGCAGTAATGCTCTCCCAATAAAAAACCGACGCCACTCCAGTTAGCCGCCACTTGGTCCCGGCTACTGGGTAGGCCACTTATTCCTAATTGGCAGCGATGGGAAAGTGCTGCTAAATAATCAAACGACGAGGTGTCAGACATGCTTCCGTTCACCGTAGTTAATTGCGCATTTAATTAAGTACGGCATCAATTGCCTTTAACAAGCCCTTACTGTCCACCGGTTTTGTCAAATAGCCCTTGGCACCTTGACGCTGGCCCCACAGCCGATCTGTTTCCTGATCTTTGGTAGTAACAATAATAACGGGGATACCACTGGTCTCGGGGTCGCGACTTAGTTGCCTAGTGGCCTGAAAGCCATTCAATCCCGGCATGACAATATCCATCAAGACCACATCTGGCATTTCTTGTTTAGCGAGTTCTATCCCTTTCTCGCCGCTGTCAGCAGTCAATACCTCATAACCACTCTTATTGAGGATCTGCGATATTTTAAAAATTTCAGTCGGCGAATCGTCGACTATTAACACCCGTGGCATATTGCTTCCCTCGCTCGCACCGCGTTAATACCGCACATAACACCGCCAAAAGCAGCGGCGTATAGCCCAGCTTCAACAGTGAGCCTAACAATTATTGCGCGTGCGCAATCTGTACGTGGGTCTGAATTGCCTCGAGCAATTCACCCTTACTAAATGGCTTTGTAAGGTATTGATCTGAGCCAACAATACGGCCTTTCGCTTTATCGAACAAGCCGTCCTTACTCGACAACATAATGACCGGCGTCGACTTGAATTCAGTATTATTTTTTATCAAGGCGCAGGTTTGATAGCCATCTAAACGCGGCATCATAATATCAACAAAAATGATATCGGGTTTAGTATCAGCTATCTTTGCCAAAGCATCAAAACCATCAATTGCAGTAACCACAGTGCAACCTTCTTTGGCGAGCAAGGTTTCAGTGGTTCTACGGATAGTCTTGCTGTCATCAATAATCATAACCTTTAAACTAGAAAAATTGACTTCCATAGGTAATGCGAACCTTTTGCAGGTTTCAATTTATGCACTAACATTCCCTTATTCGAGCGCACACTCACTTGATTTTCACACGGAATTCGCTCTGACACCATCATCGCAACGTAGGCCACTAATGCAAAATTGCCTGAACTTGCGATAATGCGCTATTTTAGCGGTATTCTGTGAGGACTAATTATTAGCTCAGCAGACCCGTATAAGAAACCCCTTTCCGCGAAGTTTTCGACATAGGTATCAAAATGACAATTAGTTTGGGTGTTGTAATGGATCCCATTGATCATATTACGTACAAAAAGGATTCTACACTCGCCATGTTGTGGGCTGCCGCTGAACGCAATTGGCAAATACATTACATGACCATTGCCGACTTATACCTCAGCGGTGGCCAGGCCCGCGCCACCAGCCGTCAACTTCAGGTATTTAAAGACCCCCAGCATTTCTACGAGCTAGGCGACAGCAAAGATATTAGCCTCGGCGAACTCGACGTTATTCTGATGCGCAAAGACCCGCCGTTTGACAATGAATTTCTCTACGCTACCCATATCCTAGAGCTGGCCGAAACGCAGGGTGCCTGGGTGGTCAATAAGCCCCAGAGCCTCCGCGACTGCAACGAAAAATTGTTTGCTCTGCAGTTTCCACAGCTCGGGCCCATCCACTTGGTTAGTCGAGATCAAAAACGCCTGCGCGCCTTTCATGCCGAACATGGCGATGTGATCATGAAACCCTTGGACGGCATGGGTGGCAGTTCTATTTTCCGGCTCCGCGCAGACGACGCCAATGTCGGGGTGATACTGGAAACCCTCACCAATCACGGCCAAACCACCATTATGGCCCAAGTCTATGTGCCAGAAATAAAAGAGGGCGACAAGCGTATTCTTTTAATTGACGGGGAGCCTGTGCCCTATTGCTTAGCCCGCATTCCAGCCAAGGGCGAAACCCGCGGCAACTTGGCCGCCGGCGGCACCGGCCGCGCACAGCCATTAAGTGACAGCGATCGCCGTATTGCGGCTAAAATCGGCCCCATTGCCAAAGCAAAAGGTTTACTGTTTGTTGGTTTAGATGTGATTGGCGAGTATCTTACCGAAATTAATGTCACCAGCCCCACCTGTATCCGGGAAATTGACGATCAATTTGGCACCAATATCGCGGGCCAGCTTATGGATTGCATCGCCGCCAAATTAGCTGCGCCGGCCCCAACGCATGGGTAATGAGCTTGTATTTATTGAAGATCAGCCGCCCCCAGAGCGGCTTGGTTTTATCGTTGTCGTCGCCACCGCCATGCATTTGGCCGCCATTCTGGGCTTAAATTTCGCCCCGGCAGACGCCCGCATAAAACTACCCGGCTTGGAGATCACCTTAGCGCAGTACCGCAGCAAAGACGCGCCTAGTGAGGCTGATTATCTTGCCCAATACGATCAAATCGGCAGCGGCAGCCTCGACCACAAGGCCGAACTCCGCAGCATGTCTGACAGCGCGTTTCACGACGCCACCGCGAGCGAAAGTGCACTTAAACTTGCCAAAAACACCCCCCAGTACTCACCGTCGCCGGAGCTCACAAGTACC
>NZ_JBFHDY010000113.1:0-11425 GCF_041584495.1 Zhongshania sp.
CCGTTTTGATCAACTGGGGCTGATCTCGTTAGTGGATCAGTATCGTCGTCTCATGAGTACAATATGAACCGCCGTATACGGAACCGTATGTACGGTGGTGTGGGAGGACGGCGGAAGTGATTCCGCCTCCTACCCGATCCGCAAACATCCTTGCGACGTTTACAGTTGGCTAATATCCCGCACCGCACCCTTGTCAGCACTGGTTACCATTTTAGCGTAAGCCTTTAAGGCAGCAGATACTTTGCGTGGGCGTTCTTTCACGGGTTTCCAGCCGTCGGCGCCTTTGGCGTCCATGGCTTTGCGGCGCTTATTCAGTTCGGCTTCGTCTACCAGTACATTGATGCTGCGGTTAGGTATGTCGATACGGATAATATCCCCTTGCTCAACCAGGCCAATTGCGCCGCCGGCAGCGGCTTCGGGTGAAGCGTGACCAATAGACAGGCCAGAAGTACCGCCCGAGAAACGGCCGTCGGTGAGGAGCGCACAGGCCTTACCTAAGCCCTTAGACTTAATATAACTCGTAGGGTAGAGCATTTCCTGCATGCCGGGGCCACCCTTGGGGCCTTCGTAGCGCACAATAACCACGTCGCCCGCTTTTACGCGGTCATTTAAAATATCGTCTACCGCGCCTTCTTGGCTTTCGCAGATATGGGCTGGGCCTTCAAATACCAGAATACTCTCATCTACGCCTGAGGTTTTTACCACACAGCCGTCTACTGCAATATTGCCATAGAGTACGGCCAAGCCGCCTTCTAGTGAGAAGGCGTGTTCTAGATTGCGGATACAGCCGTTTTCGCGGTCGGCGTCCAACGAACTCCAGCGAGTGTCTTGGCTGAACGCGGTTTGGGTGGGAATACCCGCTGGGCCAGCTTTAAAGAAGTTCTTCACTGCGTCGTTGTCGGTGCTCATGATGTCCCACTGGGCCAAGGCCGCCGCCATGGTGCTGGCGTGTACAGTCGGGAGGCTCGTGTCCAACAATTCGGCGCGATCAAGCTCACCTAATATTGCCATGACGCCACCGGCGCGGTGCACGTCTTCCATATGATACAGCGGCGTATTCGGTGCAACCTTGCACAGCTGGGGGACTTTCCGCGACAGCGCGTCGATATCTTTAAGCGTGAAGTCCAGCTCAGCTTCCTGCGCGGCAGCCAATAAATGCAATATGGTATTGGTGGAGCCGCCCATGGCAATATCGAGGGCCATGGCATTGCTGAAGGCACTGTAGGAGGCAATATTGCGGGGCAGTACGCTGTAATCGTCTTCTTCGTAATGCCGGCGAGATAATTCAACAATTCGGCGGCCTGCTTCCAAAAACAGTTTTTTGCGGTCAGCGTGGGTGGCCAGCATAGAACCGTTGCCGGGCAAGGACAGGCCCAGCGCCTCGGTCAGACAGTTCATTGAATTGGCGGTAAACATGCCCGAGCAGGAGCCACACGTTGGGCAGGCTGAGCGCTCGTATTCAGCGACCCTCTCATCGGTAGCGCTGTCGTCGACCGCGATGACCATAGCGTCGACTAAATCGAGTTTATGCTCAGACAGCTTGGTTTTACCCGCTTCCATGGGGCCACCGGACACAAATATCACGGGAATATTCAGGCGCAGCGCCGCATTGAGCATGCCGGGGGTAATTTTGTCGCAGTTTGAGATACACACCATAGCGTCGGCGCAGTGGGCGTTGACCATATATTCCACGGAGTCGGCAATAATATCGCGACTCGGCAGGCTGTAGAGCATACCGTCGTGGCCCATGGCAATACCGTCATCAACAGCAATGGTATTAAATTCTTTGGCGACGCCGCCAGCTTCTTCAATTTCGCGGGCAACCAACTGGCCCATGTCCTTGAGGTGAACATGGCCGGGTACAAATTGTGTAAAGGAGTTCACTACCGCAATGATCGGTTTTTCAAAGTCGCCGTCTTTCATGCCGGTGGCGCGCCACAGTGCGCGGGCACCCGCCATATTGCGGCCAGCGGTGGTAGTCTTAGAGCGATATACAGGCATAGTGTTCCTCGTGCGCGGTCGCTGAGTAGTATTTTGAGCGTTAGCTATTGGGCCGCAGTTTAGCACAGAGCGCGGCGCCTTCGTATGCGGTAAATATGGTGTCCGCGATGACGCGGGCAGGTGTCTATACTCGAGTCTATGAGTATGATGCAGTCTTATAACAGTAACGAGGCTTTTTGAATGGACGATGCTTTAGACGCAGTCCTTAGCGTAGCGCCGAATTGGCTGGGCCAGTGGGGGCCGTTTGCGGTGGTAATAGGCTTGCTATTTGCCACCTGGCTTTTCACTCGCAAAGTGTTTGCGGTGCAGAAAAGTCATGGTGCCGACACCCGGTATCGGGAGCAGGGCTCGCGTCTGGCCTTTCGGCTGAGTGGCTTGCTGCTGGCAATAAGCACGATTCCAATGAATGGTGAGCTGCGCGGCCAACTCTTGAGTTTGGTCGGTTTGTTAATGAGTGCCGCGATCGCGCTGTCATCGACCTCGGTGATGGGCAATTTAATGGCGGGCTTTATGCTGCGCACGGTGAATAGCTTCCGGGCTGGCGATTATATTGAGTTTCGTGGTGAATTGGGGCGGGTGTCGCAGCGCGGTTTACTGCATGTGGAATTTCAGAATGAAACCAGCGAGCTAGTCACGGTACCTAACTTGTTGTTGGTGCAAGAGCCCTACAATGTGGTGCGGGCCTCGGGCACGGTGGTGTCGGCAGAGGTGTCGCTGGGCTATGACGTTGACCGACGTGATATTGAGACGGCCCTGTTGAGGGCAATTGAAGCGGCAGAATTGGAAAATGGCTTTGTCCAGATTCGCAATCTAGGTGATTTCTCGGTGAATTATCGCGCCAGTGGCTGGCTTAAAGAAGCGGCATTGTTGGTCAGTGCGCGCTCGCGTTTGCGCGGCAAAATACTAGATGCACTGCATGATGCGGGCATCGAAATCGTGTCGCCGAGCTTTATGAATCAGCGACCATTACCTGCTGAGTTAAAATTTATTCCTAAGCGTAAAGTGACGCGGCAACCAGACGAAGATCGCAGTGGTCACGCTGAAGAAATCTTATTCAGCAAGGCCGAGGTGGCCAGCGCAGTCGAGCAATTACAGGGCAAAATTAAAAAACTCAAAGACCAGTTGAACGCCGAGCCTGTTGAGGGCGAGGAGGCGCCTGATCGCGATGAGCTAAAGAAAGCCCTCGGTCTGTTGACCGAGGAGCTTGAACAGGCACGGGAATTGGCCAAGGCAGAAGTCGCGCGGGATAAGGGTAGCCACGAAGAGGAAGATGACAGCACTGACGAGACAGCTCGGGTAGAAGATCAGCCACCCAAGCTTAAGACTTAGGGCTCAGGCCCTGCTGCTTTAACCAGTCTGTTAGTGCGAGTCCAGTGCCCATAGGCCAAGGTTTGATCTCGGCTGGCGGTACTATTTTATAGTCATCAAGTTCGTGATTGAGCTTGATCTCACCAGCGGCGCGCACGTGGTAGGCAATAATCACCTGATTTTGCTGGGCAAAAGGGTAGGCGCCAATTAGTGTGGTTTCTAGCGCGTGGAGGTTTAGCTCCTCCATGGTTTCTCTGCGAGCGCATTCTTCAGGGTCTTCGCCCGCTTCGAGAAAGCCAGTAATAATAGAGTAAAAATTTTTTGGCCAATTGACGTTGTGGGCCATCACCACGCCGCCATCAACTTCCACAATCATGGCAATCACGGGCACGGGGTTGTTCCACAGTACAAAACCACACTGGGTGTCGGGGCAGCCTTTGCGAATCTCGCTGTCGATTAATAGCTCGGCGATGGGGCTGGCGCATTGGGGACAAAAATTCATAGTGGCCTCTATTTTATTGGTGTTCAGCCTGTGATTTTGCCACAGACTGGCTATATGCGACTATGCTGCAATGAGCTTAATTTTAGAGGGTGGTGTACTGTGGATTTAAATCTGAATAAGAGAATTGCGCTGGTCACCGGCAGCAATCGCGGTACGGGTGAGTGTATAGCGGCTACCTTGGCGAATGAGGGTGCTTGTGTGGTATTCCATAGCAATGAAGAGGGTCTCGCTCAGCGTGCTGCCGATAAATTCCCCAATGCTTGCGCGGTGTGGGGTGATATCAGTAGCGATGAAGGCTGCGAGCACGTTTTGCGGCAAACCATGGATCGGGTGGGCGAGGTTGATATTTTAGTAAACAACTATGGCACAGTATCAGCAGGTAAGTGGGCGATTAGCACCAGTCACGATTGGCTGGATATGTATCAGAAAAATGTTTTGTCGGCGGCGCGATTAATACGGGGCTTGGTACCGGCAATGAAAGCGAAAGGCTGGGGACGAATTGTTCAGCTTGGCACCATCGGGAGTCATCAGCCCAATAATATTATGCCGCATTATTACGCCGCTAAAGGCGCCTTAGCGACCATGAGTGTAAGTCTGACCAAGGAGTTGAGCCATACTGGTATTACTGTAAACACCATTTCGCCAGGCTATATTCGTACCGCGGAACTAGAAGCCGGATTTCGACGCCGTGCTGAAAAGAAAGGCTGGGGGGATAACTGGGATGATATTGTTAAGCAAATTGTGGCCAGCGAGTACCCGAACCCCTGCGGCCGAATTGCCGAGCGTCAGGAAGTGGCCGATTTAGTGGCCTTTATTTGCAGTGAGCGGGCGGGGTTTATCAATGGCCAGAATATTCGGATTGATGGTGGCGCTGTTTGCTATGTCTAGGTGTTTCGCCGCCGCGCAAGTTTAACTTAACCGCTGGCCATGCGGATATGGCGGGCAATGGCGACGCGATTGCGGCCCAGCTGTTTTGCTTGGTACATGGCGTGATCGGCTTCTTCTGTAAAATAATTGGGCGACATACCGCGCATTGGTACGGCGACATAAATACCGGCACTGACGGTGATGACCTTTTCCGATGTGGATTTTTTGTGCGGGATGGCCAGCTGCTCAATTTTTAATCTAACGGCTTCAACGTGCTTTAAAAATGTTGTTTCATCTGAATCGCTTGCTGATAGCACTACAAACTCTTCTCCGCCATAGCGTGCACAGATGTCGGCTTCACGACTGAAATGCTGACTTATTTGCTCGCCTACGAGGCGCAGCGCCCGGTCCCCCGCGTTATGGCCATAGTAATCGTTGTATTGCTTGAAATGATCAATGTCAAAAAAGGCTAAGCTAAGCGGGATTTGATAGCGTTGGTGGAAGGCGCAGAGACGGGTAAGCTCCCGGTCAAAAAAACGACGATTATAAAGTGTAGTTAAGAAATCGTGGAAAGCCAATTCATCAAGTTGTTGATTTTTTCTTTTGAGAAGTAAATTTTGTTGTTCAATTTTCTCTTGATAGTGGATGCGCTCATTTATATTGTGTAATACGCCAATAATATGGGTGAGTGTGCCACGGTCATCTAAAACAGGAGAGATGCTCAGTTCGTGCCAAAAGTAGTCGCCAGATTTAGTCTGAGATTTCCTAATACACTGAATACTCTTTCCGGCAGCTATGGCGTTAACAATTTCGTCCTCGGTAACTGGCGTATTTTTACTTAGACGTTCCAATAAATTATATTTGTGATTAATAATCGATGCATTATCAAAGCCGATAATTTTTTCAAAAGCTCGGTTTCCATAAATAATTCGATCTGGCTTGTTGTCATGCTTTACGGTGGCGATGATAACCCCTTCCGAAGTGGCTGACAGGGCTGCCGAGAGCAATTCTTTTCCGATCATCGTAATAGCCTATTCAGTACTTGCGCGGCGAGAAATTTGCCTTGGTGATACTAGTTTCTTGTTTTTAAGGAAGCATCTTCTATTCTCGATGCCAGAGCACAAATAGTGAGGTAAGACTTTAAACTTAGCGGCTTACTTATGTCATGACGATACGTATTTTCCGATATTGTTATGAATTTTGCAGGTGACAATTTTATCGAATAGCTTACATCTAGTTCTCAAGTGTCTGGTGTAATGCGCGAAAAGGGTTTAAGCGTTTAAGAATTCGCTGAGGATGCTGTCTATCAATTCAAAGCCGCGCGCGCTGGGCCGTATTAGGTGGTTTTGTTCTTGCAGTAAACCTTGCTGCTGCAGTTTGACTAAGATTGCATCGATGGTTTTGCTGCTCTGACCTGTGCGCTCGCTGAATAATTGCCGAGTAAATCCCTGTTCTAAACGCAGTGCGTTCATCATAAATTCGAGGGCTAAATCGCTTGTGGCGATGGGTTCACGTTTACTCGTGCGTGAAGGTTGGCGCTGTAAATAATCTTCGGGCTTACGGGTTTTCTGGTAACGGTAAATATCGCCATTCGCGTGGCTGATTTTGCCGTGAGCACCGGCACCAAGGGCGAGGTAATCACCAAATTGCCAGTAATTAAGATTGTGGCGGGATTGGTGGCCGGCCTTGGCGTAGGCCGATACTTCGTAGCGCGTAAAACCAGCGTCGTTCAGCAACAACAATCCCGCTGCTTGCATGCGATGCATTTCAGTCTCTAATGGTAGGCTGGGTGGTCGTTTAAAAAACTCGGTGTTGGCTTCAATGGTGAGTTGATACCAGCTGATATGAGGCGCGCCTGCCGAGATGGCGATTTGTAAATCTTGCATGGCTTCAGTTTGGTTTTGCTCGTTGAGGCCGTGCATTAAATCGACATTAAAATTGTTAAAGCCAGCATGCTGGGCGCAGGCAATGGCGCGTCGTGCATCATCGCTATTGTGAATGCGGCCGAGTTTGTTTAATTGTTCTGGGTCAAAGCTTTGCACGCCAATAGAAAGTCGGTTGATGCCAAGGGAGTGATAGCCCTCAAAACGACCTTGTTCCAAGGTGCCGGGATTCGCTTCGAGGGTGATTTCAATATCGGGGGCAAAGCGTAAATGTTTTTGTAAACCCTTAAATAAGGTTTCGTATGCCGCGGCACTGAATAAGCTTGGTGTGCCGCCACCAATAAAAATGCTTTGCAGTTCGCGACCTTGAATAAAATCTAAATCCTGTTCGAGATCTTCTAACATGGCGGCAATATACGCTTGTTCCGGTAAGTCGCCCTTGCGCTCGTGGGAGTTAAAGTCGCAGTAGGGGCATTTGCGCACGCACCAGGGAATGTGGACGTAAAGTGATAGGGGTATGGCCTTTGATCGCGACGATTCGGTGCTAAGGGGGCTTAATAGGGAATCGTTCATAATCTGGCGTTACTTGTGATGGTCTGCTGCGGCCTGCAAGTTTAGCATTATTCATGGGCTGTTGTTATTGAAGCTAGGTGCCTATACCTCCTGCCTTTGCTTAAGCAAATTTTGGATCACTCAATTACTCGTACGTCGGCATGGAGTAAGCCCGAAGCCGTATTGCCAATCCCTGCAAAGTCCGACTTGGAAAGATCTATAATCCGCTCCCGCACAAATGGGCCTCGGTCATTAATTTTGACCAAAACGCTTTGGCCGGTTTTCTGGTTTGTGGCTTTAGTAGCTGCGCAATGGCAGGGTTCTATGGGCCGCGGTTTTTAACTCATGCCGATACCGCTCGCCGTTTGCGGTCTTTTGATTGTGGTGCTTAGCGCCATAAAAAGAGGCTAGACCTGACTCTAAGATTGCGGGGGTTTCCTCTACGACGAGTACCATCTCTTCCTCAAATATGCCTTCTTCCTGCGGAAATGAAGAACATCCCGTCAAGGCGAGCTGCAATGTGAACATTGCGCAGGTGATTAAAATAATGTGGCCGCAGGGGGCGTGGCTACGCCAGTTGTTTAATCCTTTGGATAAAAATAGCACCCCTGTGATACTTCGTATTTGTGCTTGCGCATTAATCGATCATTGGAATTGGGAATAGCTCCAAGGGGCCATAACAGGTTGTGAAGCTGTTACTTGCTGCAGTGCTTCGCCGCGCGGAAGGAAGTGGGGTGCAAGCATCTAATGAGTACTTTGTTGCGGGAATAGGCTCCTGCCTCCGCAGGAGCGACCATTTAGCCGCATTTCAGCATGCTTTGAAAATATCGTCTTACCTGCGCAGGCAGGTATCCATATGAGCGACAGCGAATGCCCTTGCATCAGACGTCCGACGTCTGGCCTCAGCCCCGCTTGTGCCACTTAGCCGGTTACTTGCTGCAGTGCTCCGCCGCGCGGAAGGAAGTGGGGTGCAAGCATCTAATGAGTACTTTGTTGCGGGGATAGGCTCCTGCCTCCGCAGGAGCGACCATTTAGCCGCATTTCATCATGCTTTGAAAATATCGTCTCACCTGCGCAGGCAGGTATCCATATGAGCGACAGCGAATACTTTTGATCCCGCTTTTGAACTCACCGAACATCGCAGAAATTCAATGGAATGCATTTAGCGAGACGGCGCCAAACGCTCAGTTTAGCTCAACTCAACCCCAACTTGTCCCAAATATCATCAATTTTCTGAGTAACCGCCGGATCTTTTACGATCGGGCGCCCCCATTCACGGGTGGTTTCACCGCCTATTTTATTGGTCGCATCCATCCCCATTTTTGAGCCAAGGCCGGAGACTGGCGAGGCAAAGTCGAGGTAGTCGATGGGGGTATTTTCAACCAGCACGGTGTCCCGTGCTGGGTCCATGCGGGTGGTAATGGCCCAGATCACGTCGTTCCAGTCCCGGGCGTTGACGTCGTCGTCGCAAACAATCACAAACTTGGTGTACATGAATTGGCGTAAAAACGACCATACCCCAAACATCACGCGTTTGGCGTGGCCGGAGTATTGTTTCTTAATGGTGACCACCGCCATGCGGTAGGAGCAGCCTTCGGGTGGTAGATAGAAATCCACAATTTCGGGAAATTGGCGTTGCAGCAGCGGCACTAATACTTCGTTTAACGCGACGCCGAGTACTGCGGGCTCATCGGGTGGTCGACCGGTGTAGGTGCTATGGTAAATGGGCTGTTTACGATGAGTGATATGGGTCACGGTGAATACTGGGAAGCTATCGACTTCATTGTAGTAGCCAGTGTGGTCGCCATAGGGACCTTCGTCGGCCATTTCTGCTGGGTCGATATAACCTTCTAAAATAAACTCCGCACTGGCGGGTACGTTTAGATCGTTGCTGAGGCTGGTAGTGAGTTCAGTTTTGCTGCCGCGCAATAGCCCAGCAAAGGCGTATTCGCTGAGGCTGTCGGGCACCGGTGTTACTGCGCCGAGGGTGGTCGCTGGGTCGGCGCCAAGGGCAACCGATACTGGAAACCTTTCGCCCGGGTTGGCCTGTGTAAATTCTTGGAAATCGAGGGCCCCACCGCGATGGGACAGCCAGCGCATAATCAGCTTGTTTTTGCCAATTAATTGCATACGGTAAATGCCTAGGTTCTGGCGTTCTTTATTTGGGCCGCGGGTAATAACCAGCGGCCAAGTGATTAGCGGCGCCGCATCGTCAGGCCAGCAGGTTTGAATCGGCAGGGTGTTGAGGTCGACCGCATCGCCTTCAATCATGCATTGCTGGCAAGCGGCGCCGTTCACCATTTTAGGGCCCATATTCAATACTTGCTTGAATACCGGCAGCTTGCTCCAGGCGTCGCGAAGCCCCTTTGGCGGATCGGGTTGGCGCAGAAACGCGAGTAGCTCGCCGACTTCGTGCAAGGCTTTGATGTCGTCCTTGCCCATGCCCATGGCCACCCGTTTTTCGGTGCCGAATAAATTCGCCAGTACGGGGATGTTGTAACCAATGGGGTTTTCAAAAATAAGTGCGGGGCCACCGGCGCGCAATACCCGATCGCAAATCTCGGTCATTTCAAGATTGGGATCAACGGGGTGTTTGATGCGCTTCAGCTCGCCCTTGGCTTCGAGGTCGGCAATGAATTCTCTGAGGTCTTTATACATAGCAGGCGTTACGCTGGATGGGAGACGGGAGAGGCAAGGTCAAAATATTAGGCGCGGCAGGCACCGCGCTAATTAAGCCCAAGTGTAAATCTTGACGGGTATTTAGGGTTTTGCTTTTAAGCATCTCCCGTCTCCCGTCAAGCATTCGGCACTACTTACGCTTCATTGAATCAAAAAACTCGGCATTGGTCTTGGTGTCTTTGAGCTTGTCGATCAAGAACTCAATGGCTGCCGTGTCTTCCATGCCGTGCAGTAATTTACGTAGGATCCACATTCTGGCGAGTTCTTCTTCGCCGGTGAGGAGTTCTTCGCGGCGAGTACCTGAGCGGCGGATGTTAATGGCAGGGTAGACGCGCTTCTCGGCGATTTTACGATCCAAGTGCAGTTCGTTGTTACCGGTGCCTTTAAATTCTTCGTAGATGACTTCGTCCATTTTGGAGCCGGTGTCGATCAGCGCGGTGGCGATAATTGACAGGCTGCCGCCTTCTTCGACATTGCGCGCGGCGCCGAAGAAGCGCTTGGGGCGCTCCAGGGCGTGGGCGTCAACACCACCGGTGAGGACCTTGCCGGAGCTCGGGACAATGGTATTGTAGGCGCGGGCTAAACGGGTAACGGAGTCGAGGAGGATGACCACGTCGCGTTTGTGTTCAACCAGGCGCTTGGCCTTTTCGATAACCATCTCGGCCACTTGTACGTGGCGGGCTGGTGGCTCGTCAAAGGTCGAGGCAACAACTTCGGCGCCGCGAACACCAACCGAGCGCTGCATTTCAGTCACTTCTTCTGGGCGTTCGTCGATCAGTAAAACAATAACGTAACACTCTGGGTTGTTACGGATAATACTCGCGGCAATATTTTGCAGCATCAAGGTCTTACCCGCTTTTGGCGGGGCGACGATCAGGCCGCGTTGGCCTTTGCCGATAGGTGCGGCGAGGTCAATGATGCGGCCGGTTAAATCTTCGGTAGAACCGGTGCCCAGCTCTAGGGTTAGGCGCTCATTAGGGAACAGTGGGGTCAGGTTTTCAAACAGGACTTTGTTCTTGGACTGCTCGGGGCGGGCAAAATTGACTTCGTCGACTTTCAGTAGAGCGAAGTAGCGCTCGCCTTCTTTTGGTGGTCGAATTTTGCCGGCAATGCTGTCGCCAGTGCGCAGGTTGAAGCGTCTGATCTGGCTGGGTGAAACATAGATATCATCGGGCCCGGCGAGGTAAGAGCAATCGGCGGAGCGCAGGAAGCCGAAGCCGTCTTGCAGGATTTCTAATACGCCGTCGCCATGGATGTCTTCACCGCTTTTAGCGTGGCGCTTAAGTATTGAGAAGATGATGTCTTGCTTGCGCGAACGGGAGACATTGTCTAGGCCAATTTCTTTGGCGATGTCGAGTAATTCTTGTGCTGGTTTGGTTTTTAGATCGGTAAGATTCATAGGTATATGGGTTTAGTGGTATCAATTAGACGAGATATGAGCGAGACGTAGGAACGGCAGAATCGGAAAGCCGAAACGAACTCGACGTGTACAGCAGGAGCGAAAATAAGG
Source organism: Zhongshania sp. (assembly GCF_041584495.1). Classification (GTDB taxonomy): domain Bacteria; phylum Pseudomonadota; class Gammaproteobacteria; order Pseudomonadales; family Spongiibacteraceae; genus Spongiibacter. Next base: position 11,303 of record NZ_JBFHDY010000113.1, read on the forward strand.
TTAATTATTGGGTTTTCTTTGAAGGATCGTCAGCACTCTACCATTGAAAGTCAGAGGCGTCTAGTCTTTAAGCTCAGTAAAATTGCGCGGCGTGGCCGCGCAATTTCGAATTACAGCGCTGCG
>NZ_JBFHDY010000114.1:0-11329 GCF_041584495.1 Zhongshania sp.
ACGAGCGTATGGTTTTAGAAACTTTGAAAATTACAGATTACGCGTTCTAGCCCATTGTGGGTGGGACGGTGTGATTAACAGGGTTTAATGAGTGCCATCCCCCGTTAATGGGGTAGAGCCAGAGATTGAGCTCTTCATCATTAACGGGGGGCATCGACATTCATTAAAATGATTTTGCTGTAATCATCAGTTTGCCGATGGGAAGACTATTTCGATAGCTGGAAAGGTAAAAGGTAACGAAGTACTATACAGCATAAGACTGGAATTTAAAGCGGAATCATTGCTTCGGGGTAGTTGCGTCTAGCAAGCACTTACTCGGATAGCTAACCATATTGGAGGCGCGGGTCGGAATCGAACCGGCGTACACGGAGTTGCAGTCCGCTGCATGACCACTCTGCCACCGCGCCTAAAATCGTTTTTTCTACACGCTTACCGTGCACGCCGGTCGATACCGGCCATGTTATCGCCACGGGCGCTGGAGTTAAAATACCCCTCAACCACCGCGTCAATATTGCTGAACTGCATAATGATTTGGAGCGGGAAAGGAGGCTCGAACTCCCGACCTCAACCTTGGCAAGGTTGCGCTCTACCAACTGAGCTATTCCCGCGTCACTACACTTAGATGTTTAGCTTGTTCCCACAAGTTCCAAAACACCTTTAAGCTGTGCTTTAAGAAGGCGCCTATTCTAGTCAGTCACCAAATTCTGTCAAGGAAAGTTGCTGATTTAACGTGATTTTTTTCTCAATCACCTGCTGTATCGCGTAAATCTGGCCATGCCGCATGGAGATAAATCAACATTGACCATAAAGTAAGCAGCGCCGCCATGTATAAGCATACAATATTTGCGTAATACAAATAGCCTTGATGCTCAGGCGAAACCAAAAGCAAGCCAAATATTGCGACCATTTGCATCGTTGTCTTAATTTTGCCCAAATACGATACCGCCACACTGGTGCGCTTACCCAGCTCGGCCATCCACTCACGCAGCGCGGAAATCACTATTTCGCGGCCAATAATAATAATTGCGGGTATGGTAAACCACGAGGCGTCGTAGCGTTCAATGAGCAAAGCCAGCGCCACAGCCACCATTAGCTTGTCGGCAACAGGGTCGAGAAATGCGCCCAACGCCGTACTCTGCCCGAGTTTGCGGGCAAGGTAACCGTCTAACCAATCGGTCATGGCCGCAACCGCAAATACCGCCGCGGTTAAAAAATAGGTATGCGCGATAGGCATATAAAATAAAACCACCAGCACCGGAATTAGCACAATTCGGAACAGGGTCAAGGCATTCGGTATATTCATAGTGGTCTCATTAAAGCAGCAAGTCGTATTCTATTCGTTTTCTAAGCGCTGCGCAGGTCTTCGTAGATTTGTAAGGCAATTTTCTCGCTAATTCCCGGCACTCGTTGTAAATCTTCTACCCCAGCTTGCTTTACACCCTGTAAACCACCGAAATAGCGGAGCAATTCTCGCCGTCGCTTGGCACCAACCCCCGGTATACCCTCAAGCGTAGATTGACGTCGGGTTTTATCTCGCCTTGCCTTGTGCCCCGTAATGGCAAAGCGGTGAGACTCATCACGAATGTGCTGAACGAGGTGCAGAGCCGGACTATTGTCCGGCAAGCTGATCTCACGGCCATCATCACCGCGAATGAGTATCTCTAAACCCGCGCGGCGATCACTGCCCTTCGCCACCCCGACCATCAGTAGATTGTCGATGCCAAGTTCGGCCATCACCGCTTTTGCCTGGGTCAACTGGCCCTTGCCACCATCGATGAACAAAATATCTGGCATCAATACTTCGCCCGCTTTAACCCGCGTATAGCGGCGGCTAAGCGCTTGGTACATCGCCGCGTAATCGTCACCTGGGGCAATGCCGTCAATATTCATTTTACGATAATCAGACTTTAGCGGCCCGTTGCCATCAAACACCACACAGGAGGCCACAGTCGCCTCGCCGCTGCTGTGACTGATATCAAAGCACTCTAGGCGCCCTGGAAGTTTTCCCAAGCCCAAGACCGCTTGCAAGGCCTTAAAGCGCTTCAGGCTGCTGGCAGACGACGCTAGGCGATTCTTGAGGTTTTGCTCAGCGGCGGTCAGCGCTAAATTTTGCCATTTAGCCCGATTGCTGCGCACCTTGTGACTAAGTGACACTTGGCGCCCAGCCTGTTCAGTGAGGCTTGCCGCCAGTAAATCGCTGTCGTCGAGCATGATATTGCTGATAATTTCCCGTGGAATATCGCTGGCGCCACTACCAATCAGGTAGTGCTGAGCCACAAAAGCCTCGATCTGCATCGCCAGCGGCTCTTCCAGCTGGCTTTTGGGGAAGTAACTACGACTACCCAGCACTCGACCGCCGCGCACGCACACCAGCTGGATACAGACTTGGCCACCGTCCATGACGCCGCCGAGAATATCCATATCGCCGGTTTCACCTTCAATGCATTGCGTGGACTGCACCTGCTGTAAATGGGCAATACGGTCGCGTAAATCAGCGGCTTGTTCAAACTCCAGCGCCGCTGCGTGGCGCTCCATTTGATTCGCTAAATCGGCCTGTATATCTGAGCTTTTTCCCTTTAAAAACAATTCAGTATAATTAACATCTACAGCATATTCTTTGTCGCTAACAATGCCGACACAGGGCGCCGAACAGCGCCCTATTTGGTACTGCAGGCAGGGTCGACTGCGGCCTTTGTAATAGCTGTCTTCACACTGGCGCACCCGAAATACTTTCTGCAACCAACTCAAGCTTTCGCGCACCGCCGCCGCACTGGGGTAAGGGCCAAAATACTGACCTTTACCAGTTTTGCGGCCGCGATGAATACTCAAGCGTGGATGCTCGTGATCGGTACTCAAATAGATATAGGGGTAGGATTTATCGTCCCGCAGCAGGATGTTATAGGGCGGCTTGTACTGCTTAATAAGGTTTTGTTCTAACAACAACGCTTCACGCTCACTCGCGGTCACCGTCACTTCAATCTCGTGAATACGCCCCACCAAGGCCATGGTTTTAGTGGTTAATCCACTGGCCCGAAAATAACTGCTCAAGCGCTTGCGCAGGTTTTTTGCCTTGCCGACGTAAAGCACCTCGCCAGCGACGTCGAGCATTACATATACTCCCGCCTTCTCCGTGACAGTTTTTAAGAAGCTCGCAGAGTCGAATGAGGTTGGCTTCGAAGCGGTTTCATTGGGGATAGCAGTCATGTCATTCAATGTATTAGACTAGGCGCCAGGAGAGTCGATCAGGCCGTGACGAATAGCGAGGAGTGTGAGCTCTACATCACCACCAATATTGAGCTTTTCAAAAATTCGGTAGCGATAGCTATTCACTGTTTTCGCTGAAATGTGGAGTTGCTCTGCAATGTCCAATACCTTTTGGCAGTTAGCAATCATTAGGCTAATTTGCATTTCGCGCTCAGAGAGCGACTCAAAGGGTGACTCGACACCGCCACTAAAGCCCTTCAACGCAATCGCCTGCGCGACGCTTGGACTTAAATAGCGCAGCCCTTTAGCAACTTGCCTAACCGCCAAGACCATTTCTTCTTCCGAGGCGCCTTTAGTGACATAGGCCGAGGCACCGGCCTTGAGCAGGCGACTGGGCATAGGCTCTTGATCGTATGCGCTCAGCGCAATAATGCGCGTTGACGGCGACACCAAACGCAGTTTACGCGTTGCCTCTAAGCCGCCAATGCCTGGCATTCGCACGTCCATTAGCACTACGTCGGGGCTTAATATTCGGCAGCTGCTAATTGCCTCTTCACCACTTGCCGCTTGGGCGATGACCGTAATACCGTCGGCATCATCGAGCATTCGCACTATTCCGGTACGCACCATGGCGTGATCGTCGGCAACCAAAACTGTAATCATGTATTTCCCTGCATCCAATGCCTGTAACAATACCACCGCGACCATGACCTAACCAGCCTGCTGTGGTTCAATCCGCCAGCGATAATACCACTTTACGAAAAGTGATATTTATTCTTCCTTGCGCTAGCCCCTTTCGCACAGGCAGCGCATGCTGCCAGTGGCGCTGAGTGGGCGGCAACATTAACAGCAATGATCCAGATGCTAAATGTATTTTACATGATTTGGTTTTTAGCCCCTTCGGCTTCATGAGGAAGTCTCGGCCACAACCTAAACTGAGTGACGCAACACAGGGATCACTGCCCAAGCTGGCTTCATCGTCGCTGTGGTAACCCATACTGTCGTCACCATTACGGTAGTAGTTGAGCAAGGCACAGTTAAAATCGTAGCCAGCATCGTCGGCGATACGTTCTCGTAGCGCCAGCACTTCTGGCGGCCATACATCTGCATAATGGCGGTGACCACTGTAGCGATAGCTCAAGCCAGAATCCCCGACAAAGGCAACTAACCGTGGCGTCAAGTGGCGTCGGCCATATATGTCTAATATCGGCTGTTGCCAAGGGATATTCTCGCGCAACTGCTCATATAAGGGATCGGGTTCGGCGATATACTGGGCATAATAACGCAAACCACCCCCCGCTAAAGGAATATATTCGGGTTCAATAAACACGGGGCTCAATTTCGAGGTCAACATTGAATCGCGCGAGCACATCGGCCTGTATTGCATCGGCAAACGCCAAAACTTCCGCCCCGTCTGCGCCGTCGTAATTTACCAGCACAATGGCTTGGCGCGGATGAATTCCCACCGCGCCACGCCGCTTACCCTTCCAGCCAGCCTGATCTACCAACCACGCTGCCGCGACTTTAAAGCGGCCATCGGCCATCGGCCAATGTGGCAACGCCGGGTATTGCGCGACCAGTTCTTGGACAAGGCGTTTAGAAATAATCGGATTTTTAAAAAAGCTGCCGACATTCGGCTCCCGCCGATAATCTGGCAGCTTATCAGCCCGCACCATAGCCACGGTCGCTGCGATCAGTTCCGGGCTGGGCGCTTGCTCGGGTACGTGCGTCGCTAGGGTCTCAACCAAGGCGGGATAACTAAGATTTGACGTTGGCTTAGCACTCAAGTGCAATGTTATTGCGGTGATAATAAACACATCCCGCAATGCCCCCTTAAAAACACTATCACGGTAGGCTAACTGGCAATCGGCGGCACTTAAGGTGCGCAAGCCATTGAGGTTAATGTCCCAACCAGTAACCGAGTGCAGTACGTTGGCGAGCTCTACGCCATAGGCGCCAATATTTTGTATTGGCGCGGCACCCGCTTGACCGGGAATAGAGATTAAGTTTTCCAAGCCGTACCAGCCTTGTGCCAAGCTATACTTCACCAGCTCGTCCCAATTTTCGCCAGCAGCTACGGTAACGAGGCGCTCATCACCCCTACTCTCACAGCTGATGCCGCGCATCGCCATGTGAATAACCAAACCGTGAATATCGCCACGCAGCACTATATTGCTGCCACCACCGATAAACACTCGCCGCAAACGCCGACGACTACTAAACTCAATTGCCTCTCTAAGACCGTCAAGGCTGCTTACTTCAATAAAATAATCGGCAAGAACACGGATACCCAGCGTGTTATACGATTGTAAATCGACATGGCGCTGAATATCCATTACAGCGCCGCGCCTTTACCAAAGCCATGATGAGCACAAATATGGTGTAACAAACCACCTGCGGCGTCTTCCACTAAGTCCAGCACGTCTTCAAAGCCACGCCCCCCACCGTAATAAGGGTCCGGCACTTCGCGTCGCGCTGTGTGTTTCGCATAAGTCAAAAACAAAGCTAGTTCACACTCCGTCTGGTGAGTGTGCATAGCCTGTAAATCCGCCAAATTACACTCATCCATGGCCAAGATATAATCAAAGGTTTGGAAATCAGCTATACACACCTGTCGCGCCCGCAATGACGAGAGATCATACTGGCGACTCAGCGCTGCTGCCTGGCTGCGTTGGTCGGGACTGCGACCGATGTGCCAGTCACCCGTGCCCGCCGAGTCAACCTGTATCTCGTCGTGTAGACCCGCATCATTTAGCATCTTCTGAAAGACACCGTGCGCCGTCGGCGAGCGACAAATATTGCCAAGACATACAAATAATACCTTGATGGCCATTAGCTGCTCGCCGCCAAAATTTTCCTGACATTTTGTAAATCGGCTTCAGTATCAACCCCACCTGGAATATCTACACAGGCCGTGGCGATATGAATCCGCACACCGTTTTCCATCGCCCGCAATTGCTCTAATTTTTCAAAGCTCTCTAACACCCCCATGGGCCAGTGCACAAACTCGTGCAGAAAACTCACCCGGTAAGCATAGATGCCGATATGACGTAAAAAGGGCGCATTATCTGGCAGCCTCAACTCCTCGCCAGCCCAGTCATCCCGACACCACGGCATAGGTGCACGACTAAAATACAGCGCATAACTCTGCCTATCGGCAACGGCTTTAACGGCGTTGGGATTAAAGATCACTTCAATATCGTTAATCGCCTCGCCCAGCGTTGCAATTCCCGCGCCAGGCTTGGCTGCCAAATTCTCGGCCACTTGCGCAATAGCGGCCTTAGGGATGAGGGGTTCATCGCCCTGCACATTAACGACGATTTCCTCGTCGCTAAGTTGCAACTTACTCACCACTTCTTGCAAGCGATCGGTGCCAGATTCATGGCTGGCAAGGGTCATAATCACTTCTGCGCCAAACCCCTGGCAGACATCAAATACCCGCTGATCCTCAGTGGCAATCACCACTCGACTGGCATCGCTATCGACGGCTCGCTCCCAGACATGCTGAATCATGGGCTTTCCCGCAATATCGAGCAGCGGCTTACCCGGCAAGCGGCTGGAAGCGAAACGAGCTGGAATGATAACGGTGTAAGACATGCTTGCTCCAAATGTAATTGATACTAGCGCTACTGCTGAAATATTAGCGGCTGATGTCAACTGCTGCCAAACGCGAGCGCAACTGCACATAAAATGCTTTATCTATCTCGCCAGTAACCGGTACCATCCAATGTGTTCCCTGGGCAAATAGCCGACATTTAACAGCATCCTTTTCCGTCATTAATACTGGCAGTGACTCATCAAATTGTAAGTCGACCACAGTATAAGGATGGTGGTCAGCAAATGGGTGCTCAATAAGCTCAAAGCCTGCCGCTCGCAGACTTTGAAAAAACCGCTGAGGATTACCGATTCCCGCAACAGCATGGATTCGGCGTTGGTTTAGTGGCCAATCGACTAAGGCGCGCCGCTCGCCGCTGGCCAAATTTACCGCCACCACGCCCCGTAAATTCATGGTGTAACCACGTAAGCGACGATTGCCGCCATTGATTATGTGTAGGTCGATAGCGTTTGCGCGGCTTACCGGCTCGCGCAAAGGCCCCACCGGCAAACAGTGGCCATTGCCAAAGCCGCGCTCGCCATCAATGACGAGAACCTCTATGTCGCGAGCTAGACGATAATGCTGTAAACCGTCGTCGCTAATAATGAGATCGCAAGCGTGCTGCTCTACAAGCAATTTTGCTGCCGCCACGCGATCTGGCGCCACCGCCAACGGCAAGCCACTGCGCTGGTACATTAAAAAAGGCTCGTCCCCCGCTTCAACCGGTGTTGACTTGGCAGTGACTAAATAAGGGTATATTGGCGCGTTTCCGCCGTAGCCGCGACTAACAATGCCAACCTTATAACCTAGGCCTTGGCAGTATTCGGCCACCGCCAACACGACCGGAGTCTTACCACTGCCACCCACCGAAATATTGCCGATCACAATCAGCGGCGCGCCACAGGACTGTGGCCGAATGAGACTGCGCCTCACTGCGGCGATTAGGCGATACAAATACGCCAGCGGAAGCAAAAGTAGCAAGCTTTTCGGCTTGCCATACCAGGCGCGGTTCAGGCCTTGTTCCAATGCCACCTAAATCTATTCCTCAAAATTCTTGTGGTATAGCTGGGCGTAGCGCTGATTCAAGGCAAGCAGTTCATCGTGGCTGCCCTGCTCTTTTATTTGCCCCGCTTCCATTACCACGATTTGATCGGCCATTTCGATGGTGCTTAAGCGGTGGGCAATAACGATGGTAGTGCGACCTTTCATCACCTCTTCCATCGCTTTTTGAATATGACTTTCAGCGCGATTATCGAGGGCCGATGTGGCCTCATCAAATATTAAAATCGGCGCATCTTTTAGAAATGCGCGGGCAATCGCCAAACGCTGACGCTGGCCGCCGGACAGCATCACACCGTCTTCGCCAATCACGGTTTCTAGGCCGAGGGGAAGTTGGTCTATAAACTCACTGGCGTGGGCCGCCTCTATAGCGGCACGTACCTGTTCACGACTCGCCCCCGCCATCTTACCGTAAGCAATATTATTGAAAACAGTGTCGTTAAACAGCGTGACCTGCTGAGTCACCAAGGCCATTTTGTCGCGCAGATTGCTTAGCTGGTAATCTCGAACATCAACACCATCAAGCAGAATATCGCCCTGGTCATGTTCATAAAACCGCGACAACAGACTCACCAAGGTGGACTTGCCGGAGCCAGACAAGCCAACCAAGGCCAGGGACTTACCCGCCTCAACATTTAAATTTATATTGCGTAATACCAGTTCAGAATCAGGGCTATAGGCGAAGTTCAAATTACGTATTTCAATATCGCCGCGGGTTACATCACTGCGGTAAGTTCCCTCATCTTTCTCTTGCTCTGCATCTATAAAATCAAAAATATCTTCCGCTGCCGCCAAGCCTTTTTGAATAGTACTGCTAACATCCGCCAGCTGACGCATAGGTTTTGGTAAAAACAAGGCCGCCGACAAATACGCGACGAAGGCGCCGGGCGACATTGAACCGCCAAGACCCAGGGCTATCCAAATAAGCACGCCAGTGGCGAGCACAACTGGAAACTGAATTACTGAAGGACTGATCGCGTTGTAATACGCCATCTTAATGTTTTGACTGCGGGTCCGACTACTGGCCTCAATAAATCGAGCAGTTTCAAAGGCGATACCGTCGTAGAGGCGAATTTCACGATAAGCGCCGATCGACTCATTGGTCACTTGGTTGACATCGCTCATCGCATTTTGAATGTTTTTACTGAGCTTGCGAAACCGTTTACCCACCCAGTATACGGTGACAGCAATAATCGGCAGGGCAAGAAAAAACACCATGGTGAGTTTCCAGTTACTGTACAATAAGTAGGCGATAAGCCCGATCGCAAAGGTGCCCTCACGCAGCACGACTTTGGTCGCATTGACCGCCGCACCAGTGACTTGTTCGACATTAAAGGTAATTTTGGAAATCATCATGCCCGTCGAGTTTTGGTCAAAATAGCGACTGGGCATATGCAGCATTTTATTAAACAATTCACAGCGCAAATTGTGAACCAAGCTATTAGAAACTATCGCGATAAAATAGTTACCGGCAAAGTACCCCACGCCCCGGACTAAGCCGAGCACAACCATCATTAACACAATCCACAAGCGAGCGTCGGTTAGGACAAAGTCTTTGTCGCCCAAAGCCCACATTAATTTTGCCGACATACCGCCTTCCCCGGGCACCATATTGCCGCCGATATAATCGACAATCAGCTGCATCATATCGGCAAGTAATACCTGAACACCGGAAAATACCGAAAAACCCAAAACGCTGAATAAAAACATGGCCCACATCGGTATCACGTATTTCAGCAAGCGACCGTAAATAACGAGATCGGATTTATTGTTGTTACTCATATTACCGGGAATTCCTAGCGTTAACGAAGACGGAACATAAAATCAGTTGGCTGGCGTACCGCTGTCGGGATCTTGGGTGGTTAGGCTAAGTTTAGCAAAGCCGAGTCGCCCCGCCGCGTCCATCGCGGTGATAACAGCCTGGTGAGGGCTTTTCGCATCAGCAGTAATAATGACCGGCAATTCACTGTCGTCACCAGCAATCTCCCGCATGCCTGCCATCAAGCTTTGTACAGTGTGATCGACTAAGGCCTGCTCATTAAGGCGGTAACGGCCTTGGGCGTCGATCACGACCTCCAAAACCTGAGCTGCTTCGGGGGCGATGTCACCTTGCGCGGTGGGCAACTCCAAAGTAAGACGACTTTCTTTGGTAAATGTTGTCGACACCATAAAAAATATCAGCAGTAAAAACACCACATCAATTAGCGGGGTGAGATTAACCCCACTGTCATCCATGCGCTGGCGCTTAAATTTCACTATTTCTTACCCGCTGCGCTGTCTTTAATTTGCACTTCGCCGTGCATCGCATTGATGAGCTTCATGGCGTCTTGCTCCATTCGAACTACCAGCTCGTCAATGCGACGCAAAAAATAACGGTGCATAATCAAGGCAGGAATGGCCACACAAAGGCCTGAGGCGGTTGTGATTAAGGCTTCGGAGATACCGCCAGCGAGCACCCCGGCGTTACCTGTGCCCTGTACCATAATCTCGGTAAATACTCTAATCATACCCAGCACAGTGCCGAGTAAACCAAGCAGCGGCGCAACCGCGGCAATAGTGCCCAGCGCGTTAAGATAGCGTTCTAGGTCGTGAATTATGTGAGACGCCGTATCTTCAATGCTCTCTTTCATAATATCGCGCCCAAATTTGGCGTTGGCCAAACCGGTGGCAAGAATTTGCGCCAGTGGCGAGCCACGTCGTAACTCACGTAATTTCTCTGCATCGAGCTGCTTGTTTTGCAACCACGCCCACACTTGATTTAATAAATTACGGGGAGCGACCTTATTGGGATTTAGTTTGAGAAAACGCTCTACACAGATCGCCGAAGCAATAATTGAAGACAAAATAATTGGCAGCATTAACCAGCCACCCGCTTTCACCAATTCAAGCACATCAGATCCCTACCATTTTTATGTGAGGGCATTATACGGAGGGAATGCCTCGGTAAGAAGTGAATCAGCCCTCGGAATTGAATTTCCGGCATAATTCCGAGCTTGTTACTGGCGTTTCCCAGTAATAACGCCAGGCGCGAGCATAGCGAATATCCGCTAGCTCACCGCCTTGAAAGCGAAATTGAATCGCGCCATGCAGACCGGTGTGCCAGCAGCGACTCCCCTGGGACCGGTAGCGACGAAGAACAGATGTCGCCGGGTGGCCGTAGTGGTTGTTGCGCCCAGCCGAAAACACCACCTCTGCGGGTGCAACTGCCCCAATAAATGCTGCTGAAGACGAGGTATTGCTGCCGTGGTGTGGCGCCACCAACACGTCTGCCGATAAGTTATTATTGCGGGCACCCATCAATTTGCGTTCTATTTCTGCCTCGATATCCCCAGTGAGCAGAATAGATGCAAAACCGGCACTGACCTTCATAACACAAGAAGCGTTATTACCGCGCTGATCGCTGACAGCGCTGTCCAAAAACTCAAATCGCACACCATCCCAATCCCAGGCTGGCGCTGTGTGACAGTCGCG
>NZ_JBFHDY010000115.1:0-11233 GCF_041584495.1 Zhongshania sp.
ACAAAATCTTGCTACGGAATGGCTCTGGCTGTACAACAATGAGCGGCCAAACATGGCTATAGGAGGAGTACCCCCAAGACAACTGCTGCAAGCAGCCTAAATTCTACGAATAGCTGTATCGGCAAATGGGGGGATTACACTCACGCCATGGAAGAACAGTCCTTGAAAATATTTGAGGATCTTGATTCAAGGATAGAGAATTACCCAGATTTTCGAATGCGTGTAAAAGAGTACATTTTTGCCACTCAAAATCAAAAAGATAAATTAGAAAATTCGCTGGAATTGAACGGCAGTAGCGCATCACTATTAAAAGATGTGGCGGCAAAAACGCTTGCATTTACTCAATCGGTTAGCGGTATGCCACTGGGTGATGAGGTAGTAAAGGCTGTGCTGAGTGCCTATACCTTTGTTCACATGAAAATTGGCTCGTATAGTATTTTAGTTGCTGTGGCAAAAATGCTAAATGACAGTCAGACGTTGCTAATGTGTGAGCAAGCATTAACTGATGAAGTCGCCATGGCCCAGTGGCTAAAGGGAAATATGACTGCAATAAGTGAAGAGTATTTACTGCGCGTATTGAATGACGACGACAGAGCCGATAGGTAATTGATAGTTGAAATTATCATTTAGGTAGGAGGACCCATGAGCGAACGTAATTATTTGGCAGGTAAAAAAGTAGCAATTTTGGCAGCCGATGGATTTGAACAAAGTGAATTGCAGGTCCCTAAAAATGCACTGTTGGCGGTTGGTGCAACGGTAGACGTTGTATCGCTTCAGGAAGGGACAATACGAGGCTGGCGAAAAGGCGATTGGGGCGATGAGGTAGATGTCGATAAGCTAGTGAGTGAGGTCGCGGCCGATGATTACAATGCACTGGTTTTACCCGGCGGGGTGATGAATCCTGACACCTTGCGCGAGAGCAATGACGCGCTTGCTTTTGTGAAGGGATTTTTTGGTGAAAACGAAGTAAAACCGGTCGCGGCTATTTGCCATGGACCTTGGCTGCTTGCCGAAGCTGATGTTCTTAAAGGCCGCATTGTGACATCTTATGCCAGTATTAAAACGGATTTAATAAACGCTGGTGCGAACTGGATTGATAAAAGTGTAGTCGTCGATCACGGTTTAGTGACAAGTCGGGTGCCGGGTGACTTAGTTGAATTTAGTCAAAAATTAGTGGAAGAAATTGTTGAAGGTCGGCATGCGGCTTAAGACATTGTGAGTGGTCTTATTCGATCTGGTGGGCTTTTAAATAATTGAGCATTGCGCGTGGCAAGTGTACAGCGACGTGTTAGTCACGCCGCTGTACAAACTTGTTATCGCGCAATCGCGATGGCTACGCCTTGGCCGCCACCAATACACAGTGTCGCCAAGCCTTTCTTGGCGTCTCGGCGTTTCATTTCATGGAGCAGGGTAACCAGAACCCTTGCTCCAGAAGCGCCAATCGGGTGACCTAGCGCGATTGCGCCGCCATTAACATTAATAATGCTGGTATCCCATTCTAGTTCGCAGTTTACCCCCAAGGATTGTGCTGAGAAGGCTTCGTTGGACTCCACGAGGTCGAGATCACTAATAGCCCAGCCCGCTTTGGCTAGGCATTTTTTTGATGCGGGCACGGGACCAGTACCCATAATCGCGGGGTCGACACCAGCGCTTGCATAGCCAGCAATCGTCGCGAGCGGGGTGAGTCCGAGTTCCTTCGCTTTTTGCTCGCTCATGATCAGTAGCGCCGCAGCGCCATCATTAAGTCCCGAGGCATTGCCGGCAGTGACACTGCCATCTTTTTGAAATGCCGGACGCAGCTTGTTCAGCGATTCGGCGGTGGTGTCTTTGCGCGGAAATTCATCTGCTGTAAAGCGGATTGGGTCGCCACGGCGCTGAGGTATTTCGACGGCTACTATCTCATCGTCAAATTTATTGTTGGCGATGGCCTGTTGCGCTTTTTCTTGGGACGCGGCAGCAAACGCATCTTGTTGCTCGCGGCTAATAGCGTATTTTTTGGCGATATTTTCGGCGGTAACGCCCATATGGTAATCGTTAAAGGCGTCCCATAAACCGTCTTCGATCATGCTATCTTTTAAAACCCAGTTGCCCATTTTTTGACCGTCGCGGGATTTAGGCAATACATGCGGCGATAGGCTCATATTCTCTTGGCCGCCGGCAATAATGATGTCGGCGTCGCCGCAGAGGATCGCTTGGGCGGCGAGGTGCACCGCTTTTAAGCCGCTGCCGCAGACTTTGTTAATGGTCATCGCAGGACAGGTTTCTGGAAGGCCTGCGGCGATAACGGCTTGTCTTGCGGGATTTTGGCCCGCCCCGGCAGTGAGCACTTGCCCTAAAATTACTTCGTCAATTTGGGTGGCGCTAATACCGGCGCGACTGATTAATGCTTTAATCACCGTGGCGCCGAGAATGTGGGCGGGCACGGCTGACAAAGCGCCATTGAAATTGCCTATTGCAGTGCGAGCTGCGTCAACAATGACGACTTTACGTTCAGGGGCTGCAATCATATTGCGTCTCCGGTGTTGAGTGACTGATGATAGTAATGTGATCAGGCTTAAAATGTCATTTCAGGTACAAGGTCAGGTACAACCAGCTCACCCTCGGTGAGTCTGATGATATCCTCGACACTAACGCCGGGCGCACGTTCTTTTAGCCAAAACTTATTATCGGCAATTTCGATGTAGGCTAAATCGGTGACTACTTTCTTTATGCAGCCCGCGCCGGTGAGAGGTAGGCTGCATTTGGTTAACAGCTTAGATTCGCCATGTTTACTCGCATGGGTCATGGTAACAATAATATTGTCGGCACCGGCGACAAGGTCCATTGCACCGCCCATACCTTTAATCAGCTTGCCCGGAATCATCCAGCTGGCGATGTTGCCCGAAACATCCACCTCGAATGCGCCCAATACGGTTAAATCGACATGGCCACCACGAATCATGGCAAAGGATTCCGCTGACGAGAAAATCGATGCGCCTTTAGCTGCAGTAACGGTTTGTTTGCCCGCGTTAATCATGTCGGCGTCGATTTCATCTTCTGTTGGAAATGGCCCCATACCGAGCAAACCATTTTCCGACTGCAGCATTACCTCAATCCCCTCGGGTACGTAGTTCGCAACCAAGGTTGGGATGCCAATGCCTAAATTCACGTAATATCCGTCTTGTAGTTCACGCGCCACACGTTGCGCCAGTTGTTCACGAGTTAGTGCCATGGTGATTCTCCTTATGCGCTGCGTACGGTGCGTTGTTCAATGCGTTTTTCGAAACTGCCTAGAATGAGGCGGTCTACATATATGCCCGGAGTGTGGATATGGGCTGGGTCTAGGGAGCCTAATTCGACGATCTCTTCCACTTCAACAACGGTGATTTTGCCCGCCGTAGCGGCCATTGGGTTGAAGTTTTGCGCGGTGTGGCGAAAAACTAAGTTACCGTAGCAGTCTGCTTTCCACGCTTTGATGATCGCAAAGTCGCCAGTAACAGCCTCTTCAAGAATATAGTTGCGGCCATTAAATTCGCGCACCTCTTTGCCCTCGCCAATGGGCGTGCCATAGCCGGTAGCGGTGTAAAAGGCGGGAATGCCAGCACCACCGGCCCGCATTTTTTCGGCCAGAGTGCCTTGCGGTGTTAGCTCAACTTCGAGTTCGCCCGCTAATAGCTGTTGCTCAAAAAGTTTGTTCTCGCCCACGTATGACGACACCATTTTTTTGATTTGCTTGTCTTCCAGTAGGATGCCCAAGCCAAAGCCATCTACCCCACAGTTATTAGAGACAATCGTGAGGTCGCGGCAGCCTTTACGCTTGATCTCGCTAATTAGGTTCTCTGGGATGCCACAAAGACCAAAACCGCCGGCGATGATGGTCATGCCGTCTTCTAGACCAGCCATGGCCTCGCTATAACTACCCACTATTTTATTAAAACCAGCCATTGCTGCGCGCTCCTAGATTAATGGTGGGATTCCTGGGTCCCGGGCTTCTGGAAACAGAATTACGATTAAGGGCGTGCCCTCCTATACCTTGCTAACAGTGACCTGTCTGTATATATTTATCAAATGGATATATTTTATTAATTAATAGATTTTATAAATAAATAAAAGGGTGTTGTCATTAACGTCACGCTAAAGCAGGTTCGCGCCTTTGTGGCGGTAGTGCAATCACGCAGTTTTGCGGAAGCGGCCATTGCTCTTCACTTGTCGCAACCCGCTTTGAGTAGCGCAATACAAGTGCTGGAGGCCATGGTTGGTGGCCAGTTGCTGGTGCGCACTACACGGACGTTCGCGCTAACGCCTGAGGGCGAGGGATTTTATCCCGTAGCCCTGCGCCTACTGGCCGATTGGGATGGGGCTTTTAATGATTTACATAAACGCTTTGCCCTTCGCGAGGGTAAGATCAGTATTGCCGCTATGCCGTCTTTTGCGAGCAACCAATTACCCATTGCCATGCGCAATTTCAAAAATAATTACCCCGAGGTTCAAATAACCCTAAACGACGTCATTGCTGAAGAGGTTGTGGCCATGGTCCGCAGCGGGCGGGTTGAACTCGGGATCAGTTTTGAGCCCGGCGACGGCAAGCGGCAGGGTAATGACGCTCTCATATTTACGCCGCTGTTTGACGACTGCTTTGTGGCCGTGCTCCCCCCCGAGCACGCCTTGCTAAAGCAGACCCAGCTGAGCGCCAAAGAATTACTTGAATTTGACTTTATCAGCCTACAAGCGCCATCTGTTGTTCGCAAAGTGATATTCAGAGAGTTTGCCAGCCACGGGCTTTCGATTGTAGCTGCGTATGAAGCTCATCAGCTGGCCACTATTGGCCGTATGGTGGCCAACGGGCTTGGGGTGAGCGTGGTGCCGTCACTTTGTCAAAAACAGATGTATGAGCTTGGCGCGCATTGCCGGCCACTATTAAAGCCGATGATCCGGCAGCAAGTTGGGTTGATCACTCACCGCCATTACCCTTTGTCGGTTGCCTGCCACGCTATGGCCAATATTCTTCAGGAAAACTTTGCAAATGGTGTCGCAAGCGTTTGCTAGTTTGCCGCTATTTATGGAAGTGGCGTCGGCTATGTCATTGTTATCATCATTGTGTATTGCTGAAGAGAATTTAATAATGACTCCCAGTGTCATGCGCTTATATTGGATAACACATGCCCTACATTGCTTGGCAATAATTCATTATCTGGACAAGTTTTATGAAAGCCATTGGCTACAAAAAATCACTGCCTATTAACGACGCGGCGTCATTAATCGACATCGAGCTTCCTCAGCCCATTGCCACGGGGCGTGATTTACTGGTGAAGGTTAAGGCTATTGCCGTTAACCCCGTTGATTCTAAAATTCGTCAGAAGGCTGTAAACGCCGACGGCAGCTTTAAAGTGATTGGCTGGGACGCCGCAGGCGAGGTGATTGCGGTCGGTGACGCGGTAGGTAAATTTAAACCAGGCGATGTGGTATACTACGCGGGCGATCTTACCCGTCCAGGTAGTAATGCGGAGTACCAGTTAGTTGATGAGCGCATTGTCGGTAGCAAGCCTAAGAGTTTATCTTTTGCTGAGGCCGCCGCACTGCCCTTGACCACAATTACCGCATGGGAGCTGTTGTTTGAGCATCTGGCGGTAAGGCAGCAGAGTGCAGATTCAACTGCGCAATCCGATGAGGTCATTTTGGTGGTGGGCGCAGCCGGTGGCGTTGGCTCTATTTTAATTCAGCTCGCCAAAACGATTACCGGTGCCACTGTTATTGCCACGGCTTCGCGGGCAGACAGTCAGGCTTGGGTGAAGTCGCTCGGCGCAGATCATGTTGTCGATCACACTAAGCCACTGTTGCCGCAAATAAAGGCCTTAGGGATCAAACAGGTAAGTCATATTGCAAGTTTGAACGGTACTGGCAGTTACTTCGACGATTATCCAGCTGTGCTGGCGACCTTTGGCAAAATTGCCATGATTGACGACCCCGCGACGCCATTAGAAGTAATGAAGCTAAAAACCAAAAGCCAGTCCCTGCATATCGAGTTTATGTTTGCCCGTTCTATGTACCAAGCGGCAGATATGGATGAGCAGAGTAAACTGCTGACCCGCGTCGCTGACCTCGTTGATCAAGGCTATGTTAAAACCACCAGCGGTAAAAACCTCGGCCTTATCAATGCCGATAATCTAAAGCGTGCCCATGCCGAACTAGAGTCCGGCACCGCGATTGGTAAAATTGTCTTGCAGGGCTTTTAGCTTATAGGGGAAGCGGCGCGACAGGCCTTATTTGGTCGCGCTGAGTGTCGGGACACTCGCTCTGTACTCGAATGAAATGATTGAATAGAGGCCGAGACCGCAGCGTCTTAGGTCTTTATAATTGAATTGAGATTACCCTGCCGGAATCCCAATGAGCACTTTTCATGTCTGTCTTTATCCAGTCACTGTCATTTTCGTTTTCGATAACGGGGCCTATTTTTGTCGTATTGGCCCTCGGCGCCTACCTTAATCGTATTCACCTGATTAATGACAACTTCGTCGAGGTTGGCACCAAGCTGGTGTTTAATATTACCCTGCCGGCTTTGCTGTTTTTAAGTATTAGTCAGACCAGTATTAGCCATTCGGCCAATGTGTCGCTGGTGGTCTTCGGTTTAATTGCCACATTGTTGGTGTATTTCTTATTGGAGTTAATGGCGCGATTCCTAGTGGCTGCGCGGGAAGATCGCGGCGTGGTAGTGCAGGGTGGATTTCGCTCGAACCTGGCGATTATCGGGCTGGCCTATTGCGTGAATGCCTACGGCGACCGTGGTTTGATTACGGCTTCTTTGTACTTGGGTTTGGTGACGATTTTATACAATATCTTGGCGGTCATTACCCTGAGTCGCTCATTGAATCGCGATGGTGGCCTGACTGCGACGTTCCGAGGGATTGTGCGCAACCCGCTCATTGTTAGTATTGTTGCGGCCTTGCTGTTTGCCGCCTTAGATTGGCGTCTACCGGCCTTGATTCAGCACAGCGGTGAGTACTTTGCACAACTGACTCTACCGTTGGCACTGCTGTGCACCGGTGCGAGCTTGAACTTTAAAGCCTTGCGGGCCGACTACCGGGGTGCGCTTATCAGCACTGTGTGTAAATTATTACTAGTGCCTATGCTGCTCATTGTTGTCGGCATTGCGCTGGGTTTTCGGGGTGTCGAGCTGGGGGTGTTGGCCTTGATGTCGTCGGCGCCGACCGCGGCGGCCAGCTATGTGATGGTGCGGGCGATGGGCGGCAATGCGACTTTGGCGGCCAATATTATTGTGTTGACGACGTTGGGCTCGCTGCTCACCACCAGCTTAATTATGTTCTTGTTACGAAGTTTTGGCTTGGTGTAACTAGGAGGGGAGTGGGAGGTAACGCGCGGTTAGGCGCGTTCTAATTCTTGCTCTACCCAGGCAAATACTTGGTCGTATTTTTGTGGCAACAAGGTGTGCAGTTCGCGCAAGGCGTTCTGTACAACACCTTTTTGCGGATGATTTAGATTGATATGGCCGAGCTTGCGGCCCGGGCGCACGTCTTTGCCGTACCAGTAACACTGGGTGGTTGGGATTTTTAGCCAGTCAATATTGCGCGCTACGCCAATCAAATTAATCATCACGCTCTGGCCGCGGATATCTGGTGCCTTGAGCGGCAAACCACTCACCGCCCGTAAATGCATCTCAAATTGGCTGACGCAGGCGCCAGCTTGAGTCCAGTGGCCGCTGTTATGAACCCGTGGTGCGAGTTCATTGACCATTAGCGCGTTACCCACTCTAAAGCACTCCATAGCCATCACGCCGACATAATCGGTGCTGTCCATGATCTTGCCGAGCATCGCTTCTGCTTGCGGCTGCAGGTGAGTCGCTCGGCTTAAGGGCGAAATCGACGCCATTAAAATACCGTTTACGTGCAGATTCAGCGTGAGCGGATAAAAGACTTTGTTGCCGTCTTTGTCTCTGGCGCCAACAAGGGATAACTCCTCATTAAAAGGGATTTTTTGTTCGGCAATGCCAGTGCCCAGCCAATCGGCGGGAATCACGCCGCCTTCGGTCTGGTGCAGCCAGTGCTGACCCTTGCCGTCGTACCCACCTTCGCGGCGCTTCAGCAGCACGTGGGGACCGAGTTCAGTGTGCAAGTTTTGAGCTTGGCTGTCAGCATTCACTGCTCGCCATGGAGCGGTGCTGATGCCTAAGTTGTCGAGCATGGTTTTTTGGTGAAAGCGGTCCGCGATGCGGCCAAAGATATCAGCGTTAATAAAGGCGGCTTGGCTGCTTAAGTGGCGAGTCATCGGAGTGTCTGGCCACTGCTCGCGCTCAACGGTAACGATGTCGTCGGCGGCTATACTTGGTAAGTGCTCACTATCGGGCTCCATTGGCTTAACTTCAAGCGCTAATGGGTAAGCTGCCTGTTTTAGCATGGCGCCCAATTGACCGGCGCCGAGTACCCATACCGTTGGCATTAGACTCTCCTCGGGTCCGGGTTGTCGAGTACGTCCTGAGTCTGTTTGGCGCGGAAAGCCTCAAGCTTGGCAGCGAGGGCGGCGTCAGTTAGGGCCAGAATTTGGCAGGCCAATAGGCCGGCGTTAAACGCGCCGGCACTGCCAATAGCCAGTGTGCCGACGGCAATACCTTTTGGCATTTGCGCAATAGAGAGTAAGCTGTCGACGCCACTGAGTGCGCGGCTTTGAACTGGCACGCCGAGTACAGGCAGTCGGGTTTTGGCGGCAACCATACCGGGCAAGTGAGCCGCGCCGCCAGCGCCGGCGATAATAACCTCGAAGCCACGAGCAATTGCCTGATCAGCAAATTCCATCAGTTTATCGGGGGTGCGGTGGGCAGAAACCACTTCAACGTGGTGCTCAACGCCGAGTTCGCTCATGATCTCAGTGGCTGGGCGCATGGTCTCCCAATCACTTTTTGAGCCCATTATCAGGGCAACTTTTGCGGTCATTGCTTGGCTCTCTTCGCGTGAAAGCCGCGTATTATACGGGAATTATTGCCGGAGACCGAGTTTCTGTGCAAATCGAGGCGAAAGGCGATTAATAATATCGTCGCGCCGTTATTCTGATTTTAAACTGCAGTTCTAAGTTGTTGTAATTTCTATATAAATAAGAAGTGTCGCGATATGCCGTGAAGTGTGTTGGTGGCGAGCACAATCAGGCAAACTTTTGCACCTTCGTGGCAATATGGCTTATGGTCTGCTGTTCTCATTGCTACGTAAAGTGATTGTAGGGCATTTTGTAACAAAAGCCCCTTAACCGAGCCTAATAAAACCCGTAGCCCAATACAGGACCACCATGCACGATACCTTGGCATTATTGGAAGTGACCGACTTCCCCGCAATATCCCGCAAGTCCCTCGACACCTTGCAGGTGAATCTTGGCTATAAATGCAACCAGCGCTGCCTGCACTGTCATGTGAACGCAGGGCCGACCCGCACCGAAATGATGGCGGCGGACGGCATTGCCATGATCCCCCAAGTATTAAAAGCGCGGCAAATTCAAACCCTCGACTTGACTGGGGGCGCGCCGGAGCTGCACGAGCAGTTTCGTGAATTGGTTTCTGCGGCGACGGCGCTAGGGGTGAAAGTGATTGACCGTTGCAACCTCACTATATTATTTGAGCCGGGACAAGAGGGCCTAGCCGAATTTTTAGCAGAAAATAAAGTCGAGGTGGTTGCCTCCCTGCCATGCTATTCACTCGAGAACGTGGATGCCCAGCGCGGCGAGGGTGTGTTCGACAAGAGTATTGCTGGTTTGCAGTTACTTAACTCATTGGGCTACGGCAAGACCGGCTCTGGTTTAACACTGAACTTGGTTTATAACCCGCAGGGGCCAACGCTGCCGCCGAATCAGCAGGCGCTTGAGGCGGATTATCGCCGCGAGTTAATGGCGCACTTTGGTATAGCGTTTAATCACTTGTTTGCACTGGCCAATATGCCAATAAAGCGATTTGGTTCTACCTTGGTTTCTAAGGGGCAGTTCGCACCTTATATGGAATTGCTGAAAAACAACTACAGCGCCGCCAATTTGGATTCCGTGATGTGTCGTAATTTAGTGAGTGTGGATTGGCTGGGAAATTTATATGACTGTGATTTTAATCAGCAATTAGCACTGGGCTTGTCCAATAAAACCGTAAGTCATTTGCGTGATTTATTGCAGAACAGTTTAGACGGCGACGACATAGCGATAGCCGATCATTGTTTTGGCTGCACGGCAGGACAGGGTAGCAGCTGTGGTGGCGCCTTATAGTGCTAAATACACTGCGCAGCAAGCGTAATTAAATAAGGTTTTTAAACAAAATAATAAGGGGCGAGCATGGCATTGCAAACTAAAGTATTGGTGGCGGTATATTTATTAACGGCAGTTGTGGCACTACTGATGACCTGGGTCCATGTGCCCGCTTATTTAGGCAGTGGCTTTGCCGATGCGAATATTCAGTTTTGGAATGACGCACTGTTTAATGCGAACCCCGCTGGCAAGTTTTTAGCAGTAGATGTTTTGTTTCTCGCGTTTGCCTGCAATGTGTGGATGTTTATCGAAGCGCGGCGTATCGGCGTTAAATATGTGTATGTTTATGTTATTGCGGGGATCGTTGTTGCGATTAGCGTTGCATTTCCTTTGTTCATGGCCGCAAGAGAATTGCGGGTGGCAGCGATGGATAAGCACTTTACCGGCGATAAAATTAAGGCGGTAGATGTAGTCACCTTGGTAGCGCTATTTTTAATCGGTGTATTCGCTGCGATCGCGATACTGTAACGGCTTTGTTTGTTTAATTGGGAGGCGCTATGCACGACCTTGTACAAGATTATTACGGCAAACAACTGCAAAGCTCGGCAGATTTAAAAACCACCGCCTGCTGTGATTTCACCGCGATGCCGGAGTGGCTAAAGCCACTGCTAGGCAATATTCACGACGAGGTGTTGTCGCGCTACTACGGCTGCGGCTTGGTTTGTCCCCCGCTGTTAGAGGGCTGTCGGGTGCTGGATTTGGGCTGCGGCAGCGGTCGCGACGTCTATGCCCTAGCGCAAATGGTCGGTGCAAGTGGTGAGGTCGTCGGGGTAGATATGACCGACGAACAGCTCGCGATTGCCGAGGAGTATAAAGACTACCATGCTGAAAAATTTGGCTTTCAAAATGTGCGCTTTTTAAAAGGCTTTATAGAAAAGTTAGATGAGCTGGATTTGGAAGCCGCTAGTTTTGATGTGGTAGTGTCTAATTGTGTCATCAATTTATCGCCAGACAAAGATGCGGTGCTGCGCAG
>NZ_JBFHDY010000116.1:0-11203 GCF_041584495.1 Zhongshania sp.
CTTCTTTAAGGTCTTTATATGTCGGGTACAATGGAACTGGTTTTGGGATGCTCATGCTTATTCCAGATATTTAGTTAGAACTGCCAATACGTGGATACTATATAGCATCTCCATTATACAAGCCCATGCTCCCTATTTCCAATACCTCACAGTATCGGATTTTTAATGTAATATAACTCACCGTTTTGACTGCGCCGTTTCAGATCCCAAGATTTCTTTATCTTGAATAGCCCCTATTACTGTAGACACTCCGCATGGTAAAAATGAACCATCGGAGGAAGTATGAATCAACGTCGTAAATTTACTGAAGACTTTAAGCAAGAGGCAGCCGCTCAAGTCATTGAACGTGGCTACCCCATTAAGGAAGTTGCCAATCATTTAGGTATTTCGGATAAGACGCTATATAACTGGGTCAACCGTTTTAGGGTGCCTAGTAATGAACGTGATACCCAAGATGATCTCACCGCGGAGAACCGGCGCCTCCTAGCAGAGTTGCGTCGGATGACGGAAGAGCGGGATATTTTAAAAAAGGCAACGGCATACTTCGCAAGGGAGTCAGAATAAAGTATGCCTTTATCAAAGTTAACTGCCAGTATTACGCAGTGGCTATTATGCTTGGCTCAAAACCCCAAAATCTCATCGTACTCGCAGTAACGACAAGCTGACATCAACTATGGATTTCCACGAGAAAAGTAGACTATTTAATGCTACGACAAGTTAATGTCGATTTTACTTAACCAAATCTTTTGCTTTAGTAATTCATCGTCCAAGGCCATGCCCTCTTGATCCATTACCTGATGCAGTTCTTCGCCGGTGCTCGGGTTGCGCGCTGTAGCTGTCACCAAGCCTTCTAAATCGTAGGCCAGCGTAATATCTATGGGATAGCGCTCGGGGCAGTCTTCGGGCAGTGAGAATATGAAATAGCCCAGACTTTTTTCCTCAAGACCTGCGTCCTTTTGCTGCACAACTTCTACAACCAACCGGGGCTGGTTTGGTCTTGTGGTATGAAAACTCATTGATTCGCTTGCGGGTACCGGTTTGTTTTTATCAATCATTACTTTTACGACAGGCTGGCCATCGCTACCGCGCACGCGCAAACCTAACTGCCATGATGTTGCGCGTTGCAGTGTTCGCGAACCTGCTTGCTCGAACAGTTGGCTGGCAATCAAGCCCGCGCCATAAGCAACGGCCTGATGTGGCTGCTTTAATAGTAAATCGGCACGATCTCGCCCAGTGCGCTCCGCTAATCGCTCCCTTACCAGTGGCAATAGACTCGAGCCGCCGGTTAACAGAATATGGTCCACAAAATCCCACTCCATTCCGGCGCTAGCTAAGCAGCGTTGGCAGACCGTTAAGGTCTGCTCCACTAGTTTGTCGATCAAACGATTAAACTGCGCTGTGGTCAGAAGAAAATCAACGGGCTGATTATTCAACAGCAGTGTATTACGTACCTGAGTCACCCCTGGTCGACAAAGCTCTAATTTGGTTTCGGTGGCAAACTGGCGCAGCTGTACTTGTATGGTGTTGTCTTGTAGCAATGGCCCGTGCAGGCGTTCGTACTCGCTAACAAGCTGGCCCATAATGGTTTCGTCTACTGTTTTACCTCCTAGATCATGCTGTCCGTCAGTGGCTAGTACAAATAAACCCTCGTCGGCTGACTGCAATAACGATGCATCAAAAGTGCCGCCACCTAGGTCATACACAAACAGGGTTTGGTCGCCGTTAATATCATTCAAACCATAAAACGTGGCTGCCGCAATCGGCTCTTCAATTAGGTTTACTTGGGGAATTCCCGCCAACATGGCCGCTTTTTTAGTCGCCTGACGTTGGCCGTCTGAGAAATTAGCGGGCACGGTTAGCACCGCAGCGGTGACTGGATCAGGTAAAAAACTGGACACGTCTTCTAAAAGTTTTTTAAGAATTAGTGCGCTAATGGCTTCGGGTCGCCACTCTCGGCCTAGGTAATCCTTAAAGCGGCGTTCCTCGCCCATAGCCAACTTTACAAAACGCACATGATCCGCACTGGGGTCTTCCTGTAAGCGCAGTTCTACGGCATCGCCCACGCTACAGCCAGATTCACTTATATTGACCACCGACGGTGTTCGAAACTGATTGCTGTCGTATTTATCAGGGATTAGGGCCACCTGCCCCGCCGCGTTTATATAGGCGGCCAATGAATAGGTGGTGCCTAAATCAATTCCCAAAACCGGCATGTATTACTCCATTCTTGTATTGCTCAAACACGCTCTTCTGCGATGCGGCCAAAATATATTGCCTAGCATTCAAACACAGCGAATGACTATGGCACTGGCATTGTCTTGCGAACCGCAAGCAATGGCCCTGCTTGTTAGCGCCCGCGCGCCGGCATTTGCCGCTTCGGCTATTTCTGTGTCTGACAAAACGCCGTAAACGCCGTCGCTCATTAACAAAAGTGCGTCGCCGCGTTTCACCCGCAACTTAATGACACCTCGATGTCGCAAGCCGTTTCGTTTTCCGCCCAGCGCCGAGGTTATTGTGTTAGCCATAGGGTGATTATTAGCCTCAACCTCGCTCAGAACGCCTTGAGCTACTTTTTCTGCGACAAAACTGTGGTCTTGGGTGAGCTGCTTCACGCCATCACCACTCAAGCGGTAAGCGCGGCTATCGCCTACCCAAGCTAACCACACCCAACCTCCGCGTTGTACGGCCAATACCACGGTGGTGGCCATGTGGCGCAGCGCAGTATTTTGTTCTGCAGCCTGGCATAAATGCATGTGAGCCTGCTGCAGCATAGCGCGTAATTTTGTTTCTTCTAACACATCAACAGCGGCGATTTTCTCAGCTATGAATGCCGTGGCTTGATGCGATGCCACTTCTCCTCCGTTATGGCCCCCTACCCCGTCACAAACAATAGCGTAGCTGCGTCTCGCGTGTTCACAAAAGGCAATACAGTCTTCATTGTGGTCACGAATTGGCCCAGTCTGACTATCACCATCTATCGACCATGTGACGCGACAAAATCTATTGAGCATTAGCGCACAACGACCCGCAGGCCAAGGCTGTCATAATGGTTCTCCAACAGCTGCCAACCGTCAAAATACCAGAACGATTCCGGCAAGATTTGTATGCCCTCAGAAAGCAGTACGATGTAATCATCGACGCTTTCCACTGTGCCTGCGGGCAATTCTGCACTGAACACGCCCGGTGGATCGGGTATAACTAGCTTGCCGCCGTGAATGGGCGTATTACTGCGCACCACTACAATCTTGCCACTGACATCTAAGGCAAGCACGGACAAATAACTATATTCAGGCGGGATATTAAGCGTGAAACGGAACTCTTCGCCAGGGCTCATACTATGCGCAAGCGGCATATTATTGGTGTCTAGCACACCGAAGCTACGCTCTTCGCGCTGCGCTGGGGGAAGCGCATAAAACAGGCGCCACTCTTGGTCGCGTAAACTTACGCGGCGTTCATTCAACTGCAAATACCATCTATTTCGATCGCGCTGAACCGAAACCCCGATAGATTCTGG
The DNA here is from genome assembly GCF_041584495.1 of Zhongshania sp. Lineage (GTDB taxonomy): Bacteria > Pseudomonadota > Gammaproteobacteria > Pseudomonadales > Spongiibacteraceae > Spongiibacter. Next base: position 3,515 of record NZ_JBFHDY010000116.1, read on the forward strand.
CGCAATACCCGACTGTTCGGCTACCGCTGAAAGCTTAGCATCCACCTGCAAACCCGATGCCCACACTAGGTGCCACCCTTGGCTGCCCCACCAGTCACGCAAGCGGCTCTTTAACCGAACTGGCAGCGAGCGGTTATCGTACTCAACCACTACGCTTGCAGTAACGGGGTCGGCACACCGCAATTGATAGTCGTCAAATACCTGTTCGCTTAAGCTAGCCACGGTCTTTGTAAAATCTTCACTTACCTTGCCGTCGATTTTAGTTTGGGTGCTGCTTGCCTCTGCACGAATTGCAACCCGCAGCTGACGCGCAATGGTAGACAAGGCCTGGTCAATCGCTTGCACTTGGTTTGCGCCTTGACCAAATGCTTGATATAGCCCGTCGGGTAAGCGGGAGCGCAGCGCATTATTACACGGGGAGGGTAATGGATTCGAATCAGCAACTTTTCTCGTTTCCTCCGTAACCGCAGTGCAGGCCATTAATAGACTGACCACACTTGTTAACATCACGGTTTTAACGCTGACAAAATTATGCATATCTGCAAATTCTCGCCCACACTGTACAAGGGAAAATAAAACCGAACTCGAAACACTTTAGCGAGAATTCAGACATAAAAAGGGTGTCAGTCATGAGCCAGTCGAAAGCCGTTAATGCTGTGGCGAGTCGTCACGTGGCTGCTGTGACGCTCCGACACCCGAAGCGTCGCCGGCCCAAAGAGAAATGACCCTCCTCGCAATACGCGTACATTGCAGTCACCATCTGTCCAAGCTCCGCCGTTACTCGGCGCGCCTACGTAGCTCTTATTCCGACAATCTTGTGTCCACTCCGATACATTCCCATGCGTATCGTATAGGCCGAAACGGTTAGCGTTAAAGCTTCCTACGCTAAGCGTTTCATTGCGATCTACACCGGTTTTTGCGCCACAGCTATTGTAATCTTTCCTGCCATCGTAATTGGCCTGACTAGTGCTGATGCAATTGCCGGTAGAAAATGATGTTGTGGTCCCTGCCCGGGCCGCATATTCCCACTCCGCCTCGCTAGGCAATCTAAAACGCTTACCCGTGGCCTTATTCAACCACGGTATAAACTCTTGATTAATGTCATTCCAGCTCACGTACACCACTGGGTAATCACCTCGCCCTTGACCTTCATCATCTGGCCGGTAGCTGCAGCCACCGGCGCTTACGCAGGCATCCCATTGCGCAAAAGTGATTTCGTGTTTACTCATAGAAAACGCAGATACGCTTACCTTGTGTACGGGCTTTTCGTCAGCATCGCCGTCGCCATTTAAATCCCCCATGCGAAAGCTGCCGCTAGGAATTGATACCATTGCGATATTTAGTTTTTTAAGTAGTGCCGCTTGCTTTCGGTCCCTTACAGCCTTGCGTTCTGCGGCCGCTTGGCGCGCTACTGCCGCTTTACGTTCCGCAGCGGCCTTAGCCCACTGCTGGTCTATAGCTGCCACCTCGGTGCTAACGGCACTGTGGGCCGCTTGCCATTGCAGCTCTGCACGTTGCCAGTTGTCTAACGCAGATTCAAAATCCCCTGCGTATTGCTGCTGTTTTGCTAGACTTTCTGCCGCTAATGCCTTGCCGACCTCCAGCGGGTCTTCAAGTTTGTAGTCATGCTTGCGCTCTGCCCACTGCGCCGCTGCAGATGCACTGACCTGTTGTGCGGGGTAGAGTTTTTCCGCTGCACTAAATTTTATATATAAACGCTGGTAGCCATCTCTTACGCTGCTCAGTGTAACTTGCGCTTCGCTATAGCTGCCTTCGCGAAGCAGGGTTTCACCTACCGCTAATTCGCCTTCCAGTTCAGGTATCTGGTTGCCGTTAAATACAGCTGTTTCGGTGAGGTCCTGCCAGTGTTTTAGAGCGGTTAGTTGATTGCTCTTATTACGTTGAGCATCGCGCACGTCGCTATCTAGGTTGCGTCTGGCGGTGTCTAGACGCTGTTTTATGACCTTAATCTCGCCTTGCAGTTTGGCGACGGCGGCCTTTTCTCGCGCTATTTCTTCTTTACTGGCGGGTAACCAGTCTTGCCATACGCCAGTGCCGGCAATAGCGCCAAGACCGATAAAGAGTAATAGCACAAGTGACGCTAGTACCCATTTATTAGGCCCGTTGCTCAGTACCGGATTAGTGGTGTTAGTCGCTTTGTAACGGTTTGTACCTTTGTCTTTTTCTACAGCCTCGGCAAAGCTGCCGATGCTGTCAAAGCGCTTTTCTGGTCGTGGTGATAAGGACTGCATAATGGCGGCAGCCATGCCTTTGGGAATATCTTTACGCAGTTCATTAACAGGCTCAATTGCCCCTGCGGGGACTTCACCCGTAAGCAGCTCATAGGTCAACACGCCAACCGCGTACTGGTCAGCGCGACCATCAATGTCTTTCAAGCCCTTTAATTGTTCTGGCGCCATATAATAGGCGGTACCCATTGCAGCTCCAGTTTGCGTACGCCGCGAAGTGCTTTGCAGTTGGGCAATACCAAAATCCATGAGCTTAAGTTTGCCGTCGTCGCCCAGCCAGATGTTTTCGGGCTTTATATCACGATGAATCGTATATTCGTGAGCAGCGCTAAGCCCCATGCATATTTGATTTAAATAGCCTTTGACATCCTCAATGTCCATGGGGCGGCCAACGAGCTTCTGGTTTTCCATTACCTGCCGCAAGCCTTGGCCTTCGAGTAACTCCATAGTCAGAAAGTAAAGCTCGCCATCGTTTTGCACATCGTAAACATTGACGATGTTGGCGTGACTGAGCTTGGAGCTAATGCGAGCCTCGTCCATAAATCGCGCTAACGCGCGTTCGTTATTGGTAAGACTGGGCAGCAGAACTTTTATGGCAATGTCTTCATCGCGATTTTTGTCATGGGCGCGATACACAGCCCCCATTCCGCCCTGGCCAATGAGTTCTGCAATGGTGTAGCGCCCAGCCAAGAGATGACCCGGTTCAAAGCTAAGGCGGTTTTTATCGACTGGATCAACGCCGGGTAAATCGGCTAATTTAGTTTGCGACAAAGAGCCGGCAGCTTGTTGGCGTTTGGGCGCAGATTCAACAAAGAGTTGTTGGTAGGCGGTATCTAACTTGGCAATTAAGTCCGCGAATTTATCCGCTAGGGCTGGGGTTGGCGCGCCTTGCTGCTTTAGTTGTAGCTCGGTACGTTTACTGTAATAGGCATCGTCAATTTCAGATGACGGAGCATCTTTTTCAAGTCCTAAGAGTTTCAGGGCCTTAACCCGACTGTCAGACATTCAAACTTCCCTTTTTAGTCGCTGGCGCTATCGGCGGCTGCGGCTGCCCGGATGGCATGCCGTTCAGCGTCATTGGCATGGCTATCCGCTAGTGAAGCCGAGTGCCCAGATTCAGTGGCGGCCCGGTCAGCCTCATCTTGGCTTTGATTAGCTTTTTCGGCACAAATTTCAGCTTCGCGGCTTTTGTTGGTGGCTAACTCTGTGGCCGTAATGGCCTCACGCGTTTCTTCCCAGGCTTTATCGCTGGCGTACCGTGCGTGTTGGGCACGAAACTCAGCCTCTTCCAATGCGAAGGCCAATTGTGCCAATAAATCTTTAGCGTGAGCGGCCGCATCTTCCATTGCCTGGCGTGCCTGATCACGCAGGGTCTCAGCTTCGTCTTTGGCTGCTCGCGCCGCTTCCATAAAGCTGCGTGCTTCTTGCTGATACATAGACGTATCTTGTGAGGCATCTCGAGCGCGACCTGATTCCGCCTCAGCTTGCGAGGCGAACGTTTCGGCAGTTTCCGCTGCCGCTTGTGACAGTCCAGACTGAGTTTGAGACTGCGCAGCAGCCGACTGAGCGGCAGAGTGGGCGCCCTGCGCTGCACCGGCATAGGTGCTCGCCAGCCCCGAGGCCTGCCCCGCCTCACTGGCCTCTCCAGCCGCACGGGCTGCGTGTTGACTGGCTTGACCTGCTTCAGAGTTTGCCTCTGATGACGCCTGGGCACTCTCATCCGCCTCCCTCCGAGAAGTCTCTGCAAACTCACTTGCTTGCGCCGCGAGACTTTCAGCCTTGCTACTTTGCGCCTCGACCTCTAATTGAGCCTTTTCGGCTTCAGCCTGCGCTTGGCGAGCGGCGTCGAGCGCACCTTGGCTTTGCTCGCGGGCCACAAAGCTCTCATCTTTAGCGATGTCTGCCTCGCTTGCTGATTGCCGGGCCTGCTCTGTCGCGTGTCCGGCATCGCTAGCCGCTGTTGCGGCCTGGTTGGCGGCAGTAGTGGCCTGATTTGATTGTTGTTCTGCCGCGGTCGCTGCAGTCTGGGCGTCACCGGCTTGACTGTCGGCGCGACCAGCGGCTTCTTCGGCGGCATTGGCCTGCTGGTCGGCGGTGCTAGCGCGATTGGTGGCGTCGCTCGCGGCGGTGGTTGCGGTCGCTGCCTGAGACTCTGAATTAGCAGCAAAAGATTCAGCGCGGCCAGCGCTTTGAGTGGCATCGGCTGAAGACTGGTTAGCGTCATTTGCCGAGGAGTCAGCCTTCGCGGCATGTTGATCTGCATGTGCGGAGGCGGTGTCTGCTCGATTCAACGCCTGATCTGCTTGGTTAGCCGCAGAGCTAGACTGCGCAGCGGCCTGAGTGGAATTGCTTGCCGCCGATTGCGCATCACTGGCTGCGTAGCTGGCTTGATTAGACGCCCGTTCGGCATCTTGGGATTCGGCGTCAGCCCGCGCTGCGGCACGGGCCGCTTCTTGCGCCGCCGCAGCGGCACTAGCGGCCTGTTGCTGGGTATCTTGAGCGGAGCTATTTGCAGATTGCGAAGCCTGACGTGAATCATCAGCCGCATAACTAGAATGCTGCATCGCGTCGGTGGCCGCGGCCGCCTGTTGCTGCGCTACAGATAAGGCCTCGGCACTTTGCTGTGATTGCTGCTGCGCCAGTTCAGCGTCGTTCTGGGCTTTTTGCTTTTCTAGATCTGCATCTGCGGCGGCTTGACGGGCTTTTTCAGCCTCGGCTCGGACGGCAGCCAATTCTTGTTCCAATTGGCTGCGGGCGGTCGAGTGTTCTTTGATGGCCATGGCGCTGTGTCCCTGTGGTTATGGTTGCGTTGTGGGCTTATATTCCTAGACGGACATTGTTCGCAAATTGCCGCAAAAATATGGAAAAAAGATAATAATGCTGGGTTTTAACTCAATAATACCAGTTTGGCTCTATATTCCAATAAACAGGCTGCCGCTCATTTAAACCGGCCCCGACATAGGTTGGGTCAGCTTCCTGCCACTTGCCAGCTAATTTAACCGCAGCACTGAGGTGGCCAGGAAATTTTAATGCAGCAACATCAATACCCAGTAAACGACGGGCAATCACTGCCAATGCATAGACACGATCTTCACAATCGCTGGCATCAAAATACAACAGCTCGGTTAAAGTCATCGGCTTTTCACGACCAAATTGCTCTTCGTCGATTTGATAAGGCAATGCTTGTAACCATTTAAGCAATTGTTCAATTTGGGCCTGAGGAGTTAGCCCGCTCAAGGACGCTAGGAGCGGAGCTTGCAATTGCTCGGCTAAATAATCGGGCAGGCTATCGTCGAGGTAGTCGGTAATATCCAAGATTGGCAAATTTGCCAAATAACGGGCGTGGTCTTCATCTACTGAAATTGAAATTTGTTGACCTAAAACACGGCTTCGAGTATGACGCATCGCCAGTCGTAGTCCACGGCTTGGGCGAATCCGAACGCCCCGTACGGCTTGGGGGTGTGGCTGTGTATGAATCTGTAATCGGGGGTTAGGCAAAGCAATATAATGCGACTTTTCTATGAGCTGAAAGCGCTCTTCCCCAAGTAAAAAATACGGATGGTCAAACCAAGTTTGTGGGCTTTTTATTAATAGCTCCAAGCCCCCCACCGAGCGGGCCACCCGTATGTCTAAACCCTGCTGCTGGCCTAAAATCCACAAGCAACCTTGCTGATCTTCGCGAAAAGTATAAAGCAGCTCGCAATTAGCCGCTAACAACTGTATCGCCGCCCACGGGCCTTCGGTGTAGCGTTGAGTAAGAAACTGTGCGTACTGGCTAAGGGTTTCAAACGCTGAGTGCTGAAGGAAGGCGCGCCGAAAAGAAAGCAATGCTGATGGTTCCAAACCCTTTAGGCGCGGCAAAATGTCAGCCACGGGCGGGCGTGTTAAGTGATGGCCGTAAAAATCCCGACTATTATTTTCAAGACTCGCTAATGGTTTGATGGAGGCCGAAACGCCATTGCCACGCTGGGTTTTATGACTGGGCTGCAGTTTGGGTTTGTGTTCTGGAGGCAAAGGGTCTTGCTGCGCCTCACTGAAGCTTTTCCAATCCTGGGCCAAACTCTTAGCGTACAGGCGCTCATTGGCCTCGGTGAACGTCACATAGTCGCTGCGGCTAGTACTAAGAAAGGCATCGTACTGCTGCCGGTAATCCGCTTCGGCTAAAACCGAAAAGGGTATGCAGGTTAAGGCCGTTAATAGCACCACAGTCTTATATATACTTTCTGCTATTAGCGCCATTAGCTACCTCTGAACAACCATCACGGCAATTACCATTTTGAGCATCGCCATAGCCAAGATGTCAGTCCTGAACAAGTCGGAAGCCCTGACGCGAATTATAGCGCTTTTTTATTGCAATGAAGCTAACTGCCGTTTCTAAAAACACCGCATCGCTCGCCCAGCCCCCCGGATTACAGCCCAGCTACAATCACCATCTAGCCACGCACTACCGCCAGTTGGCGCTCCGGTATAATCATCGTTTTTACAATTTTGAGTAAACTCAGCAATATTGCCCGCCATATCGTATAAACCCAAACTATTTGCGGTGAAGCTGCCCACAGCAAGTGTCTTGCCGCGATATACCCTAGAGTTCGGGTCACAGTCTCTATTTTTTCTATCAGCTGATTCCGCGCTGTTATAATTTGCTTGGCCAGTGTGAACGCAATTGCCAGTAATATATTTAGTCGTTGTGGCGGCTCGTGCGGCAAACTCCCACTCAGCGGCCGAGGGTAGCCGATACGTGGTGGCAGAACCGGAATTTAGCCCTGGCATAAACTCTTGCGTTACTCCATTTCAACTAGCGTTCATCACGGGCCGTGGTCCGCGCCCAGTCCGCATCATCCGAACGGCGTTTACACGCTCCTGCACTGACGCAGGCTCCCACTGTTCAAAGGTGATTTCGTATTTACCTATTTTAAAGCTAGGTACAGTGACCGAATGCGCGGTCCCTCGGTTCTCGTCGCCCATCACGAAGCTATCGCCAGCAATTGCTATCATATCTTTACTGATTACTACAGCGAGCTCAGCTGCCATTTTTTGGGAAGCCAAGGCTTTGCGCTCGGCTGCAAGGGCCACCTTACGCGCCGCCGCTTCTCTTGCCGCGGTTGCTTTGGCAATGCGTTGCTGCTCGATATGGGCAATTACTGTATCTACGGCCTTATAAGCGGCCTTCCAGTTCTGCGTCCTCAATTGCCACTGCCGTAATGCGGTAACAAAGCTCCCTGCGTATTGGGCTTCTTTTGCGGCTGTTTCTGCCGATACTGCTAGGGTAACTTCCTTAGGGTCTGCTAGTGCGTAAGATTTTTTTGCGTTTTAACCACGCGGCTTTGGCTTGTGCAGCTGAAGTTTCAGCGGCGAAAAGTTTTTCGGCGGCGTTAAATTCTTTTTGTAAAGTTTTGTAGCCATCGCGGACTTTGCTAAGGGTGTTTTGCGCTTCTGCATA
>NZ_JBFHDY010000117.1:0-11107 GCF_041584495.1 Zhongshania sp.
TCCAAAGCGGTTTTGTTTGATGGTTGGCTAGCACCCCATTAACTATCGCTGAGCACACTCTGAGCACACAAGTTCTCAGAAGTGCCAAGGAGACCTTCTATGGCGTCTATCCGCAAGCTGAAAAGTGGAAAATTTCAGGCTATCGTGCGCCTAAAAAAACCTCAAGCCTGTCTACGGCACATCATGCAGACACCCGCTATTTAGCTTGCCGCCATACCGAATGACTGACGAACTTGCGCTTCTCCATTCGCGATCTCTTCTGCGGTCATCCAATGAAAGTGACTTTGCTGTTTGGTTTTAGAAAGTCGGCCGCCGCCTTGGTGCACTACCCGTACAAATAGCTCAAGACTATGAGCCGGCCAGTCGAGCAGCTTATTCAATGATTGACAGGCTTGGTCAAAACCAAGGAGAAAGTCTATCTCTTGCTGCAGATCTTGCTCGACAGTGCGTTCTAACGCTTTGTATAAAAACTCTGCCTGCTCCGTTGCGTCAAAGAAACGAAAGTACACGGCGTCATTACCCACTGCATGAATATCCGGTGTATCTGGCGAATAATAGGTGCGCGCCCTAATCGGTTTTGAAAAAGCCTCCAATACCTCTATGTATTCATCGAGATTCGCTAAAATGACTGCAGAAACAGGTAAGACAATCCCCTTCGGAGTAAACCCGGCGTTAGCCAATACATCATGTATCAAGTAGCGGTGGATACGGCCATTACCATCCATGAATGGATGAACAAACACGAAACCAAAGGCGATAATGGCAGCGTATATAACTGGATCACACTTAAGTCTCATCGCCTCATTATCGGCTTCTGAGACTATGCCGTCGCCGACCGTACTTTGCACAAAGTTAAGCAGCCTTGCGCGTGCGGAGGTTTCCTGCAAGCCCATCATCAAGGCGGGAACATCTTCAGGTCGCGGAGGTACGAAGTCGATCTGTTGCCTGTAGCCGAGATCTCTGCCCACCCAATTCTGTTGCTGACGCCAAGTAAACTCGTGGAAGCGCGTATCAACCACTGCTTGCTGCAACTCTACTAACCGGTCTTCTGTAACATCTAAGCTGGTGTCGGCTTCGCGCAAAAGGTCTGCAAAGCGCTGCGCCCGATCGGCAGAAGGCTTCTCACGCTCCACTTCAAAGGAAGATTGGGTTTCCTTTAAATACAAAAATGCTGCCGCCCGGCGAAGCAGGTCTTGATCGTACTGCGCCAAAGTCTCTCGCGTTCGCTGCCGCAAGTTTTTGTTAATCATATCCACAAGAAAGTTAGTTCGACGCACCATCGGACAAAAGTCAGGTGTACCGAGCAAGTTATTCACTACGCGATAACGTGTATCCCGCTGGGAAACACCAGAGCCAAACTGAAGCCCGGTATCGACCACATCTACATAGCGAGGGCGAGATGTTACTGGTTCATCGATGGGTAACTGGCTTGCGCATAACCACTCGTATAGAAAGCACGCTCGCCGCGCATAGGCAGAGTTAGGGCTTTGACTTATCCAATCTACCAACTGCTCGGTTGCGATGGCCGGAAACAGTAAGGCGAGTAACTGTAAGTTAACCCCCTCGTAACGCAAAGCAAACTGAAGATGGCCCACTAAACTATCGTCAGGCTGATAGCGCTTTTCAAATAACTGGATACGATGCGTACCTAGATCCTGTTGTGCACGACCACGCGTGCTGGAATCGATATAACAATGCTGCCATAGATCGATTACAGGAAGTTGATATCGCTCTTTAAGCCAGCTATAGCCTATAACTGTTCTCATAGCTTTCCATTTACCCTATAACGATCTGAAATCAGTTCGCAACCTCAGAAAATAGTTCGCGATTATTAATTATGCAAGAGATTCTATCGCAACATCATCTCCGCAGCCATTCTTCAGAAGATCTAGCTATTAGCGAACGAAATAACGAGTAATGCGAACAGTTTTCTGAATCGTTAACTACGCGCTTAACACCGACCTTAGGCCGTATCAATAAGGTTAAGGATGTAACACGAACAGTCGTTTATTTAAGATTTATGTGGGCCAAGAAAATAACAGGAGTTGAGTACCACGACTTCACTACATAGTTTTGGCGGTGTGTTTGAGCACACTCTGAGCGCACTTACTAACAAAACCATCCCAATCCGAGCCCACCCACCCGATTGCAAGCCATTGATAAATAAGATAAAATAGCTTAAACCAGCCTGTTAATCATTAGGTCGCTGGTTCGAGCCCAGCAGGCGGAGCCAAACAAATAAAGGGCTTACCGAAAGGCAGGCCCTTTTTTGCATCCGGATTCCAGCGCTACGTTCAATTGCCTGCCATTAATATGGTCGCATCATCAACAATAAATACCTCACAACCCTGTCCTATAAAAATGTCGCCGCTATAGAGCACACTCTGTCATTGCTACTTGTGAGCAAAACCAGCTCGGTGCACACTGCGTGACTACCGACAAAGGAGAATGCCGTGGACGCCATTCTTGTATGGATAAGTGACAACCCCAACTACAGCCACTATTTGGTGTTTAGCCTCGCCTGCGTTGAGGCCGCTGTAGGAATAGGTCTATTTATACCCGGCGCAGTGCTACTAAGCGTCGCAGTGTTTCTTTACACCCAGCAGCTTATTCGCATCGAAGAGTTGCTCCCGCTCGCATTTGCCGGTGCGGCAATTGGCGACCAAAGTGGCTACTGGATTGGGCGCTGGATCGGCCCAGTATTCCACACCACCGCCTTTGCAGGACGCAACCGGCAACACATTGAACGCACTGAAGCTTTAATTCGTCGTTACGGCTGGGGCGCTATTTTAATAGGGCGAATAATTCCCGCAATCCGCAGTATTGTTCCACTCATAACCGGTATCAGTGGGTACAGTGTTCTAAAATACATTCTTTTTGATTTACTGGCCGTTGGCATCTGGACCTTATTGCTCGGTTTGGCCGTGGTCGGCACTAGCGGCTTATTTACCAGCTGAACATGTCTGCCTGACGACGAGATGTATCGCGGAGCACAAGCATAAATCATCAATGCGGTGCTCGTAGGCTTAACCCTGAGCCCAGGCATGTAGAAACCGACCAACGCTTTTGGCTACCCGTGGTAATTCGCCTGTAAGGCGATGCTCCGAGGCGCTTCTAAAAAGGCACAATACCCTTTTGAGCCGAGAATGGTAAATGTCATTGAAACTAGAATCGCCATCGGAGGAACGACTGAAATCTTGATAGCTATTGCGCGATGAATCGTGACTATCACTATTCATCGCGCTAGGCACCTACGTATCGTCACCTATCTCAGAGTAAGTTAGCCCAGTGAATAGCGGATTAGAACTATCCGAAACACCATCGTCGATGATTCCTACTTGCCGGCCCAGTACGCCGGACGCACCAACCTCACCTTTAACCGTAACAGTAAGATCGTCCACCGCATCCCAGACTAGCTTCAGGCGCAAGGTTTTCTCTTCTCTGAGGGGCTAATCACGACCCATGGTAAGATTTTCTACGTAGCCGCCAAATTCACGAATGCGCGCCGAAAAACGCAAACCAACACGATCGGACACCGGCCCTGACAAACTTAGGTCGAAAACCAGCTCGCCATGTTTCGCCTCATATACTGCCGACACCATGCCGTCAAACTCATCACTGGGTCTGGCTGCAATGATACTTTATAGCGCCAGCGATGCGGTTCTCAGCATAGGGTATATTCCCCAGCACGAGCAAGCTGGGCCCGACCGTAGTAGGCACTATCAACATACATGCCAACCGACTGTTCAACGCCCAGATTAATACCTGAACCAATACCACGGATATAAATAGCTGCTCCAATGCCGCTCTCCGACATGGTCAGATTCAACATATAAGCCTGAATATCCTAAATTTTATTAAGCCCCGCCGCCATCTTGTCACCCGACATAGCGCCGACTAAAGCCGGTACATCTTGGGGACTTTGCTCACGCAATTGCGCCGCAACAATGACCTTTTCTAGCACGGCGCTATGGAGAGTTGATGGTAGAAGCAGTAAAGCAGCACAACAGGCACTACTAAGAAATTTAGGGATACAGCGCTTAAGCATAAGGACTCCAGACGCACATTTATTTTTATTGTAGAGAAAGCAAAGCCAGTATAACGATACAGCATGGCAACTCAATGCATTAGTGGTGGTGACATTAAACCCTGCCCCAGCACGCGCAGCCAAATGACGCAGCAATTACATCGCCAGCATGCAGGCTGAATCGATGCCGCTTTATTTGAACTACATCCGCCTTAGCCATTTTTGCGGAGACTGGGCTATACTCATCGCTGACCACCCTTGTTATTATTGCGAATAAATCAATGCTGAATATACCCATGTGGAAAACCAGAAGTACCAATTTCAGTACAACGATAAGTATTGTGCTACTGAGCAGTGGTCTGACAATTCTGCCAGCGCAGGCGGACCCTGAATTTAGCAATGCCCACAAAAAAATCGAGCGAGCCATTGAAACCGCGGCGCGTAAAAGCCCAGTAGATGCAATGTGGCTTCGACACGACGCCTTATTGATTGCAGTCAACAAAGACAAAACTAATGCCAAAAATTACGCTAAAGGCATTTGTGAATTTTTGGCGGAAAATGGCTTTGCGGCGCAGCACACAAGCGTCGTTATTGCCGACCAAGCCATGCTACGCAAGCGCAATCAAGTCATAAAATTAAGCGAGCGACGCTGCGATTAAACCGAGGTTTGAGGTTTAATCGCCTTAAGAACCCGTCTCAAAATGGCCAGACCAAGGGAACAATCAGAATAGTCGTCACCCCCACCAGAACAGTGAGCGGCACCCCAATTTTAAAGAAATCGCTAAAACGGTAGTCGCCTGGGCCGTAGACCATAAGATTGGTCTGGTAGCCAATAGGTGTCGCAAAGCTCGCTGAGGCCGCCATCATCAAAGTGACCGCAAAAGGCAACATGCTAACCTCAAGCTGCTGACTCGCCGCCAAGGCGATGGGGAACACAATCACAGCGGCTGCTAAATTTGAAATAACGGCGGAAAACAACGTGGTCACCACAAAAATTGCAACCAAGGTTGCGATAGGGGAACCCGCCGCAGCCCCTACAATTTCCCCGGCAATAACAGCAGCCGCACCGGTAGATTCCAGCGAACCGCCCAGAGCTATCGATGCGGCAATGACAAGTAAAATCTGCCAATCCACACTCCGACGCGCATCCGCGGCACGAATACAGCGAGTCGCTACCAACAGACCCGCAGCAAGAAATGCGGCTTTGAGCATCGACAACCAACCAATGGCAACAGCCGCAACCATCGCAACCATGATAATACCCGCACGAAAACGATGCTCATGACGCACTGGTCGCGAGTTTTCTATTTCACTAACCAATAGAAAATCCCGTGAATAGCGCTGGTTGGGCACAAAATCTTCATAGGCCTCAAGCAACAAGGTATCACCTGGCTCTAATTCGACATCGCCAATTCGGCCCTTAAGCTGCTCACCATTACGGGAGATCGCGATAATCGCCGCACCGTAATTGTTACGAAATTTCATGTCCCGAACCATACGCCCCAAGTGAGGAAAATTCGGTGAGATCACCACCTCAGCCAAGCAGCGCGATAGATTATTTTCGCCTAATTTAAACGCTTGATCCTCGGCTAAACGCAGTCCGTGGAAATTCTTCAAGTCCACCACTGAACGCACATCACCCGCAAAGATCAGGCGATCCCCCGCCATCAGGATTTCTTTGGGCGAGACCACCGTCATTAAGCGCTCGTCACGCACAATTTCAATAAGGAACATGGCGGGCAACTGCCGTAAACCAGCTTCTTCAATCGACTGGCCAATCATAGGGCTACTGTCGTCCACCATCATTTCGACAATATATTGCCGGGTATCGCCAAAACGCTCAGATTTGCCTTTGCTCGACGGGAGCAAGCGACTGCTTGTTAAAATTGTAAAACCAATAACCAAAACAACACAGGGCAAACCTACCCACGCCAGATCGAACATGCCTAACGCTTGCTCTGGAAGCGAATGCAGCAACATACCATTAACAACTAAATTGGTACTGGTGCCAATCAAGGTGCAGGTACCGCCAACAATCGCGGCGTAGCTAAGGGGAATCATCAACTGAGAAACAGGCAAATTATTGCGCTTTGCCCAGTCTCGCACCGCAGGAATCATCATTGCCACAACGGGGGTGTTATTAAGAATCGTACTAAAGGCCGCCACTGGCGCCATTAGACGAAGCTGCGCTACCCGCGCCGACCTTGGCCGGCCCAACATACTGTGCGAAATCCAACTGACCACACCGGTTTCAGAGAGTGCTTGAGCAACAATAAATAACACGCCAACCGTGACCATCCCCTCATTCGACATCCCCGCTAACGCCTCTTTTGGAGATAACACCCCGAGCAATAGCAAGACAACAACGCCACCGCATAAGATCATATCCGGCGGGCGACGGCTAAATATTAAGGCCACTAGGCAGGCAGAAATGACCCCCAAAACAATCCATGCATCAACGCTGAACATCATTAAATTACATGTTCCCGTAGAAGAACTGGAAGCGATCAATAAAATTAGTGAGACTGGTCATTGGCAAATCGTTAATACCCGCCGCTGCCGCACGGCCACCACCGGTGGCAAATTGTCGACAGAACTCGTCGGCGCCGCGCTTATTACTTAAGGGGGCACGGATACTGACGAGATAGTTGCCATCTTGCTTTTCAGTGAGCACGGCGTGAGCACGATCGGGACTAGCATTGGCGAGGTCATTACTATATACGCCACTCACCCTGCGTGCCCAGCGCTCGTCCGGCAGTATAAATACCGCCGTCGCCTTATCGCTGTGAGCCGCTGGCAATTCACTGGCGGCGCGCATATCGTTTTTATAGCCTTCTTCAAGCTGAGAAAAAGTTTCCTTCGCTTCGCGCATAAAAGCTCGCGGACTCGCGAAGGGAGCAATGCTGCGATAGAGCGCTTCAGGGTCAAAGTGCAAATCTTCAATACTCGCGCCATAGCCATTGTAATTAAGGTAGATCCCTAAATTCTCGAGCAGCTCTAATTCAGCGGCACTGAGGTCAAGGGGCTTAGCCACCGCCAAGGCGCTATTGCGCAAATTATCACCAAAAGCGCCAACAACGGCCCACTCTGCAAATTGGCCCTTTAGCATGCCATTCACCAATAAACTGGTACACACGTCAGACGCCGTATTGATGTGCGTAGTTAACTTAGCATGCCGCGGGATATCACCAGCAAAATGATGATCAACGTAAGTTACCTCGGCGCCCGCCTCCAGCGCCGCCTCTAAACCCACACGGTTTTTATCGAGCGAGACGTCCAACACCGTGAGCCGATCGCCCTCGCTAACCGTTACCCGACCTAATAAATCGATATCACGTTTTACGCCGGTAACAAGACGACTCTCCACCGGGTTTGCATTGCGCAATTGCACCAGCGAACACAAACCGTCGGCATCGCCGTTAAACACATCTATATAAGCCACATTAACTTCCTTATTTTTTAACGGACCATTTGACCGAATGTACTCTGGCTCAATAGCCCAATGATTGATTTATAGCCTTAAGGGCCGCCAAAGGATTCGCACTACGCGTAACTGGCCGCCCAACAACTAAATAACTGCTGCCCATCGCCATCGCAGCGGCGGGTGTCGCTACTCGCGTCTGGTCACCGAGTTCGCTTCCGGCCGGGCGTATCCCTGGCGTCACCAGCAAAAACTGGTCTGAACTTTGCGCACGCAATATTGGCGTTTCCTGTGCAGAGCAGACCACCCCATCTAAACCACAGTCGGCAGTCAGCGCCGCGAGCCGCGACACCTGGGCTGGCGCATCACCCGCCACGCCAACAACCGCCAAGTCATCACTATGCATCGACGTTAACACCGTGACAGCAATCAGCAAGGGCGCGTCTTTACCGTAGGGCAGCAAGGCCATTTTAGCAGCCGACATCATTTTTGCGCCGCCACTGGCATGCACATTCACCATCCACACCCCGAGTTCGGCGGCAGCGGCCACTGCCGCGGCCGTGGTATTGGGAATATCGTGAAATTTTAAATCGAGAAACACGTCAAAACCGCGCTGCTGAAGGCTTCTTACTACCTCTGGACCAAATAACGTAAAAAGTTCTTTACCGACTTTTAGACGACACTGACTTGGATCCAATTGATCAACCAACGTATCTAATTCGGCACGCCTTGCAAAATCCAAGGCAATAATGACTGGGGAAAGTGGTGTTCTTGAACTCATAATATTTGCTTAATCACCCTGGGTTCCACGAATGGGCGTTATGGTACCCCACTGCTCACAGCTGGGACACAACCAGTGCAACTTTTGTCCGGAAAAGCCGCACTGTCGGCAGCGATAGGCCGGGCGCTCTGCGCGCAATTTCAGCAAAACCCCTTGCACCAGTTCCAGAGTTTGACCGTTTCCCGCCCCTGGCTGCTCAAGCACCTTTGCCAATAATCCGAGGGTAGGTCGCTGCCGCGCTGCATCTAATAAATATTGAAGCGTTAACTCGCTGTCGTCCTTGGCCGCCATCAACTCTGCCGCTTCAATAATAAAGGCTGAGCTCTCGGTATTTTTAGCAATACCAAGCAAGGCATCCAAATAGGCATCTCGCCCACCAAAACGAGCAAAGGCCTCGCGAAACACAGGCAGCATTTCCGAACTAAACGCCGCCTGCCTATCGATGGCGGTATACAGCAAGTCCAGCGCCAGCTCGGGTTTATTTTGTTTTAGTGCAATATTGGCCGACAGCATATAGGCGCGAACATTATCTCGATCAAACTGCCGGGCGCTTTGCAGAGCCACGATCGCCTCTTTGTAATTGTGTTCGGCCAATAGTAACTGGGCTTTTTCGCAATAAAAATGACTTAAGGCGCGCTCAACTCGGCGATCCACAGGCCCCGCCACAGGGGCTTTTTTCAGCCAACTGCGGGGCGGCAAGCGACGCAGCGCGACGGCTATAGCGTGATCCCATTCACGCTCTGTTTGATAAATATGCTGCAAATGCTCTAAGGCATCAGCGCGAAACACCTCCGACTCATCAACCACATCTTTCAATAAGCGCTCAGCGCGATCTAACACACCGGCAGAAATATAATCTCGAGCCAGTTCTAAGTGAACTTGATGAAGTTTTTCTCGGGGCAGGCTTGGCCGCGACAGCAAATTTTGATGGACACGGATCGCGCCATCAACCTCGCCTTTACTGCGCAGTAAATTACCTAGCGCCAAATGAGTAGGAAGTGTTTCAATATTAACAGGCAAATCATTAATTACCGTCATCACCGCAGCATCAGGCTGCTCGCTCAGCAAGTAATTAAGACCTTTATAATACGAGCTACTGGTATCAGTGTCCTTTTTTTCAAACCATGGCCGATAGCAATAACCCGCTAACCACCCCGCTGCCACCGCGACCACAAACAACAAAAACTGCAGTAACTCATCGCTCATGTAAACTCAGACACCCGCACCACGACTCTCCACAACCGCTTTACCGGGCTTAGCAGCCAGCTGGCGGCGCAGACTCAATCGGGATGCCTGAAGGCGCAATATAGCAATTGACGCGGCCAAGAGACCGCAGACGCCACCCAAAAAGAACGCGAGTATTATCCAGGTTGACAGACGTTGCGCGGGAAGCTCTGCAACCAGAATATTCAGCGGCACAAGCGCATCGTTTTCGAGGGTAAAAAGTAAACCCAAGGCCAGCACAACGAATAATAATACCAACACTAATATCGAACCTATGAGGCGCATCTAGTTTCATCCACACAAAAAAAAACGATATAGCCAAAGACCATACCGTTTCTTAAAAAATAACGCCAGCAGATACCGCAACTAAGCGCCTGATTGAATACTCAGGTTTACCCGCTCGCGTAATTCTTTACCAGGTTTGAAATGAGGAACATATTTACCAGGCAGCTCAACTGTATCACCGGTTTTTGGATTCCGCCCCATGCGAGGCTCCCGATAGTGCAGTGAAAAACTGCCAAAGCCGCGTATTTCTATACGATCGCCAGTCGCCAAGACCTGAGACATGTGCTCAATCATGGTTTTTACTGCCAACTCAATGTCCTTGTGAGACAGCTGAGGCTGGTGCTCTGCGATTAGTTCTATTAACTCGGATTTGGTCATTGCTTGTTCCCGTTGTCGCCAACATTCAAGCCTAGCTTAGCATTTTTTTGCATATAAGCCAGATAGTTACGCGCACTTATCACGATAAGTGCGCGCTACGCAGACCTTAGTCTTTGTTTTCCATCTGAGCTTTGATTAAGTCACCGATAGTGGTTGCAGGTGCAACGGTCTCAGTGTCCTTCTCACGCAGTGACTTAACGGCTTCTTTCTCGTCGTCAACGTCCTTGGCTTTAATAGACAAGGTCATTGTGCGATTCTTGCGATCAACACTGATAATCTTAACTTCAACGGTCTCACCCACTTTAAGGGCGTTACGCGCATCTTCAACTTTATCACGGCTAATTTCAGAAGCTTTCAGTACACCTTCCACTTCTTCGCTCAACACGATGATAGCGGCTTTAGCATCTACTTCTTTAACAACACCATTTACAATGGCGCCTTTGTCGTTTTCAGCAACATAGTTAGAGAACGGGTCGTCTTCAAGCTGCTTGATGCCCAAAGAAATACGCTCGCGCTCAGGATCGATAGACAGGATTACAGTCTCGATCTCGTCGCCTTTCTTGAACTTACGCACGGCCTCTTCGCCAGTTTCATTCCAAGAAATGTCTGACAAGTGCACCAGGCCGTCGATGTTGCCGTCTAGACCGATAAAGATACCGAAGTCAGTGATCGACTTGATAGCGCCCTTGATCTTGTCGCCTTTAGTGAACTGGCCACCGAAAGCATCCCATGGGTTTTGCTGGCACTGCTTGATACCCAAAGAAATACGACGACGCTCTTCGTCGATATCCAGGATCATCACTTCTACTTCGTCGCCAACATTAACCACTTTAGAGGGGTGAATGTTTTTGTTGGTCCAATCCATTTCTGAGACGTGAACCAAACCTTCAACGCCTTCTTCGATTTCAGCGAAGCAGCCGTAGTCAGTCAGATTAGTAACCTTGGCTTTAACCCGTGAATTCTCTGGGTAACGGCCTTTGATAGCCACCCA
>NZ_JBFHDY010000118.1:0-10753 GCF_041584495.1 Zhongshania sp.
CACCCTTGCCGTTCGGCTAATCGTTCCCCTTGCCGGGCCGATAGTGGACTCTCACCACCAAGTCATCCAATCGCCACCACGCGGTTTGGAACAGCGCCCGTCACGGCGCTACGCGCCATGCCTGGCGCACGCAAAAAAAAACCGAGGCAACAAGCCCCGGTTTTTTTAGCGGCCGCCTAGGTGCGGCGGCAATACCAACTTACGCTTTTGCGTCTTCGATCTGATAGTATTCCATCAAAATCTTAGCCACTTCTGGACGCGAAAACTCCGGTGGCGGCGCAATGCCATTGCCCAACATTTCCCGCACCTTGGTGCCCGACAGCAATACGAAATCTTCTTTGCTGTGATCTGGCGCATCGCGCATCATGACAACCTTATCTAATTTCTTAGAGTAAGCAGTATGGTCGGCGCGGTAAATCTCGATATCCATGGCGCCAGCAGGTACTTTCTCGTCGAAAATAGTCTGAGCGTCAAAACCGCCGTAGTAGTCACCCACACCGGCGTGGTCGCGACCAACAATCAGGTGAGTACAGCCGCAGTTCTGACGGAACAAGGCGTGCAACACTGCTTCGCGCGGGCCAGCGTACAACATATCAAAGCCGTAACCAGTAATCATTACGGTGTTTTTGGGGAAGTAAACTTCAACCATTTTACGGATAGACGCGTCGCGAACATGCGCAGGAATATCACCCGGCTTAAGCTGGCCTAACAACATGTGAATCAAAATACCGTCAGTGCCAAGATCTTCCATGGCCATGCGGCACAGCTCTTCGTGTGCGCGGTGCATTGGGTTGCGTGTTTGGAAAGCAACCACCTTCTCCCAGCCACGCTCAGCAATTTCATTGCGAATCTCGACCGCGGTGCGGAAGGTATCGGGGAAGTCAGCCTGGAAGTAAGAGAAGTTCAGCACCTGAATCGGGCCAGACAACATGGTGCGGCCCTGAGCCTTAAAGGTCTGCACGCCGGGGTGCTTATCATCTAAGGTGCCGAAAATATTCTCGGCCATAAAGTCGATTTGCTCAGCGCTAACCACTTCAAGCGCTTCCACATCCATAATCGCCAACACAGGATTGCCGTCAACATTCGGGTCGCGCAAGGCAATGCGCTGACCGGCGGTAATACCTTGGGCATCTTTAGTCAGATTCACAATTGGTACGGGCCAGAACAGACCATCGGTGGTGCACAGGTCCTTCGCCACCGCCAAAGAATCAGCAAGATTCATATAGCCTTTCAGTGGGGTGAAGTAACCCGCACCCAGCATAACAGCATTCGCCGCCGCGGCAGAGCTAACCAGCAATGAAGGCAGTGTTTCAGCTTCGGCATTCAGGGCGTGGTGTTTTTCCGTGTCGTATACAAATAGTGGGCTAAGTTCTTCGGCGCCATGGGGTTTGATCATTTTGGAACTCCGTTAGTTGGTCTAGTACGGGTAGTAAGGCTATTCATTTTTACAACCAGGCTAGATGCGGGACGGGAGATGGGAGACGCTTAAAACCAAAGCGGTTTTGCGTTTTCCGTCTCCCGTCCAGCATCGCCCTTAAATTATTCCGCGCGCAGTCATCATTTCCAGCAGTACGGCCACTTCTTCTTCCAAGCTCTGCTCGTGGCTGTTTAATACCAATTCAGGCTTCAGTGGCGCTTCGTAGGGATCGTCGATACCCGTGAAGTTTTTAATTTCGCCAGCGCGGGCTTTTTTGTACAGACCTTTGGGGTCGCGCTCTTCGGCGACGGCCAGCGGCACATCAACATGAACTTCGATGAAGTCCATATCGCCCGCCACGTGCAGTTCACGAACAATGTCGCGGTCAGCGCGGTAAGGGCTAACAAAGCTCGACAATACGATAACGCCGGTGTCGACAAACAGCTTGGAAATTTCGCCAATACGACGGATGTTTTCAGTGCGATCTTCGGCGCTAAAGCCCAAATTTTTGTTAATACCCAAGCGAATATTGTCACCGTCTAAACGGTAGCAGAGGTGACCTTTTTCCATTAAGGCCTTTTCCAAAGCAACGGCAACCGTGCTTTTACCGCTGCCAGACAGGCCGGTAAACCACAAAGTGGCGCCTTTTTGCTTTAACAAGGCATTGCGGTCTTCACGGCTTACTTCGCCGTCGTGCCAATGTACATTGGTTGCTTTAACTTCAGTCATGTATTCAACTCCGCTGGGCTGCTGATCGTCAATTCGCTAATCGAACGCTGTTCAGTGCTAAGTGTGGCAGTTCAAACGACACTTAACGCTGAGGGTCGCCATAGTAAGAGCATTTTTATAACAAGTAAAACAGGCTATTATTATAGTCAGTATCGATTTTATCAATACTGACTTTTTCAAATCACCGCAGGCCAGCGCCATGAAATACACCATCCGGCAAATAGAGATTTTTCTCAGTGTAGCCAAATTTCAAAGTGTCTCGAAAGCGGCCGAGCATCTCTGTCTGTCGCAATCGGCGGCCAGCGCGGGCTTACAAAGCTTAGAAAGAGCCTACGGCGTGACGCTCTTTGATCGTCAAGGCAATAAGATCAAGCTCAACCCCATTGGCCACACTTTGCGCAAAGAAGCTGAAACCCTGTTCGCCCACTGCCAGCAATTTGACGATGCCTTAACCTTACATAGCGACATTGGCCATCTCCGCGTGGGCGCAAGCTTTACCATCGGCAATCATTTGGTGGTGCGCTACTTGGCGGATTACTTAAATAAATACCCGGAAGCCGACGTGCAGCTAGAGACCGCCAACACGCCGGAGGTAGTCGCCAAGGTACTGAATTACGAGGTTGACGTGGGCATGATCGAGCGCGAAGTTCAGCACCGCGAACTCGAACTCATTCCCTGGAAGGAGGACGAGCTGGTGGTGTTTTGCAGTGCCAGTCATCCGCTGGCAAAGAAAGGCGTACTCAACGACGCCGACATTAAAGCCGCCCGCTGGATACTGCGCGAACCCGACTCTGGCGCCCGCCATACCTTTGACCGCGCCCTTGCCGGATTGCTACCCGAGATCGCAATTTACCGAGAATTCAAACACAACGAGGCCATCAAAAGCGCCGTTGAATCGGGCCTTGGTATCGGCTGCCTGTCAAAGGTGGTTTTGCAAAACGACTTTCGCAATGGCGATTTAGTGCCCTTAAAGCTCGCCAATCGCGACATGACTCGGATGTTTTATTTTGCCCTGCCCAAACAGCGCCACAACAAAAAAGCCGTGGAGTTCTGGATTTCGCTATGCAGTAAACTGGGCGAATAAATTACCTTGTCCAGTTTATACTTGCCTAAACGACGAAGCGCTGTCGATACTCAGCAAACTGCGCCTTCAAGCCCGCTTCCGTTAAGCCAAACTGCGCTAAGGTATATTCGTGAGCTGGCCGACTGTCACGACGATTGGCTTCCTGGTGCTGCTCCATCGCCAGCTGCGCCGCTTCGGTAAGTTCCATACCAATAAAGTTGTAGACTTTCTGAACCGAGCTTAAGGGATCGGCAACCGTATCTTTATACCAAACATCCAAGAACGCCTCGGGTTGGCGATCACGGGTTTGCAAGGTATGTAAGGTGCCTCTGGCGTATTTCGCAGCCCACTGTTCCCCCACCACTTTGCCATCAACATCATCACTTCCCAAAACCCACAGGTTGTAATTCATACTTGCTGCCGAGGGTATAGTTTGCAGTGGGTCGCGATGGGTTTGCACAATTTTGGCGTCAGGAAACACCTTCAATAAGGTCGCAATATGGTGGATATGATGAGGGGTTTTTAGCAACCAACACGCCGCCTGTTGGCCGCTGCGCTTTTTTTGCCACTGCAATAACTGCAACAGCCGCCTTAGGTACAGATAGGCAGGGGTATTGTCATTCTCGTCGTTCCATTTTCCGTAACTCGGCACATTGCAAAAGGCATCGGGTACCGTGCTGTAAAAGCTGTGTTCCAATAATAAAATATCTTCATCCGCCGCTATCGGGTCCATGGGGTGAATAGCCGCAATTTCTGGATTTGCCGCCAACATGGCGGCCACTTCCGCCTCTGCCGAGCTGATACGCGGGTCTTTAGTTTTAAAATCCCAATCTAATTCGGGCGCTGGATTTCGCACTTCGTACCACAACGGCGCATAAAACCGCCGGTCCGCCGCAAGTATGCGATGGAAAAAGGTTGAACCTGTGCGCTGCAAGCCAATAATCACCACTGGCGCAAGGATCTCTTCGTTCAATATTTCCGGGTGTTTAGCAATCCAGGCCTCCACACGCAGTCGATTAATGAGAATATTCAAAATCCGCTGATATTGGCCAAAACGACCACCAGCATTGAGGTTTGCCTCGTCATTTAAAGACTTGAGCAATACCGCCAATGGCTCACGAAAAGAGTCATCACCAAAGTCATTTAGACCAGTGACCTCGGAGGCTTCACGTAATAAAGCGGCCACGCTTAAATCCACCGCTGGTATTGCCACTGTTGTATTACCTTGCTCTGTGCCCACGGAAAATCTCCTTTTTATTTATTATGCGACCAATCACAATGCCTGTATTAGCGGCGGCAATTCATCAATTTTTACCACTCGGCACTGCGGCTGAGGGTGCTCTACAGCGCCTATCCACCGAAATGCCATCGTCCCCTCGCGATGACCGGTGGTATCTAACCAGTTAACGCAGTTCAGATCTGCTGCGCCAACAACAATGCTGACGCCGCCATCTGGCCGATAATGCGCGGTATGCTTATTAAGATGAATTTGCACATAGCGATATTCCAGAGACTCCATCCAATAATTATTCAACTGAAAATTCCAGTTGTCGCATTCCGGAATACGGTCTACCTCAATCAATAAGGCCTCGTCATCTGCCAACGTAAAATAGCCGTGGTAGTAAAAAATATTGGGATCACCACCAAGTTTCTGGCAATAAGCCTGATCGGCTGGTGGCAGGGAGTTTGGGTGCGCCTTAAAGTCTTGCGCCCAGTCTGCGAACAAGCTCGCAGTGCCCTTCACAAAGGCGGTGGTTTTACGCAAACTTTCTGCGAGCTGCTTTGCTTGCAAAGGCGTAGGCTTTACGCCATCAGTGTTAAGGCGCTCAATTCTAAGATCGGCAAACACCTCGGTGTTTCGGTCTAAAAAGGTTTCGCGCACCAAAACAGCAAGCGTGTCGTCGGTAATTTTAAGCCAATTGCCCGGCTGCGGATGCCGCGACAAAATCACCTCCACACTGCCGTCGGCATTGACCGTCAAGCCGCTGTGGGTATCTAGCGATGCCACCGAGCGCATATTGCCATCGGCCTCTTCGTAGCCCCCCGCAATCGCAATAAACCCCAAATACGCGACCGCGCCCCGACTGCCACTAATGCGATAGTCGTTCATGCCATCAATTTCGGCGCGCAGATAAATATTGTCTGGGTTGTCTGCACCAATTTTCGCGGTTTCATGAGAAGGCCGATAAAATGTCGGAAAATCGCGGTCACTGCACTCCATAAACATATCGAGGCCAATACGGGTCAAGCGCGTTAAGTAACGCCAGCCTTCAGCGCGATTAAAGGCGTCGTTTGGCGCCTCAGCCCGAAGAATTTGCTGCCCCGCCGCCTTCAACTCGTCACAGAATTGTTCCCAAATTTCGCCGCTGACGACCTCATCGACTGAATTATCTGCCATTGCCTGACCCCTTTTATTATTGAGGCAGTGTGGCAGTTTTACAGAGGTGCTTATATCACCCAATTAGATGACGCCGATGGAGACGAGCCTGAAGTCGGAGGTCTGATGTCGGATGCATGGGGGCTGTATACTGCACGGGAGACGCTAAGTCAAAAGCAGATTCCCGCATTCGCTGTAGTTAATAAGCGCAGCGCATACTTTTAAGCGTCTGCCGTCTCCCGTCCAGCATTTAGCTTCCTCAGTCAGCGGTTAATTCTAACAGGGCGCTCTTTTCACGTCCGACATCAGACCTCCGACACCCGACGACTACGCCTTCGGCGCCCGCCCTTCTCGTACCGCCAACTGCCAGCCCAAACCATCAAGTAACTCACCGTCCTCGTCCATGGGCGGATAAGCCAAGCCCTTGGCGCGACAGTAATCGGCCATTTTCGACTGCGCCCACTCGAACAAGGTGCGCTGATAGCTCTCATCATCGAGGCGAGGCTTGCTATATAGGCCCACAAGCTGCCGTTGGCGCTGAGCCTCGGCCAAGATAATGCCTGCGGCAACGGAGACATTAAAAGACTGCACCATGCCCATCATTGGTATGGTGATAAATGCGTCGGCGAGCGCACAACCGGCGGGGCTGACGCCAAGCTTTTCAGCCCCCATTAAAATCACGGTGGGTTTGGTGTAATCCGCGTCCCTAAAATCAACAGCGCCTTCGCCAAGGTGGGCTGCCAGCACTTGGTAGCCCTGCGCTTTTAAGGGCACCAAGGCCGTCGTCACATCCTGCTTACGCTCAACCTTCACCCAGCTGTGCGAGCCCATCGCCGTGCCGCGGAAGGCTTTGTAGTCTTTATCCGGAATAACACAATGCATACTGCCAATACCAGCAGCATCTGCGGTGCGCACAATCGCTGAGAGATTGCGGCTTTTATGCACATTGTCAGTAACAATAGTGAGATCCGGCTGACGGTATGCTAAAACCTGACGCAGGCGTTGGAAGCGTGCTGCGGTCATTGTTGGGGGCCTCAAGAATAAATGGGGCATAAGTTTACAATAGCCCACAGCGCAGTGAAACATCGGCTTGGGTGACGCTTGACGGGCGCCTGCAAACGGGTCGCCAAACACCGCGCTGTTTTCTTGCCTTAGCGTTTTGCGTCTCCCACTCCACGCGTATCGCCTTATATTCTATCCGCTGCCCGCCGCTAAGACGCCGCTATCACCGCTACCGTCAGCCGCGAAACACACACTGTTTTATCGGTTTCATCAGCAATACGAATTTCCCACACTTGCGTGCTGCGACCAATGTGTGCTGCTTTTGCCACACCCGTGACCAAGCCGCTGCGCACTGAGCGAATATGGTTGGCATTGATATCCAGCCCTACGCAAACAAAGCCTTTCTCACAGGCTAAATTAGCCGCAAGACTGCCCAGCGTTTCGGCGAGTACTACTGAGGCGCCGCCATGAAGAATCCCAAACGGTTGATGGGTACGCCTATCGACCGGCATAGTGCCCGTAATAGAGTCCGCGCCAATATCGGTAATAGTGATTCCCAGCACCTCGACAATGGTATTCGCCGACATTGCGTTAGCTTCATCTACACTGGGGGTGCTTGTCCAAATCGTCATGTCATGTTCTCTTGGTCATTCTTGAAAAATTACAGCACTGCAAACGGTCATGAAAAGGCGAAAAATATCCGCTGGCATTACAAGTTTACTCTGCTAACATGGGCGTAATAATAGCTTAGCTTACGCACCGGAGGATACCCTATGTCAATGATCCCAAGAACTGTTTACGAAGAAGAGCATGAATTGTTTCGCGGCTCGGTCCGCAAATTCTTAGAAACCGAAGCGGCGCCATACCACGCACAGTGGGAGAAAGATGGCCAGGTTGATCGCGAACTGTGGATCAAAGCTGGCGAACAGGGCTTCCTTTCCCCTAGCGTCGCTGAAGAATACGGCGGTGTTGGTGTCGACTTCCGCTACAACGCTATTGTCGACGAAGAATGCGGCCGCTCAGGCTTAACCGGTATTGGCTGGGGATTGCACTCAGATATCGCGGTACCTTACATCGAACGCTACGGCACTGAAGCGCAAAAACAAAAATACCTGCCCAAGTGCGTTACCGGCGAAACCATCATGGCTATTGCCATGACCGAACCCGCAGCGGGCTCAGACTTACAGGGCATTAAAACCACCGCAATTAAAGACGGTGACGACTACATTATTAATGGCTCCAAAACGTTCATCACCAATGGCCAGCTTGCCGATCTCGTTATTGTCGTCGCCAAAACCGATCCCAGCGCTGGCGCCAAAGGCATCAGCCTGTTTTTAATGGAAGCGGGCACGCCCGGTTTTACCAAGGGTCAAAATTTAGAGAAAATCGGTCTTAAGGCGCAAGACACCTCAGAGCTGTTCTTCCAAGACGTGCGGCTATCAAAAGATCAGTTACTGGGCGAGGAAGGCAAAGGCTTCATCTATATGATGCAAGACCTTCCGCAAGAGCGATTAAACGTGTCCATTATCGCTATCGCAAATGCCGAGTCGATTCTGGAACAGACCATCGCTTACGTGAAAGAGCGCAACGCTTTTGGCAAAACAGTTGCTACATTTCAGAACACCCAGTTCAAATTGGCTGAACTAGAGACCCAAGTTTGCGCCGCTAGGGTGTTTTTGGATCGCTGTCTAGAACTGCACGTTGCGCACAAATTCGACTCGGTAATGGCTGCAAAAGCCAAGCTACTTACCACTGACCTCCAGTGCAAAGTAATCGATGAATGCCTGCAGCTGCACGGTGGCTATGGCTTTATGTGGGAATACCCAGTGGCTCGCGCTTTTGCCGACTCACGCGTTCAGCGTATCTACGCCGGTACTAACGAAGTAATGAAGCTGATCATTGGCCGCGACTTGCTAAAGTAAGCCTGCCATAGGGGTCAACTAACGGGGCTGCTTGCAGCCCCTTTTTTATGCCTTGAATTCAATATACAAAATTAATTGCTATGGCCCAATTGCGTTACTGGGGCAGCCTGCAAAGCCAGCAAACTACTTTGATCAACCATAATTAAGCCGCGCTTGGGGCGATCAAGATCAATAATAATAAACACAATCATGGCAATTAAAAACGACACCATCAGGGTCGGCGCCACCACTCGTTTACCACTTAAACCGCTTGAATACCCCAGCATGCCGCCAGAGGCAATAAACACCGTAAACAACAGCAAGAGCACAACTTCCGGCACCCGCATTTGCTGTAAAGCATTGCGTTTTCCTTGGCTGTCGATCATCTCGTTTAAGGAGTTAACAAAGGCTCCAGACGTTACCGGACGCGGGTCGGCATTGGTTGCCGCCACAGCCAGCGCCCACAATTCACTTTGCAGCGCGGCAACCGTTTGATTGTATTTTTTACGTTCCAAAGCGTGGCTTAAATCAACCTTACCAATCGCAATGCGCATATCAACATAACGTGCCAGCAAGGCATTGGCCTCCTCCTGAAACTGCACCGGCAAGAGTTGCACCCGTAAGCTCGCAGTGCCAATAGCATTGGCTTCGGCAATTAAAGCCTCACTGCGGCCGTCAAAACGCTGCATAGACATGCTGAAGGTAAAACCTAATAACAGCGCTAACAAGCCGAGAATACTGCCCTGTATCGATCCCGTCAGCGTCTTTACCTCGGAATCCGTACTGTGTTGCACAAAGCGACCAATTCTAAAACCGACTTCATTCAACAAGACAATAAGAAGAAACAAAACACCGGTAATCAACAGGCTGTCGTAATTATAAAGAAAGGGCTGGGCCATGGTACTTCCTAGGTTTGAAATCACACGCGGTCAACAGCGAAAGACCGCCACAAATGCTGACAACCCTAGTATAAACAACGCACGGGGAAGCACTGGCCATTGGTGGAGAAAAGAATCAAAAAGTTCCAGTGCTAACAAGGATAATTATCAACACCCAAATTAGCAGGAGAGAAGCGGACGACGACGGCGCCCTACAGTGAAAACACCACATTTTCCTTAGGCGTAATAATCAACCGCAAGCCTACCGTCACTGGCAGCTAAGACGTCAGCTTGATTGCCTAACTCATCATCGCGCTTATCACTACTCGCTAGGTCGGCATTCGCCGCACGTCCGTTTAAATCGCGCTGACCAGTTGACTCACCGGAAAATTGTTGGTTGCCATTGGCTGCAGCGCCGTTGCCAAGATTTGGGTTGTGACTAACTTTTACCTCATCCAAGCGCAAGCCTTGCTGCTCAAGACTGCTATTTAGGCGCGGCAGCATTTTTTCAATTAAATCACTGGTATCACCATTCTGCGTTTGAAACTGCACCGAGGTACTGTCTCCCTGCATAGATAGCTGAATGTGGATACTACCCAGCTCTGCTGGATTCAATTGCATAGTTGCGGTGTGAACACCGTTATTCATCATTATACCAATCCGTGCGGCCATAGCCTGCCCCCAACCAGGGTTGTCGACCAAACTCTGACTCATGGTCAATGCCACGGGCGCACGCGATGCGCTGCTACTCGCGCTATTTAAGTTGTCTTTAAGTTGCGACATCGCCGCCAACTCACCAAGCTCCACATCCACGTTAAGGCTTTCTAGCTTTTGGCCTTTGCTTTGCATTAGCCCCTCACCTACCGCAACGGCACCCTGCAGCGCCGCCGCAAAGCCAGTTGCTTGGGGTGTTAGCGCAGGCTGAGTCGCGGCCAGTAACATTGGCGCTTTACCCTGATTTTCGCTCTGCAGGAGTTTTGCTTGCTGTAAGAGAAGCTGGTCTACCGCCTGTTGACCGCGATTACCGCCGCTCAGTGCGTTGTTGTCGTCAATGCTCATCGCTGCGCCCAGCTGAGTTCGCGACCAGTCGATTTGCACCTGCTGCCAGCCCACTACGCTGTGTTCAGCATCTAAACCGTCTGCGCCCCCCGCGAGTGCGGTGCTAGCGGCACTGACAGGCGAGCTGAGCGGCAAATCTTTGCCCACTAGCGGCAAGTCTTTGCCGCTCGCAAGATTCTGCGCCAAGACATTTAAGCCACCACCAGCTTCTTCAGTTAACAGACCCAAAGCATCGGCATCGCTCGGTGTGTCGGTGTCGGTATGAAGATGACTGGCCTTGCCCATATTTCCGGCAAGCAATTGATTAAAGGGCAATTGCGAGGTCGA
>NZ_JBFHDY010000119.1:0-10736 GCF_041584495.1 Zhongshania sp.
CTCCGGCGTGACAGGCCGGCATTCTAACCAACTGAACTACCGGTCCGCATACTTTTACACGATAATGGTGGGTGATGACGGGATCGAACCGCCGACCCTCTGCTTGTAAGGCAGATGCTCTCCCAGCTGAGCTAATCACCCTTCTCATCAATCGAGTGAGGCGCATTCTACAGCAAACTCCCCCCCTGTCAAACACTCTGGGAAAGTTTTTTACATTTTATTTAAAAAAAGCCTATAACACTGATTTTGCTCATTTTTTATACAGAAAGCAGTCGCTAAGTGGCACTCAAAAACTCATTACCGAGTACCGAACAAGCAACAAGCTGTACACCGCTGCCGGAGCTGATTACCATTGGCGCAAATTTGGCGCAGCATATTCGCACCCCAGCCACCGCCACCTATTAACTACCCATTAAAGTTGCCCGGAGCCCCACGTGGAAATATACAAAGACTTCACCTTTGAAGCGGCCCACCTACTCCCCAATGTTCCCCAAGGCCATAAATGCGGGCGACTTCACGGCCATAGTTTTTTAATCAGGCTCTATATAGCCGGTGAGATTGATCCACACACGGGCTGGCTGATGGACTTCTCCGATATCAAGCAAATATTTAAGCCAATATACGAGCAACTGGATCACAATTACTTGAATGACATACCAGGCCTCGAAAACCCAACAAGCGAAAATCTCGCTATTTGGGTTTGGCAGCAATTAAAACCCATTTTGAGCGCACTAAGTCAAGTCGAAGTACGAGAAACCTGCACCAGCGGCTGCATTTACCAAGGCGAGTAGCACTTTAAGCCTGCGCCAGCGCCGATCATAACGGAGCACCACGACCATATAAGAGAAAATACGTAACACGTTACATTACTAAACTCTTGACGTAACACTTATTCACAGATAGGGGTGAGCAGTCGCAAATCCATTACTTAAGCAGCAATATTTAATACATATACTCCAAAACACACATAACTTGTTGTATTTTATATAATTTATTAAAATGACTATTTTTTGAACAATTTGTTAAAGCCCCGATACGCTCTCCCTTTCAAGGCAGAACCTACAAGTTACCCACCAAGTTATCCACAAATACTGTGGACAACCCAGGGCGAATATTCATTAACGAGGCGTTACCATAGGAAAAACGTTAGGTATGCTCCCAAACTCAAAATCAGCGTGTAAATGCAATATTTTTGCGCACTATTATTACTGCAATAACCGAAATATATCTTTACCTTAGCAACCAATTAGCCTATGGGGCGAAACAAGCAATTCGATGACATATTAATGTAGCATCGTCGTCACAATTATGTCGTATTGTCACATTTTTGTAACAAATCGGCCCCACAATACCCTCGATCCAAAAGGTCGCGTTACTAGAATTCAGATTCACGACATTAATAGAAGACAAGATCAATTAATCCATTTAGCTTTTTGCGGAGAGACATCCATGAAGCGTCTGTTATTACCAGCAAGCATCCTACTCGCCAGCGGCGCCCAGCTAGTCCACGCCGACCTAAGCGTGAGCGACAAAACCTCTGCCCAAAATACCGCGCAAGTACAATCTGAACTCAAGCTTTACGTCGACCGCGAATCCAAACAAGTCTTCACTCAGCCAGGCGTCAACAGAATTCAGCTCGGCACGTTTGAGCCAATAACAGAAGAAACTAAGCGCTCAAGCACGACATCCACTGCTGAGGTCATTAATAAAGGCTTAGTGGTATCCTCAAAAAATGGCGATTTCACCATGAATCTCGGTGGACGCATTCACGCAGACAGTACCACCCACATGAACGATGATCTGCAAAAGCGCAGTAACGGCGACCCAGCGCAAGCCGTCTCTGGCACCGAGCTTCGTCGCGCGCGATTGGCACTACGCGGCAAATTCAATCGTGAATTTTCTTATAATATAGAAGCAGATTGGGGCGGCAACGGCGTCTCCCTGAAAGACGTGCTAGTGGCATATGACGCCACCCCCAATCTAGAGATTACCGTTGGCAACCAGAAACACTCCGTCAGCATGGAAGTCGAAGAAAGCTCAAACGACATTATGTTTAACGAGCGCTCACTGCTCTCGGCACTCACCCTGCCACATTTTGACCGAGCGATGGGTATTAATGTCAAAACAATGGGGCAGAACTGGTCGCTCAAAGGCGGTGTCTACGGAGACGCCGTTTCAGCCAGTGGCGACGGCGCCGATGAGGGTGGCGGTTTCGGGGTTAGAGGAACTTTCGCTCCCATTAACGATTCAGGGCAATTACTGCACCTCGGCGCCAGCCTTGGCCTACGCAAGGCCAATGACAATAACAGCCTGAGCAATGGCAAAACACCGCGCTTGCGCTACGAAACCACCAATATGTCTGATCTATACCTTAGTGATACAGGCAGTATTGCTGGGTTTGAAGAAATCCAACTAACGGGGTTTGAACTCGCCGCCATGCTTGGCCGTTTCTCAGCACAAGCCGAATTAGGACAAGCGGATATCCAGCGCGACGGCGGATCAGACTTACGCTTTAACGCCCACTACCTCCAGCTTGGCTGGACATTAACTGGGGAAGCACGCAGCTATAAAGGCTCAGACGGCGAATTCAAAATGCTCAAACCCCGCAATAATTTTGATCTATCGCAAAATCACTGGGGCGCCTGGGAGCTTGCTTTACGTCTTGATGAGGTGGACCTTGAAGATGGCGATATCCTAGGTGGCAGCCAGCAACGTGTTAGCCTCAACCTAAATTGGTATCTCAACGCCAATCTACGCATACTGTTCGGTTACAGCCGCGCCTACGATGTAGCGTCAGGCCCAGCCATTCAAAACAGCGGTAGCGAAGCCGATAATATCGATGTTGTGGCCTTCCGTGCACAGATGGCACTATAAAAAAGGCGGCCTCACTATGAGGCCGCCTTTTTAGTACTTTCACTTTAAGCAAATATTTGCGGGCGGACTAATAGCTGCCCGCTGCCAAGTCTTCACATAACAGGCACACCCGTTACTGTATCCAAACTACCTACCTCGTCCGACTTAACTACCGCTGCAGCGGCCCTCAATGCCTCTAAGCGCGTCGCAAAGACACCATCGCCCGGAACACCACTGTTCATACCCGCTAGCACATTCTGCACATCGGCATTCATACCCGCCAAGTACAGTAATTTATGACTACCCGCTGCGTCACTCGCAATGGTTTCGACAGCCAATACCGCAGACACATCGAGAAATGGAACACGGGAGAAATCAAGTATAAGCACTCTTGCCCCGACGTCACTGTGCTCCCGCACGTGATGACCAAGGTCTGCAGCGGCACCAAAACTTAACGGGCCGCTAAACTCAAATAATGCCACTCGATCTCCACACTCCGCCAAACACGCTTTTTCCACATCAGACTCAAGATGCTCTGGCGCGTTTTTCAGACTAGCGATCTGCAATTGGCCAACTTGCTTCACAAACGCCAATGCAGCCAATACCACACCCGCTGCCACTGCGGTAATCAAATCGACAAACACCGTCAGCGATAACACCAACAGCATTAAGGCAAGGTCCCAGCGCGGGCCATGATTTGCACGCTTGATATAGCTCCAGTCGATAATATCTAAACCAACTTTCACCAAAATACCCGCTAACACCGCCAGAGGAATATTCGAGGCCAGTGGCCCCAGACCAAGCACGATGGCGAAAAGTAATAAGGCGTGAACCATCCCCGACAAACGGGTACGACCACCAGAGCGAATATTCACCACCGTGCGCATGGTTGCACCAGCACCCGCAATACCACCTATCAAACCTGCTACGGTATTACCAATGCCTTGACCAATCAGCTCTCGATTACTGTCGTGGCGCTCACGGGTCATATTGTCTGCTACCAAAGATGTCAGCAAACTGTCTATTGAACCTAGCACCGCCAAAATGAACGCTGCTTCGAGGATCAGCAAGGCTTTACTTTGTTCAAAGACCGGCCAATGAATACTCGGTAGCCCTGACGGAATCTCGCCAAGCACCGGCACTTCGAAAAGGAAAAAGGCAATTAAGGTACCCGCGATCAGCGCTGCAAGCGGCCCAGGCAAATATTTACCCGCCCGAGCTGGCCAAAAAAACACCAGCGCCAAGGTACCCAAACCGAGCGCAAGATTAGCGAAATTGATATCCATCACCGCATTTGGCAGCTTCGCTAAAGCACCCAGTGGATTTCCTGGCGAATCATGCCCCAATAGTGGCCCCAGCTGAAGAATAATAATTATGGCGCCAATCCCAGTCATAAACCCCGAGATTACGGGGTAGGGAACTAGGCGGATGTATTGGCCAACACCAAGAAAGCCAAAGACAATCTGCATTACTCCCGCCAACATTACTGTAGTGAAAATCAGCGCAGCATCACCTGACAGGCTGGCAAACAGCCCCGCCAGCACCACCACCATTGGGCCTGTTGGGCCGGAAATTTGCGAATTGGTACCACCAAACAAGGCGGCAAAAAAGCCGACTGCAATCGCGCCATAGATACCCGCCATTGGCCCCAAACCCGACGCCACACCTAGCGCCAAGGCCAGCGGCAGCGCCACCACCCCAGCGGTAATACCGCCGGTAATATCGCCCATGAAATTGTCGCGACTTAACTTCATACTGCCACTCCATGTTCGGCAAATAAATCGCTGTAGGCTGAATCCATTAGTTCAAACTGTTGACGCTCGTCGTTGTAGCACTCCACCTCACCACTGGCAATATTGTAAATCCAGCCATGCAGGCGAACTTTTCCACTTGCCAGCTTAGCTGCCACGGCCGCATGAGTGCGCAGATGCTGTAGCTGCAGGAGAACATTTTCTTTGGAGACTTCGTCTAAGTGACATTTATCAACATGGCCATGGCGCTCTTTTACAATCTCCCGCGCCGCTCGACAGTGTCCCAACCATTCTTTAACATGCGGCAAATCTTCTAAGGCACCGGGATCAATTGCGCCCTTCATCGCACCACAATCACTATGCCCACACACCACAATGTGCGACACCCCAAGAGCAGCAACAGCGAACTCTATTGATGCAGTCATCCCACCAGTGTGATTGCTATGAGGCGGCACTACATTGCCAGCATTTCGGCAGATGAACAAATCCCCTGGCTGGGATTGAGTTAACATGCCTGGGTCGATGCGTGAATCCGCACAGGTAATAAATAACACATCCGGATTTTGGCCATTCGCTAATTTGCGAAACGCGGTTTCCTTTGTCGGATAAACGTCCTTTTGAAATTTAGCGACACCCTGAATAAGCTCTTCCACAATTACGTCCTCATTAGTAAACAACCTAGAATCAATATCAACTTGATTATCCTTTGATAGCTTAATAACAAAGTATAGTATATTCTGATATCTTAATATTATCAGGTGATAGGTGAAATTGTGACATCAAAAATAAATTCACCCAGCATAAAGCAACTAAATTATTTTGTTGCAGTAGCAAAACACGCAAACTACCGACGCGCCGCTGAAGAACTCGGAATGAGTCAGCCCGCCCTCACCAACCAAATAGCGATTCTTGAATCTACGATCAATACTCCGCTCTTTGAGCGCTCCCGAGCGGGCACCATACTCTCTCCTAGCGGCCGAGATTTACTTGACGCAGCTCGTCAAGTTTTACTCAGCATGAAAGAATTTGAGGAGATGGCCGCAGCCAAGACCGATGGTCATCAAACAACATATCGTCTCGGTGTACCTCCTACCGTTGGCCCGTATTTACTACCGCATGTATTACCGGATTTGCATGACCTCCATGTGAATTTAAAGCTATACGTTCGCGAAGCAACCCACCGCGAGTTACAAAAAGATTTATTAGATGGTGTCTACGACTTAGCTATCGTTCCGCTGCCGCTAGCCATTCCGCAACTTGCGATGGCGCCATTATTTATTGAACCATTAAAATTTGTGGTTCCCATAAAGCACTCCTTAGCCGGCCAGAAGAATATTACGCCAAACAAATTACGAGGCGAAAAAATATTGACTCTAGAAAAAAAGCATCATTTCCATTTACAGGTACAAGAAATATGTGAACGCTGGGGCGCAGACATTCAGCGAGATTACGAAGGCACCAGTTTAGATACATTGAGGCAGATGGTGGTAATGGGAATGGGAGTGGCTTTCTTGCCTGGTTTATATGTACATTCCGAAATGCACAACCCAGAAGCACTTCACGTTTGCGAATTACATAATATTTCAATTCTACGAAAACACGCGTTAGTATGGCGACCTAACTCCCCGAACAGGGTATTCTATCGAGAGTTAGCCGCCGATATCCGCGCAATCATAAACCAGCGGCTACCCGGTATTATTGTTACTACGCGCTAACGTTAACGTATGGCAGGAGCGCACTAGACTATAACAAGCAATTAATCGCATATTGAAATGTAGATCCATCGCGAACTCAATAATACCTAAGGCCATATACGCTTAGCAGCTTAAATTGCAGCACAGATACCACATAAACAAAACCTAAAGTTTATTAAAACATAGACCTAATATAATTACTTGCTGCTGGCCTTCCCGCGCCCACAATAGAACGCATTACTGTTATTTATCATCGTTTGTCTGATTCAGCCCACTGAAATTGACCACCCTGCGAAAAACCGTGCAGACAGTAAAATAAAAGGTTGTCCAGGCAAACATTCATAAACTTTGCCGCGCACAAGGCCTAGCAACACTTACGCTATAATCGCTTGTTTTGTCTTGCCACGTGCTTTCGTGGCACACCCGAAAACATTGAAACTGACCGTGAACAATCGATTAGGGTATCTTTAAACTTGCTTACACCGCGCAAAATATGTCCGTAATCGGTGAAGATTGACAATACCTATGAAGTATATCAATGACCAAGCCCTGCGACTCGCATTCAAGGGCTATACCCCAGCGAAATTGCCGAACAACTAGAGCGACCCAAAGCGCTGCAGCTCAGCTTCTCCAATCGCGACTATTACGGCAGCCTGCGTCACAATGCCCGCGCCGTACATCAACGCTACTTAGATTGGTATGACGGCAATCCCGCCGACCTCAACCCCTCCCACCAGAACAGTCTGCACAGCGCTATGTCTCTGCGATGGGTGGCGCCGAATAGGTATTAACACAGGCGCAAAAGCCTTCGATAACGGCGAATATCGCTGGGCAGCAACACCGCTAAATTATTGGGTCTTTGCACACCCAAGCAATACCGGAGCCAAAACGCTATTGGCCAACAACCACGACCAGCACAGTCGATCCGACGCTAGACCGGGATATGATCAAGTACGCAGCGCGATCAAATTTCTTAGATGTCATGGCAGCAAAGTTGAATATCGAAGAAGCGGAAGGAATAGAGGTGACGATCAATTTCACCTTTACTGACCTGCACGAGAATCATGTTCTGCTACTAAAGCACGAGGTCCTGCATCACACCAAGGCTCCTGCGGTATCGAATCCCAATGCCACACTTAAAATCAGCCACGATATGTTTTTAGATTTGCTACTGGACAATGCATCGCGTAAAAAACTGATATTTTCCGATCAACTGTCTATCGAAGGCAGCAAATTTGGCTTGGCGCACTTTTTTGCGCTGCAAGACAAACCCCAAGACGTGTTTGAGATCGTCCGCCCTTAAATACTAGCAACCTAGGCCTGCCAAGGCAGGCCGCCCCCGATTAAGCTGGCAGTATTTTACGAACGATCGCCTCGCACTCTTCCTTACGCATGTATTTCGGCACCGGGTATCCGTACAGGCCATGAGATTCTTTCAACGCGCGCCGTGCTAACTCTTCAACCATCTCTGGTTTAAGCGCATCACTGCTTGTAGGGACACCAATGCGCGCCCCTAAAGATCGAACAGCCTCGACCAAATTTTTGGCGCGTTCTAGGTCAGAATCAGCATCACTACCAATATCCGCAGCAGCGGCAATACGCGCCATTTGCGGCGCCGCCGTGTCACAGTAAAAATCCAATACATGGGGCAGAAACAAGGCATTGGCGAGCCCATGAGGTATATGACACAACGCCCCTAGCTGATGAGCAAGACCGTGAACATAGCCGACATTGGTAACCGTAAAGGCCGCACCGGCATAACAACTCGCTACGGCCATCGCCTCTCTTGCCTCAAGGTTCTCTCCGTCGTTTACTGCGGTTTCTAAATACCGAAAAATCATTGCCGTTGCGGCAAGAGACTTTTTCAAGGTTTCCTCGGTCGCTTCGGTTGCCAACGAGGATTCAATCGCATGGGTTAAAGCGTCTATACCAGTCGCGGCGGTTATTGCCGGCGGCAATCCCGTCATTAAGCTTGCATCCAAGGCGACAGCATCGGGCACCAGTTTCGGGTCGACAATAAAGCATTTTGTGCTGTTTGCTGCGTCCGTAATCACCGACACCATTGTCGCCTCCGAACCGGTGCCCGCCGTCGTTGGAATGCAATATAATGGCAGCCCCCGCTTGGCCACTTTAAAGAAGCCTTGCATTTTACTAGGCAGCTGCCCTGATCCTGCGCTAATCGCAATAACTTTAGCTGCGTCCAACGATGATCCACCACCGATCGCTAACACGGCGTCACAACGCATTTTCTGACAGAGCGTAATGCCACCCTCGACCTGCGAAAAATCCGGGTCTGGTAGAATCGCATCATAAATTTCCACCGCAACGCCGATCTTTTCTAACTCCGCAGTAACCCGACCCACAAGCCCAAGCTCGACAAGCACACTGTCGGTGACCACTAAAACACGTTTACACGAAAATCGACCAATTGCCGCGCACAGCGCAGTGGCGCTTCCTGCGCCGCTATAGATCATGGGCGACGGCACACTAATGAATTTCATGGTGATATGGCTAAGTACCGCCATTATTCGACTGTATAAGACTATTAGAAAGTGCACGTGGTATCCCCATATTGACGGTGACAACATAGTACAGCACGACTGCCTTTCCTCAAAGCGGCGACATATAGCTACATCACAGCGGCGGTTGCGAATTCACCTGTCTCTATTAGCAGCCTGTTTAGACTCAAGAACACAGCCATGAAAAAGCCCCACTAACCATGGCTTAGCAGGGCTTCTGGCTATATTCGCTCATTTCTTGGCGGTTATAGCGTGCAATCCAGCACAACCTTGCCGACGATATCACCACAATCCAAGCGGCGATGGATCTCCACAACATCCTCTAAGGCAACGCGCTCGGCAATAGCTGGATGCAATTTTCCTTCCGCCAGCAGATTGAACAGCGCGCCAAGATCCTCATTAAAGTCGCTTGGATGCCGCTGACGGCGAGTTTGAATATTATAAAAACCGGAGGATTTTCCATCTGGCAATAGCCGCCACAGCACAAGTAATTTACTAAAGCCAAGTAACAACTGCGGCACCGTCTCTTGTCCTGTGGTCAACTGCAAGGCGCCAAACGCGACTAGGCGACCACCTT
The DNA here is from genome assembly GCF_041584495.1 of Zhongshania sp. GTDB lineage: Bacteria > Pseudomonadota > Gammaproteobacteria > Pseudomonadales > Spongiibacteraceae > Spongiibacter. Next base: position 9,395 of record NZ_JBFHDY010000119.1, read on the forward strand.
TGCGCAGACAGCGATATGACAGCGACCAACTTTGGCCGCCAAGCGTGTCAAATACGGCATCTACCCCACCCGGCGCTAATTCAGCAACACGCGCGCCAACATCTTCATTGCGGTAATCAATAAACTGAGCGCCCAAGCCTTCAATTAAGGCTTTTTTCGCTTGGGAGCCACTGCCAATCATTTCCAAACCAAGTAACGCGCCTAGCTCCAGTAAGGCGCTGCCAACAGCACCGCCAGCAGCGTGCACGAGACAGCGCTGCCCCGGTACCAAGCTAAGCTCGCGGGTGAGCATTTGATAGGCCGTGGTATAGGACAAAATCATGCATACTGCTTCTGCGGGGTCTAAGCCGGGCGGTGCCGCAACAAGCTGCTTAGCATCAACGCAGAGATATTGAGTATAACCACCAATGACCGGCATATCGGCCACAAACTGCCCCACCTGCAAATCGCTTACGCCTGACCCGAGCTTATCGACGATACCAAACCAGTCGTAACCCGGCGTAAACGGTGGTTTCTTTTTTACGCCCGGATATTGACCCTGGCGAATAATCGTATCGGTGAAGCCCGTGCCAGCACTGAGCACCTTAACCCTTACTTGCCCGGGTTCTGGCTCCGGTAAATCTGCCTCGGTCACAAGGCGCAGGACGTCAGGTTTACCAAAAGCGCTAAGCGCTACTCTTTTATACATAATTCCCTCAAATCCGACACCGCAACGCTAAGGTCGGCAAACTTACATCAACCAAGCAATGAAATTGGCAAGCAGTGAAAAGAACCAGGTTTTAAGGCCCTTCCACCGATCGGATTGCGCTCTTAACTCTTTGTCGACATTCGCACGCTCTAAAATAAAAGCGTGTATTGCGTAAGCATCATCCTCGCTCAGCACCTCACCAAAGCCGACCATACCCGCTTTACTCATAATCCCATCCAGTACAATGGCATTAAAACTATTATGAAATGCGGCCGGTAAATGACGCAGATCGGGAATCGCGCCATTAGAAATGGCTTCCGTACCATGACAGGCATTGCAGTAGGCGTAATAAAGATTACGGCCTTTCTCCAAAATTGCCTCATCAGTGGTAAGACGTGGTGGTGGTTCATGCAATTGCTTGAGCGGGTTTTCAGGTAGCACGCCATTGCCACCCAGCTTAAAGGTCAGTACTCGACTCGGTGGCGGGGTCACTTCGCGCTCCAAGCCCGCAATCAAGCCAAAAGCGCCGCCCCATCCGGCAAGAATAGTCACGTATTGCTCGCCATCAACGGTATAGGTCACCGGTGGCGCCATCACGCCGGTTTTTGCCGGAAATGACCAAAGCTTCTCGCCGTTATCCGCGCGGAAGGCCAG
>NZ_JBFHDY010000120.1:0-10495 GCF_041584495.1 Zhongshania sp.
AAACAGGTGGCCCAGCAATTGGCGGTGGTTTTTCAAAACAATGGCGAGGGCTTTCCCGCCACGGTATTAGAAACCGCCATGATTGGCCGCCACCCCTTTATTTCGCCCTGGGATATCGAGAGCGCCGAGGATTTAGCCATCTCCCGCGCCGCCCTGCAAAAATTAGAACTGGCCGATTTAGAGCACCGCCTGATTAGCACTTTATCTGGCGGCGAGCGCCAGCGTTTGGCTATTGCCACTGCGCTAAGCCAAACTCCTAAACTGTGGCTGGCCGACGAGCCCAGCAACCATTTAGACTTAAAACACCAAGTACAGATTATGGAGTTATTAGCCGAGCAGGCGGCGGCTAACTGCGGCATTGTGCTGTGCCTGCACGATTTAAATTTAGCGGCCCAGTGGTGCGATAAAATTTTACTACTCTACCCCAATGGCGATGCCTGCTGGGGCGATGCCGACACTATGCTCACCACCCCCGCCTTAGAGAAACTTTATAATCAGCCCCTGCGCAGCATTGTTAGCGACGGCCAGCGCTACTTCATTCCCCTGAGCAGCAGGAATTCTAGTGGATGAATAGCAACGCCTTTACGCCAACCGAGATCGACACAGTGTATCGGGTGATTGCCGAACGCCGTGACATGCGTCATTTTTGCGGCGGCGAAGTGCCCCACGACACCTTAATGAAGTTGCTCGGCGCCGCCCACCTCGCGCCCAGTGTCGGCCTAATGCAGCCCTGGCGCTTTATTCGGATTCAGAATCCTGAGCTGCGTAATTCACTTTACAACACGGTGCAAGAAGAACGCATTAAAACCGCCCAAGCCTTGAACGAGCGCGAAGACGAATTTATGCGTTTAAAGGTAGAAGGCGTTAAAGACTGCGCCGAGCTGATTGTTGTCGCCTTAATGGATCAGCGCGATAAGCATATCTTTGGTCGCCGCACCCTGCCCCAAATGGATTTGGCTTCGGCATCCTGCGCTATTCAAAATCTGTGGCTGGCGGCCCGCGCCGAAGGCTTGGGCATGGGCTGGGTGTCGCTGTTTGATCCCGAACAAGTAATGCAGCTGTTAAACATGCCCAGCGGCAGCCTACCCATTGCCATACTCTGTCTTGGCCCGGTAGATGAATTTTACCCGCGACCGATGCTAGAGACCGAACTGTGGGCCAAGCGCAAGGATCTTGATGAACTGATTATGCAAGACGGCTGGCAAGACTAAGGTGCAGGTCTGGCGTCGGAAGTCGGAGGTCAGACGCGGTGGCTGCAAAACGCTGGATGGGAGACGGGAGACGCTAAGAACTCTGGTCGGAGCTCAGTTGAGGGGCGGCAAGGTCTCGCGGCCAAGCCAATTACGTCAGACGTCAGACGTCCAGCTAGTTTTAGTGTCTCCCGTCGCCCTAAATAGACGAACCACGCCAATTAAATTAAGTGACATACAGCGATGACCCTAACATTAATGATTCAAGGCACTACCTCGGACGCCGGTAAAAGTGTAACGGTCGCCGGTCTGTGCCGTGTTTTTAAGCGACGCGGCCTGAGTGTTGCCCCGTTTAAACCCCAGAATATGGCCTTGAACAGCGCGGTGACCCCAGAGGGCGGGGAGATTGGCCGCGCCCAGGCGGTCCAAGCCCAAGCCTGCGGTCTGCCGTCACACACCGATATGAATCCGGTGCTACTCAAACCCAATAGCGACACCGGCGCCCAGGTGATTATTCACGGCAAGGCGCTGAGCAATATGGAGGCGCAGGATTACCACGCCTATAAAAAACGCGCCATGGCCGCGGTGTTGGAGTCCCATCAGCGCCTTTGTCAGCAGTATGATGTCATCGTGGTCGAAGGTGCGGGCAGCCCCGCCGAAATTAATTTACGCGCCAATGATATTGCCAATATGGGCTTTGCTGAGGCGGTGGATTGCCCAGTGGTGATTGTGGCCGATATTGATCGCGGCGGTGTGTTTGCCCATTTGGTCGGCACTCTAGAATTATTATCGGAAACCGAGCAGGCGCGAGTAACAGGCTTTATCATCAATCGCTTTCGCGGCGATATCGCCCTGCTTCAGTCGGGCCTCGACTGGCTAGAAGAGCGCACCGGCAAACCGGTCATCGGTGTGGTGCCCTATATTCACGACCTGCATTTAGAAGCCGAAGACGCCATCGACAGCCGCCAAACCCTAAGCGAAAACGCGATTAAAGTGGTGGTGCCGGTGTTCACTCGTATTAGTAATCACACCGACTTCGACGTTTTGCGTCTGCACCCGCAGGTCGATCTAAAGTTCGTGGGCAAGGGCGAAGCGATACCGCCCTGCGATTTAATTATTCTGCCCGGCAGCAAAAGCACCCGCCGCGACTTAGATTATTTGCGCAGCAACAACTGGCACAAGGACATAGAAAAGCACCTACGTTACGGCGGCAAGGTCTTGGGGATTTGCGGCGGCTTTCAAATGTTAGGCCGTGCAGTACATGACCCCGACGCCATCGAGGGCGACGCCGGATCAACTACCGGCCTTGGTCTGCTCGACATGGAAACCACCCTCGGCAGCAGCAAAACCCTGCGCCAGGTCAGCGGCCATTTATGGGAAGAACAAGCCAAAATACGCGGCTATGAAATTCACGCGGGCATTAGCACTGGTCCGGCACTGGATACGCCCTTTGCCGATTTAGGCAGCCATCGCGACGGCGCCCGCAGTGCCGACGGTCAGATTATTGGCAGCTATTTACACGGCCTCTTTGACGAAAGCGACACCCGCGACAGCCTGCTTAAATGGGCAGGCCTCAAAGACGTTGCGGCGCTGGATTACGCGGGGGTGATTGAAAGCAATATTGATAGACTCGCAGATTGCTTAGAGGCGCATTTGAATATTGAGGCTCTGCTAACACCACTCGCTGGCCGTTAACAAAGCCCTAGGCACCCCCAAATTAAAGGGTAAAGGCCACAAACAATTCATCCAGCGCCGACAGCGGCAGCATAGCCAAGCCTTGCAAAATCGGCGGCAAAACCTGCGTATCTAAATGGTAGGCCACTTCTTGGCTCACTAACAGTAAGGCGGTGCCCAAAAATTTGGGACCAAGCCCTATCGCATCGCTCACCCCACTTGGCGCATATTCTTCAATAGGCACAACATTGAGCAAAATATTGGCGAGCAGGTCGTCGGTGGTCGACGCTAATACTTGGGCCATTTCGCCGCTGTCAACATTGCCGGTCGCATCGAGTAAACGAGTAACGTCGATTAATAATTCGGACAATAAGTCCAATGAGGCGCCAGCTACCGGCACACTGCCGCCCTCTTCAGCAATGCTATCGACAATGTTTTGAATATTGCTAGCTAAATTACGCAAAGGATCAGTGATGCCACGCAGATCGGCGCTGGCATTTCCATCTGCAGTATCATCATCAGAAGGCGACTCCGCACTGAACTGCTCCAGCGCAGCGCTGAGCTGGTCGAGGGGCGCAGGCAAGCCCTGACCCTCGACCGGAACCAGACTGTCTTGTAAGCTTTGCAATGCGTACTGCAGGGCCTGATTTGCCCGTGCTGCACCGGCCAAGGCCAAGTCTGGATTCTGCTCAGTGGCAGCGCCCTGCAAACCCGTGATCAGCGAATCGGCAACTTCCAGTAGTGCAGTACCGGATTCACCCACCCCCGTCACAAGGCGACTAATATTTTCTTCGGGAATGGCCGTAGCAAGACTGTTAAAGCCGCTGCTAAATTGCGTCTGTACCGGGTCAAGATTACCGCTCTCACCGTTAACGTCAAAGCTGTCGTTAGCTTGCAGTGGGCTAGTAAAACCTTCTGATTCAGGCAAGCCAATTGCGTCTTGCTGAATTTGCTCGCGCCGAAATGCTGGCTCAGGCTGACTAAGTGAACCTAAGCCCAAGGCTGGGTCGGCGGGATCGACTTGATAGATTTCGCCCACCATTTTATCGCCCTTAATCTCGACCCAGACAAAGCCGTAATTATCGCCCTTTTCATAAAACACGGGATTATCGTCGCGGTGTTCAAGACTGCGGGTTTTACTGGCCGCACCCGAGAGAATAAAACCAGTTTTACCACAGGAAGCCACTGGCATCAGCCACTGCAAATCGTGATCGTGACCGGCAAAAAAGAAATCGGCTTTATCGCATAGGGTTTCTTCAACAAATGCTTTATAGCGTTCACCGGCTAATACCGGCGCAATAAACGCAGGGGCACCGTCGTAATTACCGGCATTGCCATGGGAACCGTTGGAGATATAAGGATGGTGAGCAAAGACAATTTTCCATTTGGCTTTGCTGCTGGCCATCGCCGATTTCAGCCACTGAGCTTGAATCAAGCCGTAATTATTGTATGAATAGTTTTCATTGCTGTCGGGGAAGCCACCAGCGATTTGATTGGAGTCGATACCAAAGAACTCCACCAATGGCGTGGCGGCCTCGCCGCCGTTGGTAAAGCGATAGTAGCGCGACGGCATCTTCCAGCGTGAAGTTTGCCTAGGCGAATCTGGATGCTGACTATCCCGGTAGTGATAGTCGACCTCAAAGTCGCCTTTGGCATTATTGGCACCATCGCCGCCAAAAAAACCACTGTTATCGTGATTGCCAAGTACAAAATAAAAGGGCAAATCAATTGGCGCAAAAGGCAGTTCAAACTTCTCTTCAAACTGAGGGTCCAGCGCCGAACTCACCCCCGACTCGTAAATATTATCGCCGAGCCCCAGCACCAAATCGCAGCCTCTGACCGCGCACACTTTCGCCACCGCCTTACCAACCGTATAGGCTCCCTCGCTGCCACTGCCGCTGTCGCCTAGCAGTATCATTCTAACAACGGCGTCGTCTTTATCGGGAGACGTATCTGGCGTGCTGTCTACAGGGGCTTCTTGGAGCGGGCCATCGACCGCTGCCGTCGGCTTTGCCGAAGAGTCCCCACCACACGCGGCTAGATTAAGCAGTAATGCAATTAAACTCGCCTTAGCGAAACAAGGTAATGCCTTCATAGTTATCCAACATTTCAAAATGTTTTAAAATTAATCGCTACACACTAAACAATACCCAGTGCTACTGAAACCCTAAACATATTTACAAATCAGAACTTGGGCCGAGATAGCGGCGTATCTTCTTTTAAACGACTGCTGCCGCGTTCAACCGCCATACTTTTTACTTTACTCAACTCCACCCCAGATTGATCCGCGGCGTCGATATTTTCAGCATAGTAAAATTCAGCCTGAGCGCGCTGATGAGTAACATCCATTAAAATAAAGCCGTGATTTTTCAAGTCGGTGTATTTCATATGGGGATTCACCACTGGCAGTACCGCCGACACCAATTCTGCGGCGCCGTCAGGGAAGCCGGGTGACGTTACGCTGGGGGTAACAAACTCCACCCCCAGCGGTTCCTCAAATACCCCTGATGTTAATATCGCGCTACTTTTATAGAGTTCATTGGCCCAGCTGCTATGAATATCGCCTGTTAACACCACCATATTTTTAATGGCATTTTCTTCCACAAAATCCAGTACCTCTTCACGCTCTCTGGGATAGCCGTCCCACTGATCCATATTTATGGCCACCAGCGGACTAAACTCATTGGTCGGCACACCCGGCAATAAGCGCTGAATTTCCAGCAGTTGCAGCTGAGCAAACATCACCTGCTGGCCCACGATTTTCCAGGTATTTTGCGCGGTAGCGAGCTTGTTTTTAAACCACTCTTTCTGGGTTTGCCCAAGCAAGTCGCGGGCGTCGGTTCGCGCTGGGTCAGCAGGGTTATCCAACTGCTTAACGCGCCCTTCTATGCGGGTATCCAGCATGACGAAGTCGGCTAAATCGCCATAGCGGAAGCTACGATAAATACTGTCTTCGGTGGCCGTAGGGGGGCGAATTGGCATCCACTCAAAATAGGCTTGAATCGCTTGAGTCTTGCGCGCATCCCATTCGCCCTCACCGTCGCTGTGATTATTAGCACCATCTTTGTAGGCGTTATCGGCGGTCTCGTGATCATCCCACACGGTAATAAAGGGGTGAGTCCGATGCACTGCTTGTAAGTCAACATCACGGCGGTAATGGGCATAGCGACGACGGTAATCGTCTAACACCAAAATTTCGTGATTTGGATCGAGCAGGCGACCCGCGTTGTCACCGTACTCGCCATCACCATATTCGTAGATGTAATCGCCCAAGTGCAGAACAAAATCGAGATCGCTGCGATTGGCGATCATCCGGTACACCGAGAAATAACCGTGGGGGTAACTGCTGCAGGAACACACCGCAAAGCGTAAATGCGCTGCGTATTGACCTGGCATGGGCAGCGTCAGTGCCCGACCAACTGGCGATAGCTGCTCACCAACTGAAAAGCGGTACCAGTAATGTTGTTCAGACAATAAACCAGCGGCGTCGAACTTCACCGTATAATCGCGTTCGGGGCCAGTCACCAAATTTTCTGCCAATACGACATTCTCAAACTCAGGGTCTTCAGCAACCTCACATAGAACGGTAATACCACCGCCGTCGGCTTGGTCTGGCGTGACTCTCGTCCACAAAATAACGCGATCATCTAGCGGGTCGCCACTCGCGACACCATGAACAAATGATACCGGCGGTGCAGTCACAGGAATGCCTGTGGGCGGTTTGCTGGCCGTCGGCGCGCGATTGGAATTGCTGTTGCTACCGCAGGCTGTCAATATAGGCACCGCGATAGACACAGTACTCATGGCGCGTAGAAAATGGCGTCGGTTCACGTATGGCTCACTCGTACTGTCATTTAAAAGTAACGGCATGATAACCACGCCTTGTTACAGTTAAGTTTCAGTAAAAAAAGCCAAAGCAACACAAATCAGGTCGCCCCCGACCCTATGAAGATGGAATGCAAATGTATAAAGCCTTATTAATTTTCTTCTGCGCAAGTATTGTGGCCTGCAGCAGCAAGCCCATCCCCTTTACCGATTACATTGTGAGTAATTTACTGCGGGATAATTTAATGAGTCTTGCCGAACCGGCAATATTCAGCATTGAAGAAATTATAATTATTGAAAGTGAACACAGCGACAATAGTGGCCGCGCAACCGTAGATGTGCGCCTGAAGTTTCCAGAAGATTTCGACACGGTTACTAGCCTGCACAAGCTGGAGCCATTTAATATGGCTTACAAACAGTATCAAAGCAGTTTTGGCAAATTCGCGGCCGGTGAGCAGCAGGTACACCACGCCGAGTACCAGTTTCAGCGCCGGGATGGAAAGTGGTTCATTGTTGGAAGCAAAGCCCTTTCGCCACCGGATATTATTGCCGTAACAGCCCAGACACCAGCAAACTAAAGGCTTGCTGGTACACCGCACATCAAGATTAAAAGTGACTAGCCAGCTGGACCCATGGCGCCTTGCCTTCTTGATGGTAAACGCTAAAACGCGTCATACCCGCATAGGGCACATTTATTCGCGTCATCGCCCCCATGGGCATACCCAGCAGATGACACATCATTACCCGAATGACTGCGCCGTGCACCACCAGCAATACCGATTGCCCTTGATGATGCTCAACAATAGCGTCGATGCCGGTACTAATACGCCGACAGAAATCTGGCATAGCCTCGCCATTAGGTGGGCTTGCCTCAGCGGGCGACTCCCAAAATTCTGCCCACTCACGGGTAAAGCGTTTTCTCGCCTCTGAGTGGGCCAAGCCCTCCCAATCACCAAAATGCATTTCGCGCAAATCGTCCTGCACTGTCAATGTCGTGGCGCGCTGCGCAGCAAGATCTTCCGCAAAACGTAGACAGCGCTGTAAAGGCGAACTCACAATATGATCCCACTGCATATCGCCTAAGGCAGTAACTTTATCGCGCATTTGCTGCCAACCTAACTCGCTGAGTGCCACATCGGTGCTGCCGCGAAAAATTTCACCACCTTGGCAAGCGCCGTGACGCAGTAAATCGACATGGGTTTCTGTGACTTTAGTCATTACCGCGACTTACCCCTGCTTGCTCAAAGCTCGCCATTTCAATTTGCAAACGACAGGCCGCTTGCATAATGGGCAGCGCGAGCGCCGCACCAGTGCCTTCGCCCAAGCGCATATCCAGTTGCAGGAGTGGCTCGGCTTCCAATTTATTCAATAAACGGCTGTGCCCCGGCTCGGCAGAACAATGCGAGAAAAACAACCAAGGCCGAATAGAGGGATTCATTTTTACTGCAGAAATTGCCGCCGCCGTGCAGATATAACCATCGACCAATACCACAATGCCACGCTGAGCAGCGCGAATATAAGCGCCCGCCAAGGCATTAATTTCGTAGCCGCCAATACGACGCAATACTTCTACACCGTTTTTCATATGAGGTAGATGCCGGGACATCGCGCGGGTTACCACCGCCGCCTTTTTCGCCAAAACCTGGTCGCTAATACCGGTACCGCGACCAACCATCGCGGTAGCCGAAAGACGGGTGTGCGCTACTGCCAGCGCTGCCGCAGCGGTGCTATTACCAATGCCCATCTCACCGCCAATAAACACATCAATGTCGCCAGCCTGATCTATTATGCCGCGTCCTACCGCCAAGGCTTCTTCGCACTGTTCCAAAGACATGGCTTCGGTAACACACATATTTTGGGTGCCAGCGCCCACCCGTAAATCCTGCACATTGGGTAGATCTTCGAGCGCGTAAACAGTACCCACATTGACCACGGTGAAATCAATGCCCATCGATTTAGCCAAGACGCTGATCGCCGCGCCGCCATTGGCAAAATTGCGCACCATTTCTGAGGTGACAGTTTGCGGGTAGGCCGAAATATCTTCAGTGGTCACGCCGTGATCACCCGCGAATACCGCAATTAATGCTTTGTTAGCATGAGGCTCCAAAGTGCGCTGAATAGCCGACATCTGCACCGCAACATGCTCGAGACGACCAAGCGCGCCACGGGGTTTGGTTAAACTATTTTGCCGCGCGATGGCTGCAGCCCGCATTTCTTCGTCAGCTTCCGGTGCCGCTTCCTCGTACCAATGACTCATATCTATTCCCTTTAATCTTATACTTTAATTTTTTAAAACTTGCTCTAAACCCGCGGTAACAAACACCACTCTATCGGCTAGCGCGGCAATGTCTTGGTGCAAACGCCCAGACTCATCCACAAAGCGGCGGGTGAGCGAACCCAGCGGCACTATGCCCTGCCCCACTTCATTGCTAACCAACACAAGATGCCCAGGTGCGGTTTGCAAGGTATGCAAGAATTGCCCCTTCACCTGCTGCCAGTTGTCGTCATCTTCTTTGGCCAGCCAATTACTCAGCCATAGAGTGAGGCAATCCACCAAAATAGCCGTTTGCGGTGTCGCGTATTGCCGTATTACCGCAGACAATTCCTCTGGCGCCTCTACAGTACGCCAATCATCAGCCTCGCGCTGCTGTTGATGATGTTCAATTCGTGCCGCCATTTCTGAATCGCCAGCAGTCGCGGTGGCCACATATATCCGCTGCAGCTTAGACGCACACACACGCTGCTCGGCCAAACGGCTTTTACCAGAGCGGGCGCCACCCAAATACAATTCCAGCATGCATATACTCCACTACGATGCCGAGACTGCCACCGTTTAGCGATCTGACGTATAGTAAACCGCTTATTCTACAAGACTCGACTTCATTGAGGGAAATATGGGACATCGATTATCCAAGATTTACACGCGAACTGGCGATGACGGCACCACCGGCCTCGGCGATGGCTCACGTATAGACAAAGACCACTGCCGTATGGAAGGCATAGGCACAATTGATGAAGTAAATTCTTTTATCGGCTTGCTGATGGCAGAGTTGCCCACAGCGGACCCCTATTCACCCTTGCTTGCCCGTATTCAGCACGACTTATTTGACCTAGGCGGCGAGCTGGCCGTGCCCGGTTACACCATGATAAGCCCAGAACGAATCGATGAGTTAGAAGTCAGCCTCGACGAACTAAACGCCGACCTGCCACCCTTAAAAAACTTCATCCTGCCCGGAGGCAGTAAAGCCGCGGCTCTTTGCCATATGGCCCGCGCCGTGTGCCGCCGCGCCGAACGCTGCTTGGTCGCGCTAAGTAAAACCGATGAAGTAAATGCCACGGGCCGCAAATATTTGAATCGCTTGTCAGACTTTTTGTTTGTCATGGCTCGGCTGCTAGCGCTGCGCGACGGCGGCCAGGAAGTATTGTGGGTGCAGGCGGATAAGCGTTAAACAACTGAATGACGCTAAAAATGCAACATCATCGCCAGAAGGATAGTTGCGTTGCCCTTAATCCCCAGCCTCGTTGACGAGATGGACCCCTGCCTTCGCAGGGGCGGTGCTCGGCCTCCGCAGGAGTGACGAGTTTTAGACCTTCTGTCTTCACAGGAGTGACGTATCGCCCGTCCAGCATTAAGCGGACGCCCTAAGCATTAGCCTTCCCGCATAAGGCACTCGACTCAACTACCCCCACAACCAGGCAGCGCCGCGCACGCCACTGCTATCACCGTATTTTGCGGGCAGTAGCTTGGTGACGCATTGGTCGCTAAAAATATAATTGCACCAATATTGTGGCACGGTTTCGTAAAG
>NZ_JBFHDY010000121.1:0-10404 GCF_041584495.1 Zhongshania sp.
AGAATCACTTCCAGCCTAATCGATCTGATTTCAGATCAAAATTACCTTTGAATATTTCAGGAATAAAATTATGTCTACTACTACTGGCACAGTAAAATGGTTCAACGAATCTAAAGGCTTTGGCTTCATCGAGCAAGAATCTGGCCCAGACGTTTTCGCTCACTTCAGCGCTATCTCTGGTTCAGGCTTCAAAACTTTGGTTGAAGGCCAGCGCGTACAGTTCACTGTTACTCAGGGTCAGAAAGGTCCTCAGGCAGAGAACATCGTAGCACTGTAATTTGCTATGTGGCCGCGCCCATGGGCAGCGGCCAGCTTCAAACCCTTGTGGATTGAATGCTAAAGGGGCAGGACCTACGGGTCTTGCCCTTTTTTCATTTCAGCAACACTATTTAACATCTGCTTCTACCGCGCCATCGCCGCGCATTTTTCAGGCGGTATTACAGGATACAGATCGTGAGTCAGCTAGATTTTTCTACCCTTCCGCTCAACCCCTCGTTATTGCAAAACCTGAGCTCGCTCGGTTATACCGAGATGACCCCCATTCAGGCCAAGGCATTGCCGCATACACTACACGGCAAAGATGTTATTGCGCAGGGCAAAACCGGTTCGGGAAAAACCGCTGTTTTCGGTCTTACTCAGTTACAAAAATTAGATGTAAAAAAGTTTTATGTGCAGTCTTTGGTTCTGTGCCCGACGCGTGAATTAGCCGACCAGGTCGCTAAAGAACTGCGTAAGTTAGCGCGTACTATCCATAATATTAAGGTTCTAACGCTGTGTGGCGGCATGCCTTTTGGTCCGCAGGTTGGCTCCCTAGAGCATGGCGCCCATATTGTGGTTGGGACCCCCGGTCGTATAGAAGAGCATGTGCGTAAAGGCACGCTCAAATTAGATAATGTAAATACCTTGGTGTTGGACGAAGCCGACCGTATGTTGGAGATGGGTTTTCAAGACGCCCTCGACACCATCATTGGCTATATCCCCAAAGAGCGGCAGACGCTGCTGTTTAGCGCGACCTACCCCGACGAAATTCAGGATGTTGCCACCCGCATTATGCAGCGGCCGCTGCTGGTTAAAGTGGAATCTACCCACGACAACGAAAGTATTGCCCAGCATTTCTATAAAGTGGCCGACAACACCCAGCGTATTGTCGCAGTAAAATTACTGCTGCTGCGCTACCGCCCAGATTCCACCGTTATATTTTGTAATACCCGCCACGAAACCCAGCAGGTGTGTGACGATCTTCGCGAAGCCGGTTTTAGCGTGCAGGCACTGCACGGCGAGCTAGATCAAAAAATGCGAGATCAGACCTTGGTGCGCTTTGCGAATAAAAGCGTGTCGGTGTTGGTTGCCACGGATGTTGCGGCGCGAGGCTTAGATATCGACGCCCTCGACGCGGTGATTAACTACCACATTGCCCGCGACGCTGAAGTGCATATTCACCGCATTGGCCGCACCGGTCGTGCTGGCGGCAAAGGTATTGCCTGCAGTCTGTATACTGAGCGTGAAAGCGCCAAGATTGCCCGTATTGAAGAAATGCGTGGCAATAAAGTGGTGCCCGAGGCGCTGCCCGAGGTTAACTATTTAGACAAGCCGACATTCAAGCCGCCCATGGCGTGCCTGCAGATTGACGGCGGCAAGAAACAGAAAATTCGTCCCGGTGATATTGTTGGTGCACTAACCGGTGCCGACGGCATTGCCGGCACCGATGTCGGCAAAATCCACGTTTTTGACAATACTGCTTATGTTGCTGTGCGTAATGATGTGGCGGCTGACGCCCTGCGTAAATTAAGTGAAGGCCAGCTTAAGGGGCGTAACTTTAGAGTGCGTCGCATTCGCGGCTAGCTGCTTGGCGGAGGTTGGGCGGCGGAGCAAAATACTTGCCGCCCGAAGTAATCCGACAATACAAACCCCGCTCAATGAATAAAGCCTTCTTTAAAATTCACCGGCTACTCGCTTTCATGGTGTGCGTGCCGCTATTGCTGATTAGTTTAAGCGGCAGTGTGCTGGTGTTTAAACATGAAATAGATACGCTGCTAATGTCTGATCTTGTTCGGGTTGCTCATCATGGGCAGGCGCGTATGCCCTTTGGTGTGCTGCTGTATTCCTTTAATCAAACTTACCCAAATTACGAGGTCACCGGCTGGCAGTTGTTTGCTGATTCCAGTCGGGCTGATCTTGTCTATGTTATGGCCCACGGCAGCAGCACGTGGTCATCGCTGTTTGTTGATCAGTACAGTGGCAAAGCTCTGTCGCCACCTACGCCGCCAAAATATTATTTCACTGATCTTGTGCGGGAGTTTCACTACACCTTTTTGGCTGGGGATGCGGGCTTGTTGCTGTGCGCGGTAGTGGCCGTATTACTGTGCCTGCAAGCTCTTATTGGTGTGGTGTTGCATCGCAAGTTTTGGAAAGTTTTGTTTACCTTTCGCTACCGGGCACGGCCAATAATTTACCTTGGGGATAGTCACAAATTGCTTGGAATTATCTCTGCGCCGGTGTTATTGGTATTGGGTTTTACTGGGGCATTTTGGAATATTAGCCAGCTAAGTTATAGCTTGGCTAAGCCGGTGTTGACAGTGGCGCCCTACGCTGCGGGTGTGCGCTTATATAATCCAGCGCTTTCTATGGATGCGCTGGTAACAGAAAGTCAGCAGCGGTTGGCAGGTTTTACGCCGAGCTTTATCTCTCTGCCGAGCAAGCCCGGCTACGAAATTGGCATTTTAGGCAGTGCTGCTGGACAAAATCCCCTTTATAGCGAGTTCGCCAACGCCATTCGCTACCATGCTAAAACGGGCGAATTTGTTGGTTTGCGCAACATTGCGGAGTCTGGTTCCGGCGAAAAAATTAAAAATAGCTTTCGTCGCCTGCACTTTGGCGATTTTGCGGGCTATTGGAGTCGGGTGGTTTGGGCGGTACTGGGCTTTAGTCCGGTGGTGTTGATGATCTCGGGACTAGCCATGTGGCGGCTGCGTAAGCCTCAGCGTGTTCGGCAGGCGCAAAAGCGCTGCGCGAGATAAAATTCAGCACCGCATAATGCTTTATTAAACGTGTGCGACCGTGATATTTTTGCGCCAAATAGGAGCATGGCCAAGTCCGCGCTTCACCGTTGCCGGTGTGTCTATTTGGTGCGATTTCAATTTTATTATAGTCCCGCGATGACAGTTTAGAAATATTTTCCCCCCTATAAATCCCTTATGCCAAAAGCCTTGCAGGCCGGTTTGGGGTTTTTATGAAAGCGCGAGCTGTAGAGTGGGCGCGCTATTTGCTATGACGTGATCACAGTAGTACTTGTTCTAGTAAATATATTCTAAGGTGGTTGGATGAAACTGGATTATGGAAAGTACCGAGGGATAATTGTTTCCATTGCATTATTTTTGCTACTTGATGCATCGGTAATGTCACTAAATTTTTATATTTCCTATGAGATTTCGGAAGACGCGGTCGGCGTCAATATTGCTGGGCGGCAGCGGATGTTGTCCCAGCGCATGATGAAATCGCTTTTGGATATGCGTTCGGCGCTAGCTGATACGAAAGTCGTCGAGTCCGGCTTTGTTTCCGAACTCGCTGCGATATTGACACCGACGCTGACCGAGCTAAATTCTACCGTGGATATGTTTCACACCACGCTAATTGCCTTTGATGAAGGTGGTTTGGCGCCGGGTGCTGAGGGCGGTGACGTGCTATTAAAGCCCGCTGGGTCGGTGGGCAGTATTGCTGCATTGCAGGAAGCAAAACAAATATGGACGCCGTTTTATAAGCAGCTTAATACACTGCAAAAAATCGATTTTGCTACAGAGCCGCAAATTTTTTCAACACAGCTCGCCAGCGCAGTGGCCTATGGTCGCGAACATAATTTAGCCTTGTTAAAACTGATGAACCAGCTCACTGGCGAGCTAGAGAATGTGGCAAGTTCGAAGGCTAGTCGCCTACGGTGGATTCAAACGGCGGGTATTAGCTTAGCCATCATCAATTTTTTTATTATTATGTTTCATTTTTTGCGTCAGCTTCGCGATAGCGACCGGCATATTGAGGTGGCGCGTAAAGAAACCCAAGAAATACTAGATACGGTAAGCGAGGGGCTGTTTTTGCTTGATAAAGATCAGGTTATTGGTGAGCAGTGTTCCGAGGCTTTGGCGGGCATGTTTGGCCGAAACGATCTTGCTGGAAAGGGTTTTAGTGATTTACTCGATGGCGTTGTCTCGGAAAAAGACCGGGCCACTGCCGCCAGCTACATTGGATTACTATTCGATTCCCGTAAGAAACAAAAGCTCATTGGTGACCTTAATCCGCTGCGTCAAGTTGAGGTCTATATTCCTCAGTCCGACGGTACTTACATAAATAAGTATTTGAGTTTTTCTTTTTCACGGGTAATGAGTGAGGGTAAGATCATTCACATATTGGTCACCATTGTGGATGTGTCAAAACAGGTATTGCTCGCCGGGGAACTTGACGTGGCGCGGGCGCAGGGGCAGGAACAGTTAGCGCTATTGTCAACAGTGCTGCAGGCCGACAGCGATTTGCTGGACATGTTCCTAAAAAACAGCGTTAAGAGCTTTGCCAAAATTAACGATATTCTTAGGCATCAGGCTAGATCAGCGCCTCAATATCTGGATAAGGCCAATCAAATTTTTGCTTTGGTACACAATTACAAAGGTGAGGCCTCGGCCTTAAATCTCAGTCGGTTTAGCAGTCAGGCCCATGAATTTGAAGAGCAGATTATTGCCCTGAAAAATCGCAGTAGCTTGAGCGGTAATGATTTTCTTGGTCTTGCGGTTATTTTGAATAAGCTCATTGCTGAAACAGAAAGGATTCAAGATTTGCTGAATAAAGTCGCCAGTTTTAAAACGAGTTCTAGTGGTGTGAGGAAGCTTGTCGCCGTGAAGGGCAGTGATTATTTTGCCGTTAATCATTTGCACATGTTGGCGACCAAAATGTCTGAGCGCCAAGGTAAAGAAGTTGAGGTGGTTTGTACTGGGTTTAATGATGTGGTACTTGGTGAAGAAGTACATGCGCAGTTAAACACTTTGGCTGTGCAAATGGTGCGCAATGCGGTCAGCCATGGCATTGAGACCAGTGCCGCGCGTATTCTCGCTGGCAAACGTCCCCAAGGCGAGATCAACCTTCGTATTGCCAAGCGCAATAGCGGTGACTTGCAGCTTGTGTGTGAGGACGACGGCAGTGGTCTTAATCGAGTAGCCATTCTGCGTGCTGCGCTTCAGCGCGGCATTATTAGCGCTGAAGACGAGTTAGGGGGTGATGAGCGTCGGCTTGCAGAATTAATTTTTCATCCTGATTTTTCTACTCGGGACATTGCCGACGAAGATGCAGGCCGAGGCATGGGCTTGTTTGCTTTGCGTCAAATAGTGCGAGATATGGGCGGAAAAATTGCTATTAACTCGCGCGTAGGGCGTGGTGTTCGTTTTGCTATCTCTATTCCTGCGGCAGTTTTGCAAAATAGCGCGGCGGCCTAAAGGAGTATATTGATAATGAAATTAATGGTGGTTGACGATTCTAATATTATTCGTTCAAAAATTTGTCGCGCCCACGACACCGATAAATTCGATATTGTCGCAGCTGCGAGCGATGGTGCTGAAGCGATTGAACTCTTTAATGTGCATCGTCCGCAGGTTGTTACCATGGATTTAACCATGCCGAATATAGACGGTATTGAGTGTATTGAACGCTTGGCCGCACTCGACCCTGAGGTGCTAATTTTGGTGGTGTCGGCCTTGTCGGATCAAGCGACAGGTATCGAAGCGCTAGAGAAAGGAGCCAGTGGTTTTTTGTTAAAGCCTTTTAGTGAACACGAGTTACGCGCCGCCTTAGACGAACTAACGGAACATCTAAATGACTGAAGATAAGCTCCAAATATTTATAGATGGGGTTGTGCGTTATTTTGCGCATACCGCCGACAATGATATGCGAGTGGGAACACCGTATTTGGCTTCTAATGCAGAACCTATTTCCATGGATTATACGGGCATTATAGGTATTTCCGGAAATAACAAAGGCTGTGTGTACTTTACTGCACCCAAAATTATGCTTAAACATTTAATGATGAGTCTGGGGGAACCGGATACCTCAGAGGCCAATATGATTGACCTTGTCGGTGAAGTTGCCAATACCATTTCGGGCAATGCGCGCCGTGAATTAGGTAAGGATTTTATGATCTCGGTGCCGGTGGTTGTCTCTGGCGCCCCTAGTAACATACATTTACCCAGTGAAATGCGTTCTTATGTTGTGCCAGCCGTGTGGCGATCCTATAGCGCGGCAGTGGTGATTTGCTTGCAAGCATAGCGTCGTGGTTAATCGGCGAGCTGCCCGCCGATCTAAGCGGGCAGCTCGTTTAAGCGCGAGTCTTTACTCTTACTTGCCCTGCCGCGTTAATTTATCCAGCATTCCCATTGCAAAGGCCGAGAGTACAAAGGTCAGGTGAATGGCCACATACCAGAGCAGCTTATCATTGTCGATTTTGTCGGCATTCATAAAAATTTTAAGTAAGTGAATTGACGATATAGCAACGATGGAGGCGGCGACTTTGTTCTTTAGGCTGCCGGTGTCGAGTTTACCGAGCCAGCTTAGTTTGTCGTCGTTGTCATCGAGGTCGATTTGCGAGACGAAATTCTCGTAGCCTGAGAACATCACCATAACAAGTAGGCCGCCGACGAGGGAGATGTCGATCAGCGAGAGGACTAGTAGCACTAAGTCCATCTCTGAGGTTTCAAAGATATGGGGTAAGACGTGGACAATTTCTTGAAAGAATTTGACGGCTAGTGCCAGCAGTGCAACGCTCAGGCCGAGGTAAATTGGGGCCAATAACCAGCGGGCAGAGTAGAGTATGCGTTCAAAAACTTTTTCTAACATCGGGCTAAAACCTTGTGGGCGAGTGGATAATTTAGTGCGCTATTATAGGGGAGTTTTGTTACCGATGGTGAAGCTTAGCGACGCGAATATACCATTGCAGAAACGGTAGCGCTTGAATCGTTTTATCGTACCCACAGCGGTGTAATTGAGCGCGAGCGGCTCATATTGCGAGATTGTTGTGCTTAAATCTGAATTCTCTTGATAAAGCCCACTGCGCGCAGCGGGCTTTGGGTCGTTTTACGAGACTTTTGGTGCTGAGCTGCGGCCACGATTGCCGCCACTTGGGCGATCACGGCGTGCACCTGGGCGTTGCCCGTCGCGGTGTTCAACTCGAGGGCGGTGGGGGCGTCTATTGCTGGGCGCTCCCAAGCGAGATTCTGGCAATGGATTGACCGGAGTAAAGCCCTCGGGAATCTCGCGGGGCAAAATCTCCTTTATCAGTCGCTCGATGTCCGCCAACAGTTTAAATTCGTCTGCGCAAACCAGTGATACCGCGTGGCCCGTCGCACCGGCACGGCCGGTACGGCCAATGCGGTGAACATAGTCTTCGGGCACATTGGGCAGGTCGAAGTTAACGACTTGAGGCAACTGATCAATGTCTAAGCCCCGCGCGGCGATATCGGTTGCCACTAGCGCTCTGACGTCGCCATTTTTAAATTCGGCGAGTGCACGAGTACGTGCCCCTTGGCTTTTATTGCCGTGGATGGCGGCAGCTTTAATGCCAGCGTTCTCTAGCTGAGTGGCTAGACGGTTGGCGCCGTGCTTGGTTTTGGAGAAAATTAGCACTTGCTGCCAGTTATTACTGTTGATGAGGTGTGTTAAGAGCGCGGGCTTTTGGTTCTTATCGACGGGGTATATGCACTGGGTGACGGATTTTGCCGTAGTGACTTCGGGGCTCACGGAGATTTCTACTGGATTATTGACCAGGCCCTTGGCCAGCTGGCGGATGTCGCCGGAGAAGGTCGCAGAAAACATCAGATTCTGGCGGCGCTTTGGCAATACCGCGAGTATTTTGCGAATATCGTGAATAAAGCCCATGTCGAGCATGCGGTCGGCTTCGTCGAGTACCAGAATTTCTAACTGATTAAATTTCACCGCATTTTGATTGTATAAATCTAATAAGCGGCCTGGGGTGGCAACCAGAATGTCAACGCCACGGCGCAGCTTGATCATTTGCGGATTGATTTTTACGCCGCCAAATACCACGGTGGAACGCAGTGGTAGGTTCATGCTATACATGGTGACGTTTTCGCCAATTTGGGCGGCAAGTTCGCGGGTTGGTGTCAGTATTAGGGCGCGGGCTTGGTTGGCATTGGCGCGCTCGCCGCGAGACAGTAATTCCAGTATTGGCAGGGTAAAGCCTGCGGTCTTGCCGGTGCCGGTTTGGGCTGCGGCCATAACGTCTCGTCCGTCCAGTACCGCTGGGATGGCTTGGGCTTGGATTGGTGATGGAGTGTCGTAACCTTTGTCGGTTACCGCAGAAAGTATCGGGGCGGATAAGCCCAGGGAGGTAAAGCTCATAAAATCTATCGTCTCATAATGTCGCGCGTCGCGGCGTGATGGCCGGTGTCCTGATGACAGCGGGCGTGCAGCTTACGGGAAAAGCAAGATTTACGCTATAGATAGAAACCCCCAGTGCGACGGAATACCAGAGCTGGCGGGGTTTTGGTGGCGATGTGCGGTATATGTTGGCAGGGCATTTTGCCGGTGATTGATGCGGGGAATAGTGCAAGCCCTGCTCAAGTCCTTTAAACTCACGCCTCTTATTATGCGCAGTGAGGTTGTATTCTGCGCATCGTCCCGAACCTG
Source organism: Zhongshania sp. (assembly GCF_041584495.1). Classification (GTDB taxonomy): domain Bacteria; phylum Pseudomonadota; class Gammaproteobacteria; order Pseudomonadales; family Spongiibacteraceae; genus Spongiibacter. The sequence goes on from NZ_JBFHDY010000121.1 coordinate 8,674, forward strand.
TTTAGTCAGAAGACCCAATTTAATGTCAGATATTAGCTTTCAGCAGGAAGTAGCCAAGCGCCGCACCTTTGCCATCATCTCTCACCCTGATGCCGCCCAGCCTTTCAACGCTTAAAACCACCTTTCATTGCATACCACAATCACATCTCTACGTACTGAATTTAAAGGCTTTTTGTCTTTTTCTCGTTTCTTTACTTTTCAATGATGTTCAAGCGTAACCTCGGAAAGTGTGTACAAACTTGAGTACAAATTCCGTTTTAGAGGCCTTTGACGAAAATTCTATGACACAAATCTGGCTGTAGGCCTTGTGGTTACTGGGTTTGATGAAGAAAGTACCTCTTGCTTTTGGTACTTTGGTTTCGACATTACAAAAGCGGAATATATGCGATCATCTCTAGTTTTATGTTTGTAAGCTTATGAATTTAAAGGGTTCGTTATTGTGGTTTTTGATGTGTCATCGTTGCGAGTGTACAAACAGTGTGTACAAATTTTTCTCGTTAGGCATGTTGATTGCAATTCATGACACAAACCGCCTTGTAGCCCTTGTTATTCATAGGTTTGAGCTGAAAAGTACCTAATAGCAACATTTGTGTTTTGATAAGGCTGATCTTCTGAACAAATCATGCATCTTTCTGACCATCAACAATTGATGAATCAGGCGATGATAGCTTTACATTGACTTTCAGGAGAATGCAGATGACAGCAGTAGCGCACCAGGTAACCCCTTTTCTAACATCTTACGAAGTGATGGCTCGTTACCACATTAGCTATACGACGCTCTGGCGAAGAATAAAAGATGGCAGCTTGCCGCAACCTCGTATCAACCGAAATACACGAAACAAGCTGTGGCACATTGAAGATTTGGAGGAGTATGAGAAGAAAGAGGACTGAGCCTCTTTCTTTTATGGGTATACGGATTTAATGGTTGATGGGCACCTTCACCCCATCAATCTGATACCACCCTCAGATGGTTGATAGATCGACTCCGTAGTTGAGTTCCTCTGCGAAGTCCGGCAGTCCGTAACCGATGGTTTTCTTGTAGAAAGGAGAGACCTTCGCAGTCGGTGCCTTCTTCTTGTGCTTCGTGGTGTAGAGCATTCGTGCCCGCATCACCTCGAAGGAGTAACCACGCCCTTCACGGTTCTTGTCCTTGGCCAGTCGGTTGATGGACTCCGTGTAAGCGTTGGTGACGGGCATGTCCGTCTCGAAGTAGGTCATGGTCTCTTCGCGCCAGTTTCCCACTGCCCTGACCAGATCGCTCCAGACTTCCTTTTGGCCCTTCGGGATGGTGGCTATCCACTCGTCCAGGGCGGCTTCTGCCTGGAGCCGTGTGGTGGCGTCCCAGATGCCGTAGAAGCGCTCCTTGTGCTCATAGGCGGCCAGCAGTTGCGGGAACGCGCCTGTCCAGGTCTCCATGATGAGGCGCTCCCGGTCTGAGACTTCGTGAGCGCGTTTCAGCAGGATTTTCCGGTCTCCCTTGAGAGTCCGGCTCTGGGACGGTTTCAGCTCCTTTCTGAGGCCCTTGCGCACTCTCTCTAGGGCATCGTTGGCCATGCGCACCACATGGAACTTATCGACCACGATACGGGCCTGGGGCAGCACAGCCTTGACCGCTGCCCGGTAGGGGTTCCACATGTCCATGCTGACGATCTCGACCTTCTGCCGGCCTTTCAGCTTCATCAGGTAGTTGGTCACCACGTCCTGGCGGCGGGTGGTCAGCAGGTCGAGCAG
>NZ_JBFHDY010000122.1:0-10179 GCF_041584495.1 Zhongshania sp.
ACACCCTTGCCGTTCGGCTAATCGTTCCCCTTGCCGGGCCGATAGTGGACTCTCACCACCAAGTCATCCAATCGCCACCACGCGGTTTGGAACAGCGCCCGTCACGGCGCTACGCGCCATGCCTGGCGCACGCATAAAAACGCGGCGCATTGCCGCGCCAAATTTAAAAGACAAATCTCAAATCAACGCCATAGGTAAGCGGCGCAATTATCCCCACGTGGTAGGTGCCGAGCTCCCCGCCCGTCAATCCGCCGGGCTGCGACACTCGTTCATTGCCCAATAAGTTTTTACCCCACAGCGCAAACTCATAGCGGCCGCTTGGCGTGGACCACGCCAAGCGGCCGTTCAGCAAACTGGTGTCATCACCGTAGCCATTGACGCGATTAAACTTATCGAGATGATCCTCATTGGATTTTTCGACATTCTCTTCATAAATATAGTCGACATGAAGCAATAGCAAGCCGTAATCAAACTCCGGAGACCAATCCACCGTCAAGGTGTATTCTTGGGGCGCAGTGGCATTAACTTGGTTAGCCTCTTGAAAATTGCCATCTTTATCATAGTAGGCCGCACGGCTAGATTTCTGCTCACGGTAGGTGTAAATCAAACCAAAACGCAAACTATCATTAACCAGCCAATCGGCCGTCAGCTCAATACCATGAATATCTTCATCTGTACTAATCACCGTTGGTACCGCGCCATTATCTTCTGGGCCTTTAGACTCTATTGACTCTTGGCGGTCATCGATAACCATTTTAAACAAGGCAATTTGCGTGCGTATTTTGTCTTCAAGTAAATCGCCCTTCAAACCTAGTTCGACGTTTGTTACCACCTCCGGCGCCAGTGGCACTTCGCGGGAGCTGGTATTCAAAGAATCGTAGCCTCCCGACTTATAGCCTGTTGAATAACTCGCGAACGCCATAGCACCTTCACTAATTTGTGCGTTGGCCACGACGCGGCCGGTGATTTTGTCCCAGCTAGCACTGCCCTGCTCAAGACCGTCTGAGTTAAAAAAGAAGTTTTCGCCCTGCGCTTGTGACAGCACAAACTCGGTGAGTGGCGCATACCAGCTGAAGGCCTTTTTATCGTTGCTGTAGCGCAGGCCGGTAATAATGCTCAGCCAGTCGTTAATGGTGAAATCAAGGTCGGAGAATATACCGTAGGTTTCAAAATCGCCCTCATTGGTCATTCTTTCGGTGACATAGTTGCCCGCAATAGGGCCGCCAATCAGCGTATTTAATACGCCTGCTGGCACACCCGTCATCGCTGAGGCTAATTCCACCACCGCGCCATAACTAAAAGTAAGCGCGGTTTGCTGATAAGTGTCTTCTTTGCTGTAGTTTGCGCCAAATACGGCGTCGACCCAATCTAGCGATACATTAAATTGCGCTTCAAAATAAGCAATATCGGAATCTTCAATATTATTGGTGTCGACGTAAACTGACTCGTCTGACGTCGCATCTTCATCCTGTAAATTATAGGTTTCAAACGCGCGGTAACTGGCAATCAAACTCATGGTAGTGACATCACTAATGTCATACCAAAGCTTACCGGTGATGCCCTGCATATCCCGTGTTTCTCCGCCATTTATGGCGTCGGTTTCTAATTTACGCTCTGTTGGATCAGGGTAGGTCGCGTATTCTTCACTGGTACTGAGGCGCGCTTGGGGACCATTGTCGACGCGGTCAATATCATAGGCCATTTGCAGGGTGAGTTGGTCTGTGGTTTCCCAGCGCAGCGCCATACGCGCAAATTGGTTATTTTGCTCGCCGGGATCCGGCTTGGCTGGTCCGAGCATATCGAGGACCGCGCCGCGCTGGTTGTGCATCACATTCATGCGCAGAGCGAGGCTGTCGGTGAGGGGAATATTGCTCATACCCTCAACGCGAAACAAATCGTAGCTACCCAGCTTGGCCGTCACAAAACCTTCGCGCTCCTCTAGACTTGGTCCATTGGGAATAAAATTCACTACCCCCGCTGCGGCGTTGCGACCAAACAGCGTACCTTGTGGGCCCTTCAATACCTCTACTCGCGCCATGTCAGAAAATGGCACGGTAATCGCCGCCCGCGGTAAGTATACGCCATCTAGAAAGGTCGCGACTGAAGGGTCACCGCCGGTGCTGATATTTGAGCTTTCAATGCCACGAATAATAAAAGACGACTGGGTCATACCGCCGCCACGCACGTCTTCACCCACTTTTAGGCCGGGTATATAAGCCTGAATATCTTCCATGGTCAGAGCGCCGGTATTTTCCAAATCTTGGCTGGTAAAGGTATCAACCGTAACCGGCACCGTCATCGCGCTCTGCTCACGCTTTTGGGCCGTAACCACCACCTCCTCTAGCGCCAGATTCTTAGCGGCATGCGCCAATGGCGCACCCAGTACTGCCAGCCCGACGGTACAGACTATGCGACCTCTACTTTTGGATGTCATAAACCGCCCTCTCTTACTCTCAATACTGGTAAGCACCATCACGGTGCCCACTGCGCTTAAAATAAAATACGAAGCTCAATTACTTGGTGACCTTCAGCATATACTCAGCCACTTCCTTTCTTAGCTCCGGCGACAAATGCGCCTGTGAAGGCATCGCAGGGTAGTCAGGGCGAACCTTATGTGGCTCACCGATATAGTCGGCAATACCTTGCGCGTCATTGCGATACAGCGCTTGCACAGCGAGGGTTGGCGGTCCAATCATACGCATATTATAAGCGTGACAACCGGCGCAAATACCCTGATAAAGCAGCTTAGTGCGATTGGTAGCCGTCACTGGCTCACTCGGCGCGCCGCCGGGAATACGGTAGCTCAGCACATCAGCGGTACTCTTGCGCTCACACTCAGCCCATTTCTTTACGCCAAAGCTGGTGTAGCGCTCGCGGTTAATAATGCAGTTGTCCTGCTCTTGGGCGGAACCCGGCGTTGCTAAAATATCTGGGCCAGTGCGACTGAATTGAGTCAACATAAGGGCTTTAACTTCGGCAACTGGATCTGCGCCGTTATCGAACATAAGATTGTCAAGAAACACCAAGCGATCTGGATTCGGTTCAGACTCTGGGTCACTGGAAATATCGGTGATAAAGGCCAAATCGGTAATCACGATACCCGCCGTTTTATTGCCCGAGACAATATTACCCTCAACAATCACATCGTCCGCAGCCATCACCACGATACCGATACCCTGCGGCACCTTGGACACAATTGAACCCGGCGCACCAAAGTTTGCGGTATTATTATTCACCACAAAATTATTGCGCAAAATTACGTCAAACGTTGTTTTAATCGGTAGACCCGGCGTAATGAAAACCAGCAGACCCGCGGTGTTATTATGGGCGTAATTGTTTTCGACTAAGGCGTGGCGAGTATTTTCAATTTCGATACCGGCAACATTGTCGAATACTTCGTTGTGACGGACATCAACGTTGTCGCACATGCCAACATAAATCGCCGCATCTTCGATACCGCTCAAGACGTTGTATTCAATCAGGCCGTTCTTACCAAACTGGGGAAAAATCCCATACACCCCAGTGTCGACGACCTTGTTATAGCGAATAGTAAAATTATTACCGGACTGCCCCATAATGGCATTACCCTTGTAGTGGGTAATGGTCAGCCACTCCACGGTAAAGTCATTTCCGGAGTATAGAATCGCGTCATTGCGCTTACCCTCACCCTCTAACACCGGCCACTTACCCTCTTCAACGACGCCACGCAGGGTAATATTGTCTTTGTCGATGTAGACACTTTCTTTGTAGGTGCCGGGATAAATGAGTACCACGTCGCCAGGATTGGCTTTATTCACCGCGTCCTGAATCGACTCGCCGTCTTTTACCGGAATGTCTGCCGCCCACAGACTTGGCATACTGCACAGCAAGCCCAGACACAGCAGCCCCAATCTAATCGGGTTTTTCATTATTGCACTCCTCAATTTCCAGGCTCAAAAATAATTAATTCGGCGTCGCGTCGATAATCGGGCGCAAGCCTGATGGCACCGCACTCGGCAGCGGCGGCATAAAGCTTTCGTCGCTTAAGGTTTTTAAGAAGGCGACCAAGACATCGACTTCACGATCAGTTAAATTCGGTTCCCATATATGCCAATGCAAATTGAGTTTCTCGCCTTCCGGTACCGCGTGCCCACGACCACCGGTATAAAATGCCACCGCCTCACGCAGGGTTTCGAAGCGGCCAGAATGCATATACGGCGCACTGAGTTCGATATTGCGCAATGTTGGCACTTTAAATCCGCCGCGCTGGGAAGCGTCACCCGTCACTGCCTGTACGCCACTGTCAAACGCGTGACCATCCGGTTCGGGAGTGCCCAGTATCGCAATTTGCTGGTTGGTAAATGTCGGCGGTGTATGGCATTCAGCGCAGCGCGCGACAAAGGAACGAAATACATTCATACCTTCTATTTCGTCTTTGTTCAGTACTTCATGCACGCCATTGGCGTATAAATCGTAACGGCTATTCAAAGACACCAGCGACGACTCAAAGGCAGTAATGGCGGTATAAATTCGATCTAAGCTAATCGTGCTATCGCCAAAGGCTTGTTTGAATAAGGCTGGGTAGGTGGCACTCTCGCTCAGACTCTTAAGCAAATGTTCGCGGCTATTGCCCATTTCAATTGGCGAGTACAGCGGCCCTTCCATTTGCTCTTCTAGCGAACTGGCCCTAGCGTCCCAGAACAAACGCTTTAAAAAGCCGACATTCCACAAGCTCGGAGCTGAGCGATGTGCTAACTGGCCGTTAATCCCAATACTGAGGCCACGACCATCAGCAAAGCCCTTGCTGGGCTGGTGGCATGAGGAACAGGCTAGCGTGCCATCACCCGACAACAGCGGATCAAAAAACATGAGGCGACCCAAGTCAATTTGCTGGGGCGTAAAGCCCTCGCGCAATGGCGGTAGGCCTGTTTTCAAACCACCCACCCCAGAGTCTTGCAGTGAAGCGTACTCACCATAAAGACTTTGCAGATAGCAGCGACCTTGCTCAGGCCGAAATCCCGCAGGGCAAACCTCACTCAAGCGCCATTCAGCGGCGACCGAACTTAATATCGGCAGCAACAATAAGATACTCAGAAGGGCGCGCATCGCCGCTGGCCTCATTTAGTCTGCCAAGCTCTGTATATACACCACCACATCTTTGGCAACCTCAGCATTCGGCAGGGTTTTAGCCATCATAAACATTTGGTAGCCATAGCGGTCTGACTCATCACTGCCGCGAATTCCTTTGTTGAAGTGCTCGAATTGCTGCAACAAATACCAGTCATCGACCCCGGCCAGCGCTGGCGCCTGCAACGTATCATTGCCCTCCGCATTGGGGCCGTGGCACGCACCGCAAAGATTAGAATAGTAATCAGCGCCGCGCTTCGCATTGCCTGTCAACGTCGCCGCGGCAGGCGTCGCCTTGAAGCCATCAATATAAGCTACCACTGATTTCACCGCTGCGTCATCGGGCAGTGTTTTTGCAATCGCCTGCATTTGTGCGCCAAAAGCATCGTCGGGATGACTGCCCCGCAAACCAGAGCGGAACCCAAGGAGTTGACGCTCCAGATACCAACGCTGCTGATTAGTTAAAGACGGTGCACTAAGGGCTTTATTACCGTCTCCGTTAGCACCGTGACAAGCTGAACACGCGGCATACAAATCCTTCCCTGAGGCGGAACCGCTGCTCTGAAGCGCGGCAACCGCAGCACTGGCGGCCTGTTCACTATTTGCACTGGGCGCCGGATCATTGCTGCACGCCACCATGACGACACTAAGAAGCAAAATCGGTAATTTCATGCATTATTTCCTTAAAGGATCTTAATTCCACCCGCTGTCAACGCCCAAGCTATCGCGCAGAAGTAGCCACCACCCGCCTTAGCATCCCAACCGTTAGTACAATAGACACGTATTAAATCAGACTAGCCGATGCGTACACTGTCATCAATACGCCAAACGGAGTAAGTGGCGCCGACGAAAGCGCTAGCCCCTGAAATAAAAGTACTCACAAGCGCCCTTACTTGTGGATGTCATTGCGCGGTTAGCGTGCTCTCGCGGTGCAAAATTATTAGACGCGTCTTGAATCATTAAACTAGGCGGCGTAAAAATCCATTCGAACAGAGCTCAAACCATGCCCCCGCACCTCGTTGCACTCAAGAAAAAGGGCAAGAAATTGCCCTTAATGCGGCCATCGCCGCCAATGAGCAAGGCGTCGCAAAACATAGGGCGATAGACATTACCGCAGCAGCCCGTCGACGGCCAGTGTTGATGACAACGGCCGCCACCGTACTTGGTCACTTCTGCCTCGTATTGGTATGCAGGCCTGGCGCGGAGGCACGGAACAGCATTGGCATTATTGTGGCGCCGCTATAATTATCGGCACCTTATTCACTTGACTGGCACTGCCCTATGTTTATCTGTGGCGGGCAGATGAACACCAAACCGACGATCTCAACGCGTATCTAAACACGGTGCCCACCTAGCAGATTACTCGGTCTACCCCGCTAGTTATAAGCAAAAAAATCGGCGCTATTGGCGCCCGTTTTTTGCTTATCGATGAACTCCCTTAGGGATTATCGGTATACAAAATATACTCCCCGGCGCCGCTATACGATTTTATCCGCCAGCGGTAGGTGCCCGAATTACCCGAGTAACTTACTGCTTCGTCAGAGCTCGCGGTTTCGCCACTGGCGACCACCGACCAGCTCTGCACTAAAAAGCCACCGAGCTTTTCAAGGTAGAGATCAAAATCAGTGCCTGCAGGTCCCTGTAAAAAACCACGGAATTGTCCGCCATTACTACTAAAACCGCTGCTGCTGGGGGAGTAAGCCTGCGCCCCCGAAGCCAAAGTGCCGCCGGTTTGTTCACACTCTGGGCAAAGCCCAGAGCCCGGCCGATCAACTACCACATTTTGACTTACGCTGTTTTGCTGGGCCGCGCTGTCGTTTACGGTGAGCGTAACACTATAGTTCCCCGCTGCGCCGTAGTTATGACTAGCGGTAACGCCATTTGCGACATTGCCATCACCAAAAGCCCATTGGTACTGGGTAATGCCATTATCGTCCGTTGAGCCTGTACCGTCAAAGCTACATATCAAATCACCGCAGCTATGCGTAAAGGCGGCATTCGGTGGAAAATCAGTAGGTGTGCCGTCACCTCCTGCCACAAGCTGTAGTAGCAAATTCGGTGAGCCCGCACTGAGACCACTCAGTTTGCCGTTAACGCCGTCGCTTATTAAGCTCGCAAATACTGACGCAGGACTTGCCGACGGGTTTTGTGCTAATAGTAATGCTGCAGCGCCAGCGACATGGGGCGCGGCCATCGAAGTACCGCTGATAGTGTTGGTGTCGGTATCGCTCTGATACCACGACGAGGTAATTGCCGAGCCGGGCGCAAAAATATCAACGCAACTGCCTTTGTTTGAAAACGAAGACCGCGCATCATTTGAGCTGGTAGAACCCACGGTAACAGCTTCTGCAACACGGTTTGGCGAGCCAGTACAGGCATCAGTATTATCATTGCCAGCGGCAACCACAAAAGTCACACCCGCACTTATCGCGGCGCGCACAGCGGTATCTAAGGCTTCGCTATTACCACCGCCCAAGCTCATATTCGCAACAGCGGGCTTAATATGGTTTCCCGCTACCCAGTCTATACCGGCAATAACGCCAGAATTACTGCCCGAACCATTGCAGTCGAGTACCCGCACCGGGTGCAGGATTGCGCCCTTGGCCACGCCCCAGGTTGTGCCCGCGCTTGTTCCCGCTACATGACTGCCGTGGCCATTACAGTCTTCGGCATTCGCTGGATCAGTACTGCCAAACAACACACCACTAGAAACAAAGTTGCGACCGTTGCCAACTCTACCGCTAAATTCGCTGTGCGATTTACGCATACCCGTGTCAACTATATAAATATGGGCGCCGCTGCCATTGCCATTGTATTGGTAGTTGCCATCGAGAGGCAGGCTTGGCTGATCCACGCGATCTAGGCCCCAAGTCGCGCCATTTTGCGTTGTAGCGATTGCCACTGTGCGATCTTGCTCAACTAATTTAACAAGCGGGTTTTGCGCCAACAACGCCGCCGCCTCGGGGCTTAGCTCAGCGACAAAGCCACGCAAAGTGTGCTGAAATGTCGTCAACAAATTACCGCCAACACTTTCCAGTAAACTCGAAACTACCTCATCTACCGGCGCTGGAACTAAGCCCACAACATCCAATTTATTTAGTAGTACAATGTACTGCCCATCAATTAACTCGCCAGAACGTAACGCGTCTGAAACCGAGGCTTCAATGGCGCCCGTATTTGCCGCCACGTCATTGACTACTTGCTGCGCATCTACACCACTACCGCCACCGCAAGCAGCTAGTGACAGAAGCATAAACCCACTCACTAAATGCTGTCGATTTAGATTAATCCCCATTGGCGAGTCATCCCCTTTTTGATTAATTATTTTTACCGACTAGTGTCGAGGCTTAAGCTCGGGGACTATAACGAAATAATAAAGTCATGACAGCGTAACTAAAGTGATTATAGTGAGTAATAGCCCGAAGTGTGAGCAAGTTCTAATTCAGCAAGCAAAAAGAGAAAACTCAATCTCAATATTTCACGCCTAAGGTCACTCGTCATCCTCTACTCTTCAACAGATCTTATGCGCGCAATAGCGACTACCAGCGAGCGTAGTGATCCTCTGCAAACCCCCACTGTTGCTGTATTTCTACAACTTCATTCGCTAGGCGAATCTGGCCCTGAAAGACGCCAAAGTGCTGGGTAAAGTTGGAGGCAATAAATAAGGCATTTAATTTTTCTTTACGCTGACCGGCAGGCGTAAAATGCAAATCGACAACGCCATCTGCGGAGCGAACTCGCCACTCACTTTCAGGCAAATACCGCGAAAATTGAAAGTCCACGGTATCGACCTTAATTAGCTGACCATCTAGCCAAAGGGCATTTTCTGTAAAACCGGTTTCATTCACACCTGCGGCCAAATTTAAGCCCAAGCGCCGACCATCGGCAAGGGTTGCCGACAGACTGGCCCAGTTCCAAAAAGTCTCTCCTCGCATATAGCCCGCAGTCCAGTCGACTGAAGCGAGTGCATTCATCGCCGCTAAATCAAGCGCCTTCCCCTGCCAAACCACTCGCCCCAAACACGGCAGCGCTGCGGTCTTTTGCGTGTACACCCAGCCCTGGTAGCCCGCGCGCGAGCACATCGCTAAAGGCGCACAGTCCGATTCATCTATCAAAGCATCAATCTCGACACCCGCCGACAATGAAACACAAACTCGGCGCTGCATTGCACTGTCGTCCGCAATAATAGCTATCGAGTTATCGCCTTTACTGAATATCGCCTCACTATTATTGGGGTACAAGCCTATCGATGTACTCATCGCCAATGGCTGCACAAAACTAAATTCATCAAACGCGCCATCTGCTGGCCGGTAGAGATATACAAACGCATTGCTAACCAGCTTTAAATCGACAATCGCAATACCCACAATCAATTCTGGGCTCACTAGGGCGATAAACTGAAATTGATTAAATTTAAACTTTTTGGACCACGCGCTTAGCTTGCGATCCATAGGGCTACGCAAGTCGTAGTCAAGGTAATTAATTTCGTTTACGCCACTGGGGAACAACCCGAACTCAGGCTGCCCCGCACTATTGATCACTCTTGACTTTACCGACATAAACATTTCCTTAAAAAAATAATTTTAAATGCGATCTACTTGGCGCGGAAAATAAGGCCTTCGATCATCGTCACATAAACCTCCATCGCTTCGCGAAGTGAGCCACTACTTTGCAGCCCATACGGGAACAACGCCATACCGACACCACCGCCAAGAAGTGCCGTTACCAAATTATCCAGCGACGCCTCAGTCTGAATTTCGCCGCGTTGTTTGGCCTCGACAAAAATTCCTTTCAATGCGTCCATTACATCATTATTTTGGCTGTTCAAGGCTTGATGTAATTCTGGGTGGCGGCGCATGCCAATGGGCACGGCGGCCAACAGGGCGGTAATCGAACTGCCGCAATCATGGGCGTCTGCAGAGGCCAGTAACACCCCAGCAATTCGTTCTCGTAATGACCCACCGTTGGCGACGGCATCTAAATAGCGAGGCAACAGCAACGCCTGAGTATCGGCCAATATCGCAAGATACCGGTCGAGCTTGACGGGAAAATAACTGTATAGCGCCGCATGAC
>NZ_JBFHDY010000123.1:0-10066 GCF_041584495.1 Zhongshania sp.
AACCACTGGCAAAAATTCCGTTTGCGTTTGAATTCGGCGAGTAAATCATCCAGAACTTGCCTCACTTGGTGTGCGTATTGTTTACCAGCCAGTTCATTGGCCAGTTTGAGCGTGTCTATGGCGCGGTGGTAGCCGTCGTTGTTGCTGGATTCAATGAAGGCGCGGCTTGCGCGATACAGCAGTGGTAGAACGCGCTCAGCGTGCTGGGGATTGGCCGAGGCGATCTTTACCAGTAAGTGTGAGGGGAGTTTGCTGGTCTCGGCTAACGCTAGGGCCTGTTCGAATTCCTGAAAATGAAGATGGAGTTCCGCTATGGTTTTGTCGGCCTCAAATTGTCCGAAGAATTTATTTTGATTGTTAACTGCTTGTTTCGCTAGTTCAATGGCTTTAGCACGATTTTGTTTGTTGTCTTTTTGGCCCTTGATCGCGGCTATTTCTCTGTAATGCTCAACACTTGGCCATTTAGCAAAACGCTGCCAAAGCAACTCTAGCACTGGTGTGTAGTCTTTGTGGAATAGCCAAAGTGCTATTTGATTATTTTCCAGTGCGGCGGTAGCGGAGTAAGGTTTATTTTTAGCTGTTTCCGCGCGCTTTCGCCACCACAGGGCTTGGTCAAACATATTGTGTTCAAGACAGAGATCCGACAACTTAAGAAAATCGCCAAAGTCACAGGCTATTTTGGCATATAGGGCAATGACTGCCTCGCTGTCGTTACGACTGATGGCCTCATACTTAAGTGGATATAGCAGGTGCATGTAGTCGCCTTGCACTGCCCAGTCTTTTTCTTGCAATGGTGGCAAGGCATCCCAAGCGACTCGAAGCTTTGTCATAAAGACCTGCATGCCCTCCTCACCGAGCATGTCTTCGTACTCATCTGGAATAGAAGGATAAAATTCAGATTCTGGCCGCATAAACAAGGAAAATAGGTATGCCGCCAAGTCTGTTGCAGGTAATGCCGCAGCGCTAAGGGCGCGTTCATGCCAGCTTGCTAGGCGCTCTAGGGCATCGAAGCGAAAGCCGCCGGAATCGTCGATGGTGTCTAGCGCCCGGTCTACCCTCGCAATGGCGTAATCTGTTAGCGCTAGGGCCTTGTTTGCGGGCAAATCTGGCATGACGGCGTCTAAACTGCTTAGCACGGCGTCGAGGCGGGCAAAGTAATTGCGCACTTGGGGGTAACTATGCAGGTGTTTGTTTAAGGGCGTTGCGGCAGTGATTTGCTTTTTTATGGCTTTGTCATTGAGTTTACCGGCGGCCATATCGGCCTTGATAGTTAGCTGTGCAAGGGCATTGCGGTCGTTTCGCAGTTGTTCTAGTAGCATGGCGACTAATTGCTGTTTGTCTAAGGTCATTAAATAGTTTGGCAGACGGTCTTTGGTGGTACTACCTTGTAAGGTTTTATCTTGCTGAAGCTGGTCGCGATAGACCAAGGCGGTCGCCACGCAGTGTTTACAAAAATCAAAGCCTTCTGAGGCCGGGCAGTCGCAGCTACCGTCGAAGAGTTTGCTGGTGTGCTTTAAGGTCACTTGGTAAATTGCACTGCCTTCAACTTCCGCAATAATGGTTTTGCCCTTTAACTTAAGTTCACCAACATGACCTTGTTTGTAATAGACTAAACCGCGTTTGTAAGCAGCATCTCCGGCCATTTGAATGAGCAGCTCTTCGCTAATTTCTCGCATTTTTCGTCACTTATTACTTATATAATTGAATGGCTTGTTGAAGCCGCTTGTGCACTGCTTGGCGCAATTCCGGTGGTTGTTCGACACGGACATGAGGGCAATATCGCAGTATGTCTTGAATCAATTCGCGGTCGTCGCTGTAGGGCAGGCTGAGCAGGTAATCGCCTGCGTCCCAATTGCCACTTTGCTCGGGGTGCCATTGTTGCATGGCAATTTCGTGGGCGATCTCAGTGCTAAAGCGCAGTACCGCTGTGTATTTTGCGGCGCCAGAAAAAATGCCATAACCCGCCGTAAAGTGCGAGTTTAGTTGTTCTGCCGCCACGGGTAATGCGCTTTTATCAAGTACGCTAAGCGCGGTTAGCCGAGCTACTGAGAAGGTCCGCAGCTCATTACGAAGATGACACCACGCATCCACATACCAATTCTCGCGGTAGTACACGAGGGTTTGTGGGCTTATCTCTCGGCGCGAAACATGTTGCTGGTAGTTCCGATAACTAATAGACAGCCTTCGCTTTTTTAATACCGCCTCGCACACTTGGGCAAACACGTGGCTAGCAACATAGCGGTTACTGAGAGGCAATACTTTAATATGTTGATCGAAGGCGCTGCGCTCGATGCCACGAGCCGTCAACATTTTGGTAATAGACTGCTCTACAACTACTAGCTCCTGGTTGAGCAAGCCGTTGCCAAAGCTCTCGAGGAGTTGTAAAAGCAGGGCCAGCGACTGCAGTTCCGCACTGGTCAACCACAGCCCAGGCAGCTCATAGTGGTCCTGCTCGCCCACTACATAGGCCCAGCCTTTGGCTTCAGGAACGTACTCTATGGGGGCATCCAAGTAATCGCGCATGTTCTCTATGGCGCGTTTTACCGTTTTCTCAGAGCACTCAAGTAAAGCAGCCAGTCGAGCAATAGGTATCGGTTTTCGGTGTTGGCGAAACTGTCTATGTAACAGCTGAAAGCGATCAAATTTATCCAAAAAAAAACACCCATCCATGAGTTACTTATTGAAATTATGCCCCCACACCACCAATTCAGACGTTCAGTGGGCCTGTAATCTGATCACATTTATTATTGGTATATAGTATTGCCTTACAACGTGTTTGAATACAGCAACACATATTATCCAAACCAATAGAGTTATGGTGAATATATGCAGCCCAAGAAGCACTATTTATACTCGCTACTATGCCTTATCATTTTCCTTACTACTAGCCACAATACCATTGCATGGCAGTGCCCAGAGAATTTAAAACAATCTCTGCCCACCCTTGAAGCAGGAAACCTCAATCTTTGTGACACCCTGCTCAGCGCCAAAGCAGTGTTAGTGGTGAATACCGCCAGCATGTGCGGTTTTACGCCCCAGTTTGAAGGTTTAGAACAACTATTCCAAGAATTTAAGAACGAGGGTCTACTTGTGCTGGGCGTCCCCACAGCAGACTTCGGCGGCCAGGAGTATAGCGACTCAGCGAAAACGGCCAAGGTTTGCCATGCTAATTTCGGGGTAAGTTTTCCAGTGTTTCACAAGGCCTGCATATTCTGCGACAAGCCCGACCCACTGCTTACCTTGGTAACCAAGGCAAGCGATACACCGCCAAAATGGAATTTTTATAAGTACGTCTTCGACCCCAAAACAGGCGCAGCATTGAGCTTTAATTCAGAGACCACGCCCGAGGCTACAGCGTTGCGCAAAGCCATAATGGCTCTATTATTACAGCCGTGACACATTGGTTTACGCACTGGCGTATCACGCTCGCGATGCTCCTCGTTAGCACCCTCATCGCTTGCGGTGACAGCGAACAACTCACCGCCCATTGGCAAGATTACCAAAGCCGATTAGAAAGAGTGCTACAACGCCAAGCTACGCCACATGACAATATAGCTTTTCCCCACTTACCCAAGCCCAGAGAGCTCAGTCTTGAGTTTAGTGACAGTGGTATCGATTTGCTGGATTTTTTAAGGATGCGGCGCTGCGCCCTGCGCGACACGATTGCCCAGCGCAATAGTATTCTTGGTCGCCATGGCGACGCCGCCGCCCGCCTGATTTTTGATTTACGTTTTATCAATCAGGCCACTGTTTGCCAAAAAATACTGGAGGAAGATGGATTAATGGCGCTTGCCGCCCAGTTACAGGCCGCAACCCGAGTTAAACAGCGGGAGTTGCCTGCGCGTATATTTGCTGCAAGCTTGATTGGCCCAGAGTTTCGCCAGTTTTGGCAAATACCTGTTGATCTCAGTGCTTACCCACTTAACGGCAAAGACCCTAGCCTCGCTGCGCTCGCCCGCTGGCAACAATGGCAAACCGAGTGGCTCAGTCAGCCCGGCAGCATGGCAGACTGGTCATCGCTGACATGGCAGCAATTTAGTGAAGACGTACTCAATACCCTAGGCCAGATTCGTTTGGGCGCAGGCGGCAGTATGCTTGCAGCTCAGCGGGTGAATTTGGCAGGCCTAACAACCGCCAGCGCCATTATTACCCAGCGCGTTAATGGCCGACCATTGTGCCTCAATCCTCAGCCAACACCGGCTGCAACGCACTTTCAGGGGACTTTACGCAGTGTGTTCATTCAACAGCTGCAAAAACAGGCCAGCGCAATCAACCAACATCAATTTAATGTTATGACCATTATGGCTGAGATTGAAGATAAGCTGCTCACGGTAATGGCTGCCAATCAATTAGCGATCCCTAAGGCCTATCTCGATTGGCAAAAGCAGCGCGATAATTTACTGCTCGCAATCAGCAAAGCCCAACGCCAGCATGTTGCACTGGCCGGTGAGCTGCTCAAACAGTGCGGCTTGCAGCCTGGAAATTAACGTCGACGTTTTTCCATACGGCGCAGAAACACGTCCATGACTGAGTCGTATAAGCCATCGCCTAAAAACAAATCTTCAACCCCAGCGTCGATACTCGGGTTGTCGTTGACTTCAATCACCACCACCCGATTGTCTGATTGTTTTACGTCTACGCCATAGAAGCCATCGCCAATTAATTTACAGGCTTTTACGGCAACGTCGATCACTTTTTTAGGTGCTTCGTAGGTCGGCATGGTGTCGAAGCCGCCGGACTGACTTTTGCTACTACTGTGCTTATAAATTTGCCAGTGATTGCGCACCATATAATAACGACAGGCAAACAGGGGCTTGCCGTCTAATACACCAATGCGCCAGTCGTAATCGGTATACATAAACTCTTGCGCTAATAGCAAGGCCGATTTGTCGAGCAAACGCTTGCTCTCACTTTCCAAGGCTTCCCAATTTTCTACTTTAACGACACCTCGGGAAAACGCGCCGTCAGGTACTTTTAGTACAATCGGATAGCCAAGCGTTTCTTCAATTCGTCGTAATTCTTCGGTATTGTCCCGGCGTAAAATTTCAGTACGCGGAGTCGGCACTTTATGGCTAGTGAGTAAGTCCGCCAAATAAATTTTATTGGTGCAGCGCAAAATGGAGCTTGGATCGTCCATCACCACCAAGCCCTCTGCGGCGGCCTTTTTGGCAAAACGGTAGGTGTGGTGATCTACCGAGGTTGTCTCGCGAATAAACAGACCGTCGTATTCCGGTAAGCGTAAATAATCCTTCTTGGTAATTAGCTCAGCAGAAATACCTAAATTAGCGGCAGCCTTGGTAAATTTGCGCAGCGCCCCCTTATCGCTGGGCGGCAGCTTTTCTTCCGGATCAACCAGAATGGCCAAATCGTAGCGGAAGGTTTTTCTGGCCTTGGGCTTACGCCACATTTTGCTGCTGAAACGCTCAAACGTTGAGGCAAAGGCCTCTTGCTCACCGCCCGCTTTTAATGATTTTAAGGCGACCAGTTGCAACTTTTTAATCTGCCAGCGGGTCTTGCCAAATTCAAGCGTAACCTCAATTAAGGGCGATGGAAATCGCTCAAACACCGCTTTGGCAATTGCGCTATATTCCGGCGCCAGGCACTCACCAAACCAGCTGCGAAAACTAATACTATCGCCGGTCTTGGCTGTCGGTAATTTAGCGAGTAAAGGCTCCACCCCTTCAAGCAAAATATCTGAAAGTGATTTACGCGCCAGCTCACTGAGCGTGTTAACCGAGGGTAAAACATGGTGACTGCGCGCCTCTGCCAGCAAGGAGCAATAATATCCGGTGCCGAGATAGCGATAACTTCTCGCCAAATTAATAACCCTTACCCGTTCGCCACTGCTTTGCCCAATTCGCTCTAGGTAGTCATCAAAAGTGATGACATCTTGGCTAGGGTAATAGGGCGACCAATCCTTTAGGTCATCCACAACGACAAAAAAGCGTGACATCAGTTATCTCTCATTAGGGCAAACAATTAGCCGCATTCTGCGACCAATTTCTCGCATTAACAATCATCGCAACAAGTAAATATTGCGCTATTAGCACCGCCGTTAGGCCTAGGGCATTTATCGGCCAATTGACGTCATTACGGGTCGGCAACAACTGTGATTTCTATTGGCTTTTCCCGCGCGAGCGGCCCACAATTCGCTATGGCAACTCCGCCGTTAACAGGTTTATACGATGAGTCTTATCCGCCCCGCCACCGAGAGCGACTTGGACACCTTAGTAGAATTGGAAAATCGTTGTTTTGACGGCGACAAACTGTCGCGCCGCAGCTTCAAAAGCTTAATTAAACCCGGTGCGCACTTGGCCTCGGTCATACTCGTTAACAACGTTATTGCCGGGTACAGTATAGTGCTGTTTCGCACCGGCACCAGTTTGGCCAGACTCTACTCTATTGCACTTGACCCAAACTATCGCGGCCAGGGTCTCGCCCAAGCCCTACTCGCCGACGCCGAAAGCGAGGCATTGGCCCGCCACTGCCTGTTTATCCGGTTGGAAGTACGTAACGACAACCCCAACGCTATTGCCTTATATCAAAAGCTGGATTATCACGTTTTTGACGATATTGAGAATTACTACGAAGACGGTTGCACCGCGCTGCGCTTTGAGAAGCGCCTGCACCCAGAAACCAGTCAAATTATTCAGAAGGCCCCCGCCTATTACCGGCAAACCACCGAGTTCAGCTGTGGCCCCGCAGCATTGATGATGGCCATGGCGAATATTCGGCCCGAGTACCTTATGAGTCGCCGCGAAGAACTGCAATTGTGGCGGGAGGCAACCACCATTTTCATGACCACCGGCCACGGCGGCTGCTCTCCCCACGGTTTAGCCTTGGCGGCACTGCGTCGAAATTTTGGTGTAAGTCTGTATATCAATAGCAGTGGCGTACCGTTTATAGACAGTGTTCGCAGCAGTGAAAAACGCGACGTTATTGAGCTTGTGCATGAGGATTTTATTGAGCAACTCACGCACTTCCCCGCTACTATTGAAATTAACCCTTTAGGGCGTGGTCAATTCCGCGAGATTCTGGAACGCCACGACAATGTGCTAGCGCTGATTAGTACCTGGGCACTCAACCGCAATCGCGCGCCCCACTGGGTCTATGTGAGCAAGACGGATGAACACTTTGTGTATATTAGCGACCCCGACACCAATGACAGTCGCTGGCAGAGTGAAACAGACTTTATGCACGTGCCAATTAGCATTGATGCCTTCACCGCCATGGCGAGCTTTGGCCGCAGTCGACTGCGCTGCCTAATCGCGATTCACCCCTCAAGTAAGGAGCAGCCACCAGCGCATGTCTAGCCAATCACTGAGTACAGCCGACCGCCACTACTGCGAATCGCTGAAACGGCTTTCAGAGTCGCTTATCGCCATCCAGAAACCCATATTGATTCTCGACGCCATTAAATGGCCCCAACGCTTTGAAACCCAATTCTTTGCCGATAAAGCCAGTACACTACCTAAGGTTGATCGCGATTATTATTTACGCAATGCCCTGAATTTTGACTCTAAAAGCAAAATCAGCGAGCTAAAAAATCTGCGCAGCCAAGTACACCAAGAACTGGGCAAAGCAGATCCGCTGGGTAAAATTTTAGGCGAGACCATCGAACAGTATTTGATCGTGATCGATATGCTTGAAAATCGTGGCACACCGCGATTCATGGCGGCCAGTCGCGAACTCTATGGTTCTGCGCGCGATCATCTGCGGGGCGACAAACTCAGTTTAATTGAGATGGGGCAGCGGCTCTGCCATATATTTTCGCTGCCCGCCGCCAAACACCTCGCGGCGGCCTACCCTAAAAATCTCAATGCAGAGGAAGCGGTACGCCAATTAACGCAACGCCTTACTCCCTATTTCTCCGACAGTATTTTTTCCGTAAAGGCAACCGACGGCATCGTCTCTGACGCCTCTGCGGGGGGAGACTGCATTAAGGTCAACACCCACTCGTCCTTCTCCAGACTCGACATTCAAGTACTCGAGGTACATGAAGGCTGGGTGCATGTCGGCACCACGCTCAATGGCCGCAACCAACCCTGGGCTACGTGGCTGAGCGTTGGCTCACCGCGTATTACTGCGCTGCAAGAAGGCTTGGCGGTATTAATTGAAACACTGACCTTTAGCTCGTTTCCGGCACGCGCCCGCCGTATTAGTGACCGCGTTGTCGCCATAGATATGGCTGAAAATGGCGCCGACTTCCTTGAGGTCTACCGCCACTTTGTCAGCCAAGGCCTTAGCCAACACGACAGTTATAAAATTGCTCAGCGGGTTTTTCGCGGCGGCATGGTCGAAGGCGGCAGCTGCTTTACCAAAGACTTGTCGTATGTGAAGGGCTTTGTGGAAACCGTAAACTTTATACGCAGCGCCATTTTGTCAGATAAACCAGAAATGCTCCCCATGCTGTTTGTGGGTAAAGTAGCATTAGATGATGTGCCTGTTCTTCATCATTATCAGCAGGCGGGCTTTATCGAGGCACCACGCTATTTGCCACCCATGTTCAGGGATCTCAATGGCCTGTATGTGTGGTTTGGCTTTTCCAGCGGTATGTCGCTATTGGATTTGGCGCGTATTCAGGAACACTTCAAAGCCTTGTTTGAGCAAACTATTGATGTGCACGCGCATTTAAAATAGTGGGAGTCCACCCGCCCATCATTTTCGAGCAGGATGAATGGAGCAACACATTTTGCTTAAAAAAAAGCACAAATACTGAGCGCTTTGCTCAGTATTTGTGCAAATCAAAACTGCTAGCGTAGTAAAAACGGCCTTGAATCAGTGCATCGTCGTCTTGTAACCCGCCTAAACACCCTGTTTCAAAACCGGAAAATCGCTTAACCGCCGTAGGGTTCCCGCGTTTGCTTGGCTTTATACGACGAGGTCGTTTGGCCGCCATACACCGGCGACTCGGTAGTGACATATTCAGCCACTGACGGCTTAACCACAATTTTACCGTTAACATCCTTATGCACACTACAGCGGTAATTATAGGTACCCGCTTGGTCAAATTTCAGACTATATGAATTACCTAGCCATGGACTCGTCCAGATACGCGAACCCATCAGCCCATCAAAGCTAATATCGTGAGAGATTTCGTCGTAATTTACCCAGGTCACTTCAGTGCCAACCGGCACTTCCAATTGCTGAGGTTTGGCATGAAAGGTTGAGATATAAACCTTGGTCGGTTTGGCTGGCGCCAAGACCAAAGTACCCACCAATTCTAGCTCTACTCGGCGGTTTAAGGCTCGGCCGTCAGCGGTGGCGTTATCGGCGATAGGCTGTGTAAAGCCATAGCCTTTAGGCACCAATTGATCGGGGTTAACACCAACTGACACCAGATAAAACCTAGCAGCGTTAGCGCGATTCTGTGACAGGTTCATATTGTAATCATAGGATGCATTATTATCGGTATGCCCCTCAATCGCGACTTTTATGGTTGGATTTTGCTTTAGCTCCCTGGCGACTTGATCTAAAAATATTTTTGACTCTGGCCGCAATTTGGCCGAATCGTTGTCAAAATGAACCTCTCTTAATATGAGAGAATCCCCCGCCTTACAGCCATCTAACTCCAGCGGCATACCAGGCGCAGGTGATTTACACGTGCCCTCTTCAGCACCAACCGACGGCGACATAGCCAATATCACGAATGTTAAAACTGTCCCTAAGCGTGCTTTTTTCATGTAACCCCCGTTACGTGATTGCTACAAACCTCGCTGATGATGCATCTCAGTTCGGTCAGCTTAATCGATTAAACAACCCTTATGGGTCGCCGATAAATTAGCGTTCCGTGCCAGCACCGCTAGCCGGTCTGCGCGCATTACGAAGCAAAATATGCGCCTACTTTCACCATTTTTAAATTTTGTGTCGCGGAGGCGCCTGTAAAGGGGCAAAATCAAAGAATGTGGGGTTAACAGTCAACTTTTGGATCGGGTAGGAGGCGGAATCACTTCCGCCGTCCTCCCACACCACCGTACATACGGTTCCGTATACGGCGGTTCATATTGTACTCATGAGACGACGATACTGATCCACTAACGAGATCAGCCCCAGTTGATCAAAACGG
>NZ_JBFHDY010000124.1:0-10012 GCF_041584495.1 Zhongshania sp.
GCGCGATTATTCAGTTGAACAACAGGCTATCGCCGCCAATACAACCGTACGGAATATCCGCGCCTACCAAGATCGAGGGGTACTCCCGCCGCCAGCCTTGTAGGGCCGCAAGGGTATATACAACAACCAACACTTATCGCGTTTGCGGCTAATCGCCAATTTATTAGATCGCGGCTACACCCTGTCCTCAATACGGGAATTGTCGACCGCGCTAGAAGAAGGTGTAGGTCTAAGTGAAATACTGGGCATAGAAACAGCAGTTAACTCGCCGTGGACAAATGAGGTACCGATCACACTCCCCATAACAGAACTCGTTAGAATGTTTGGCACCAAACTCACGCCATCAGCAATTAAAACAGCTCATGACCTCGGCTTATTTAGTGTCACAGGGGCAGGCAGTAAAATACGCATATCCAGCATGAGCACCCTCAAAGTTGCCGAGGAGCTGTGCGCCACCGGCATTCCACTAGACGAGTTGCTCGACACTTTGCGCATGATACGGGGCAACGTTCAAAAGGTGGCCAATGAGTTTGTTAAACTCGTGTCTCAACACGTGCTGGAGCCTTACGCCGAGCAGAAATTGCCGCCAAAGGAAGAGTTGCCCAAAATTGCCGAATTGATATCGCGCCTCCGACCGCTAGCCGAGAAGGTTGTTGATGCAAAACTAGGTCGCGCCATGGAGATTGCCGCTAGTCGCTTTTTGGCCGACACCCTTGAAACCACTATCGACGACTTACCTGAGGAATAAGCTGGAACGCCGGCTCGGACAGCGCCGGAATCTGCCAGTCTATCGCCTGCTGGCCGTGTGCCGTTAAATAAGCATTCGCCTGCGAGAAATGACCGCAGCCCAAAAAACCTCGATGAGCCGACAAGGGCGATGGATGAGCTGCGCGCAAAACCAAGTGACGATCTTGATCAATGTCCACACCTTTTTTCTGCGCCTGCGCTCCCCAGAGCATAAACACGAGTCCGTCGCGTTCCGTGTTGAGGGTTGATATAAGGGCCTCACTAAAGCGCTCCCAACCCTGGCCCTGATGAGACCCCGCCTTACCCTCTTCCACCGTGAACACGGTATTCAGCAGAAGCACCCCCTGCCTTGCCCAGCTATCTAGGCTGCCGTGACACGGTATTGGCAAATGCAGATCACGCTGCAACTCCTTGTAAATATTTCTCAGTGACGGCGGCGTTTTCACGTCAGGCAACACCGAGAAACACAGACCATGCGCCTGCCCCTCTGCGTGGTAAGGGTCTTGACCGAGAATAACCACCTTAACATCAGTCAATGGCGTAAACGCCAAAGCAGAAAACCATGCCTCTTGCGGTGGGAAAATCTTGGCTCCCGCGGCCTTTCGCTTTTCTAGAAAGGCCATTAATTCATGGTAATAGTCTTGAGCAAACTCCCGCTTTAGCAGATGCCTCCAGGAGGGATCGACGGTACTCTCTGTCACTACGCTAATGCCTCGCTATTAATAATAATTTCAAAACTGATATTCGCTCGTCGGTATTACATCAATTTCACCAAAATCGATAAATTTCTGACAGCTAGAAATCATCTTTTGACAATTGGCCTGGTACTTTTCAGGGTCACCTTTCGCCGCATAAAACACTTCAGGGTCTGTCATTGCGCCTGCGGGAGCACCAGCCGCTCTGCTCCATCATCCAAATAGAGCGAGCACATTGCGTCAAATCCCTGCACTGAATTTTCCATGCGCAATGCGGCGGCGGCAGCCACCGCATCATCAACCAGATTCAACTGAACGCGTTTAACGCCAGCTTGAGCAGCCAGTTCAGGTGCCAACCATGACAATAAGCGCCGATTAAATTTTAGTCTAGACACACCAGCCCACATTAAAAAAATAAGTTTTTGCACGCATTCGCCTTATTTTTATAGTGCAATTAATCATAACTGCCGCACCCCAACTTACATGCCAATTGGCGGTGTCGCAGTAGAGGCATTATCAATCAACATTTCCGCTGCATTCACAAACTTCGACTCATCCGATGCTAAATAAAGCACCAGCGCAGCAATATCTTCCGGCTCGCACATTGGGTGCTCAACAGTAGAAAGGGATTCGATCTCCTCTCTCGTAGCGGAATCTTGACCGGTCGCTACTTTAAATACCATCGGCGTTTTAACGCCATCTGGGTGAATAGAATTACAACGGATGCCATTGCGTTTTTCGCGACAATACAAGGCTACCGATTTGGTTAATGCCATTACCGCGCCTTTGCTCGCGCTGTACGCGGCCACAAAAGACATACCGTGAATCGCTGCCACCGAGGACATATTAATGATGGAACCACCATTACCCGACGCTTCCATTGCCGGTATTGCCATCTTACAGCCTAGAAACACCCCCTCGCTGTTTACCGCATTAACACGCCGGTAATCCTCAAGGCTACAATCAACAATATTACCCAAGGTCATCATACCAGCGTTGTTCACAAGCACATCCAAACGGCCAAAATGCGTCACAGCAGTACCCACCACCCGCTGCCAATCTTCTTCGCTCGTCACATTGTGCTTTACAAAAATGGCAGACTCGCCAATTTGCGCGGCAACAGCGCGGCCGCCGGCCTCGTTAAGGTCTGTCAGCACCACTTTCGCGCCCTCAGCCGCGAGCATGATGGCATCTGCCTTACCCATGCCGCTTGCCGCGCCCGTCACAATGCATACCTTGCCGCTTACACGTCCCATTCCTTATTCCCCACTTTTATACTTCGTGTTAGCCTGAATCTACAGGTTACAACCTGATAACCAAGTAAATCACGGCAAGGCCTAAAAAAACAGTACATGGCGATTACCCTTTGGTAAGATTATGAAAAATAACATAGGCCGCAACATGACTATTGCCAAATTGACTCAAACGCTCGCCATTTGCTCGCTACTGTTACTCCTTATTGGCACTGCCGGCGCTCGCCTTCAGGGCTTTGACTACCAAGTCGGCCTATCCATGTTTAGCCTTGCAGGCCTATTTAGCTTCATTAGTATTTGCGCATCGGCACTGTTTACACGGCGCACCAAACACGCCGAAGCGCGACGCAAGCTAAGCAACGCCGCTCTAATAGCCCTGCCCGCCATCATTTTTTTTGGTCTCAGCCTATTTCAGGGTGCAGGTGCACCATTGATTCACGACATTAGCACTGACCTCAGTAATCCACCGGAATTCATCAAGGCACCCAGCCTGCGCAAACCAAGCGACAATAGCCTAAAATACCGAACGGCGAATATTCCACTGCAGCAGCAAGCCTACCCTGAGCTAAATAGCCTCATTAGCTCACTTTCAGTTCCCGCTGCTCAAAAACGAGCATACAAAATTGCTAGCGAAATGGGATGGCTGGTCTATTATCAGGATGACGGGCATTTGGAGGCAGAAGCTCGCAGCTTTTGGTTTGGCTTTATCGACGATATTGCCATTCGCATACAGGCCAGCGATGATGGCAGCATAATAGACCTGCGTTCAGCGTCGCGCACAGGCAAAGGGGACTTAGGCGTAAATGCAAAAAGAATTAGGGCATTCAACACCTTATTTGCTCAAACCGATTCTGTTAACCCCAAAAAAACCATGTAACTGTAACACGTGGTATTCATAAGATTATGATTGAATTGATGGCACCACAGGATTATGTAGTGAAAAGTCCAAAAGCACACACAGTAAATGCACGCAAATACTGGCAGAAAATCATTCCACGCCTCTGTTTAGCGTCTTTGCTATTATGCAGTAACACTCACGCTGAAGTCATTCGCACCGCCATGAACGAAGCGGGTGTCGTGGTACTCACAAATAGCGAAGTACAAACAGGCGAGCTTAACTTAAGTAATCTGCGGGCAATTTTCACTATACGCAAAAGAAGCTGGGACGACAAAACGCCCATAAAGGTGTTTGTTCTACCTGACCAAAACCCCCTGCACCAGCAGTTTTGCAAATCAGTTCTCAAAGTTTACCCCTACGTGCTGCGCGAACAGTGGGACAGGCTAATATTTAGCGGGACCGGTATACCGCCAACTATCGTGAATAATGAGCAGGAGTTACAGGCAATTGTTAATGCTACGCCTGGCGCCATTGGTTACGCCCCTAGCGACACCCTGAGCAGCACCGCAGAATTAAGTCGATCTTCAGCCGAACTGTTCGTTCTTCGAACCAGCAGCGAGAACTAAACAATGCCTTCTTTTTTTAAAAACCTCATACAATATTTGACACTAGGTGTCGCGTCTCTGAGCGTCACCTGTCCAACTCAGGCAAGCATCAACAATGATTTGCAATTTCACGGCTTTTATTCCCAAGCTTATCTTTTGAGTGATGGCAATAACTTTTATGGCGATAGTCAGCGCGGTAGCTTTGACTATAGCGAGGCTGCTATTAACAGTACTTGGCGCACAACACCAAACTTAAATTTTGCAGGCCAAATACTTAGCCGCAACGCTGGTAGCGGAGATAACGGCAGCGTTAAATTAGATTTTCTGTTCGCAGACATTAAAGCGGTAGAATCAGATAATTCCGGTTTAGGCTTTAGAATCGGCCGGGTGCGCAACGCCTACGGCTTTTATAACGACACCCGCGACGTCTTGTTTACCCGCCCTACCATATTAATGCCACAAGCCGTGTATTTTGAAGGCAACGGCTTAAGAGAATTGCTCTTTGCCAGTGACGGTGCCCAGCTTTATAGCTACTGGGACGCCAACGAGAATTCAACCTCGTTCAATTTAACCATTGCTCGCAACAACAGTCTTTCCGCCGACACAATCAAGACCCTTTTTGGCCCTTCTGCAGCCGCCGTCATTCACAAAGGCGAGCTCAGAACGCCCATTTTTGGCCAAATACTGCATTCCAGAAACGGTGGCGACACTAAATTCGCACTGACGATACTCGATGCGCAAGTTGATCTACATTCTAACTTGGGCACTTTTGCTGAATTCAGCCTCGACGCTAGCGGCTACGTACTTTCGGCTCAGAAAAACCTCGCCACATGGAGCTTCACCACAGAATACAGTTTAATCACCATCAATTCCCACCGTTCGCAAGGTTCCCGAATCCAAGAGATTGAAGCAGGCTATTTACAAGCACAATATCGTCTGAGGCCGAGCATCACTCTAACCGGACGCTACGAATTAAGCGTGCTAGACCGAGATCGTCGCAATGAAACTGATAGCCACAATTTGGTTGTTGGCGCCCGTTGGACTCCTACCCCAAACTGGATTGTCGACGTAAACATTTACGGCTTGCGAGGAACCAACGGTATACCGGCCATTGATAACGAAGAAAATATGCCCCTTAATGAACGCACTGAAATCTTTGCGATTATGCTGGGGTACCGATTCTGAAAACGCGAAAGCCCATGGATCTACTCAATACCAGCAGCCAGCAAATCAATATCGTCAACCTTGGCCTTCAGCGCAAGCTTAGCGTTGTGTTATTTCTGGCTGTTGCACTTGTCATGGGCGGTCGTGGCTACTTAAGCTACATCCAAACCGTGCAGTTACAACATAAGCAGGTTGTCGCAAACTTGAATCAATTAGAGAGTACTTTTCTCGCCCTTAAAGATAGATCAAGCGAAGAGCTCTTTCGCCTCGCTGACCAACAAAACATACCCAGCCAAAATGAATTCAGCACCGACTCAATTCAGCCCCCGTCTTTGCTGTCTGGCATTGAATCCATATACTATCTAAGAAAAGATGGCACCGTATTAGGCCGCTCAGTTCAAGATGGCGCAAGCATTCAGGCGACTAAAGCCCAAGTATCTAAAGCTGTCAGCTTACTAAATGACAGCCAACGCCCCATTGCCGCCCTAAATTGCATATTGCAATGTTTTCAAAGTGTCTATATTCCAATAATTGCGGACGACGGTCGCGAGCTTATTGTTAATATAAACCGCTCGGCGGCATTACTTATCCAAGATTTTTACGAAATCACCGGTGCCGATATTGCTCTATTAGCCATCAACGAAGAAGACGGTATAGTAACCGGCGAGCGCATCATTGCGGCAAGCCATGCAAAAACAACGAGTCGGAATTTAACTGAAATTTTTAAGTTCATCGACTTTAGCACCCGCGCTCCGCAGAACTTCTTTGACACAACACTAAATGGCTATTTTAGCGCCCGATTCTTCCCAATAAGTCATAACAGCGACATCACCTCTTATGCGGCAGTAATCAAAGATCAATCCCAAGTAGAGGAGCTACTCTCACAAGCAGTAAAAGACATATTATTTTCTACCCTCATCACCCTCGGGCTTATTATTATTTTGATTAGTGTCATTCTAAAGCCCTCGCTTGATCGTTTGATGAAATTAGCAAAAATTCTCCCAATGCTACCTGACGGTCATTTCCAAAAGGCCCAAACGCTTTTACAAGAACAATTTTCTCGGAAAAAATATTCTGATGAAATCGATATACTTCACCACACCGTCGGCGAAGTTATCGACTCTTTGGAACGAATGAATGCCAGTGTCGACCAACACCGCAATGAACTTAAATCAAAAATTGAAGCACTTACTGAAGCAAAAGTATTCAATGAGCTAATACTTGATGCCTCGCCTTTAACAGTCATTATCCATGACAGTATCGGCACTATTCGAAATATAAACAAAATGGGTAGGGAGCTAACCGGGCTCAACGTCAAAGCGCCACAAAATGCCAATATAAATACGTGGGTAAGAAATGAAAATCAGAGTAAATCGCTTTCAGCTTCATTACAGAGCATTACTGATACCACCGGCAAAAAATCTCAAGGCCAAATGCCCTTTTTTACTGACGACGGTCGTAAGCTGTATTTTCTGTGGACACATACTTGCCTGCATGTAAATGACGAAGCGCACATCTTGTCGATGGGCATCGACATCACCGAACGTAAGGAAGCGGCCGAAAGCCTCCACTGGTTGGGCCAGCACGACCGTATCACTGGTCTACTCAATCGCAGTAGTTTTACCGAAAACGCCAATGAATATATCGCAGAGCATCGCGACAACGACCTTATCGAATTAGTCATGTTCGATATTGATGACTTTGCAATTTTCAATGATCGCTTTGGTTTCGACGCCGGAGATCGCTTATTAAACGATCTCGCCGCACATCTACTTGATGCTTTGCCAGAAAACAGCCTACTAGCGAGAACCGGTTCTGGCGAATTTTGTGCCATAGTTCATCACCCAAAGGATTCAAATCAAAGTGTAAAAGACCTTGGTCTTGAAAAACTAACTCGCTACGCAATCAGCAAGAAAAGTGTCAGCGAAGAGATTTGTATTTCCATTGTCGTTGACAGTTACGACGACAGTTTAAGTGGTATCGACGAACTGATCTCCAACACCACATCAACAATGATAAAAGTCAAAAGCAAGGCGCGGGGAAGCCTGTATTACGCGGCAGAATCCGACGACACCAGCAGAGTATCTCGGCACGAAAAGTACCGAATGAAAGAGCAGTTACAATCAGCGCTAAGCGGCAACCGTCTTGTGCTATTTTATCAGCCAATTTTGGACTTAAGCCTAAACAGTATTAGCCACTGCGAATGTTTAGTGCGTATGCTCGACGACGAAGGCCAATTTATTTCCCCGGCCCACTTCCTCGGCATCGCCGCTGAATCTGGCTTAATGCCACGACTAGACTTCTCGGTAATGGAGAAAGCCATGCGCCAACAGCGCATGTGGGAAGATTCTGGCATCAATACCGGCCTTAGTATCAATATTACCGCGCCAACCCTTGAGCAGGCTGATTTTGAAGAACGCCTAAGCGAAATTTTAAAACGGACCGGCGCCAATCCCGACCGTCTCATCTTTGAGGTTGTCGAGACCGACGCCTTAGAGAACTTGAGCGCCGCACGGAAATTACTTAATAATTTTAAAGACGTCGGTGCCAAAGTCGCTTTTGACGACTTTGGCATTGGCTTTACTTCCTTTGAATATGTGCGCGAACTGCCAGTAGATTATATTAAAATAGACCAGTCCTTTATCCGCTTTATTCACGAGCGGGAAAGCGACCAAGTGCTGGTGAAATCTATGGTCGAAATGAGCCATAATCTCGGCAAAAAAGTTATTGTAGAGGGAGTAGAAAATCGCGAAGCCTTGGAAATTGTGCGCGATATGGGCGTAGAGTATGTGCAAGGTTATTATGTTTGCCGACCAATGCCCATCAGCGCGCTGGATCTGTCATTGCGGATTCACGACTTTTAGCCAACGCCCGCATAACCACTACAGACGCCAGCTAAAATCCGCGTCGCTACTGCGTTCTAACTCGCGTGACTGCGCTTTTCCAACCGGTGTAGCGCCGAGCGCGATCCACTTCCTTCATCGCCGGATCAAAGCCTCCTTCACACTGCCAGAGCGCGGCAATTTCCTCGAGCGACGTGTACACGCCTAATTGCAAACCCGCCAAATACGCGGCGCCGAGTGCCGTCGTCTCGCTGACGAGTGGACGCTCGCAACGACAGTCAAGCATATCGGCAAGACGCTGCACCACCCAATCGTTAGCGACCATTCCGCCATCCACCCGCAGCGTCGCAAAGTCAGCGCCATCACCGCGCATGGCCTCTAATAAATCGCGGGTTTGGTAACAGACCGACTCCAAGGCCGCCCGCGCAATATGCGCGATGCCGGTATCTCGGGTCAGCCCCAAAATTGCACCCCGGGCGTCGGGGTCCCAATACGGCGCACCCAGTCCGGTAAAAGCTGGCACCATATAAACGCCGTTCGAACTTGCCACACTTTCAGCCAAGGGCTGCGTTTCTGAGGCTGAACCAATGAGGTGTAAGCCATCACGTAGCCATTGAACAGCGGCACCGGCGACAAAAATACTTCCTTCTAAAGCATAGCTGACCTCACCCTTAATGCGGTAAGCCACCGTCGTCAGCAGGCGATGCTTAGAGCTTAAGGCCTTAGCGCCGGTATTTAGTACCACAAAGCACCCGGTTCCGTAGGTGCTTTTCACCATGCCGGGTTTAAAACACGCCTGGCCAACGGTAGCCGCCTGCTGATCGCCAATTAATGCGCAAATTGGTATCGCTGAGCCAAATAAGTCTGACATGCATCGACCATAATCATCGCAGCTGTCTTTGACTTCGGGCAATAGGGTCTGAGGAATATTAAATAATTCCAGTAGTTCGGCATCCCATTGCTGCTTATGAATATTAAACAATAAGGTACGAGATGCATTTGTCGCATCGGTGGCATGCTGCTCGCCGCCGGTTAGGCGCCACAATAAAAAACTATCGATCGTACCAAACGCCAGTTCCCCAGCCTCTGCACGCCTCCGGGCACCCTCGACATTATCCAGTAGCCATGCCACTTTAGTCCCAGAAAAGTACGGGTCTAACAACAAGCCAGTACGCTGCGACACCAAGCCTTCAACGCCCTGAGACTTCAACTCAGCGCACTGTTTAGCCGTACGTCGGTCTTGCCAAACAATCGCGGGGTAAATCGCCTTTCCCGTTTTCCGATCCCAGATCACCGTGGTTTCACGTTGATTAGTGATGCCAATTCCAGCAACCGCCGAAGCCGTTAGGCCGGCGGCCGCTAAGGCTTTACGGCAACTATTTAAGGTCGTTTGCCAAATTTCTTCTGGGTCGTGCTCTACCCACGCGTCCTCAGGATAATGCTGACTAAACTCCTCTTGACCAAGCCCACAGGCCTCACCCCGATTATTGAAGACGATTGCCCGTGAACTGGTAGTACCCTGGTCAATCGCCAGCACATAAGTTTGCGTCATTTTTCATTACCCTTGTGAATTACTAAGGGCAATGATGGCAGAGTCAGTGGTCTGCGGCCATAAATCGGCAGTATTTTTACGCGCAGTGGGGGCTTAGGCCAAAACTCCACCGTCGACACGAATATACTCGCCAGTAATATGACAGCCATCTTCGGACACCAGCATGGCAACAACACCGGCAACCGTCTCAGGCCCTTTGGTGCCACTTAGGAAGGTGATGCGGCTAAGCAAATCAAATTCGGCGTCTTCCGGAAAACTAAAGCCCTGCTCCATATCGGTATTAATATCACCAGGGCAAACACAATTGGCACGCAC
>NZ_JBFHDY010000125.1:0-9978 GCF_041584495.1 Zhongshania sp.
ACAAACCAGCCAACACATGTACGATTAAAATTGCTTGTTCCATTACTCCGCCGCCCGACATATTGCGGAAAATTCCTGCGCATCAAGTGATGCACCACCTACTAAACCGCCATCAATATCCGCCTGCGCGAATAATTCACCTGCATTGGCCGCCTTAACACTGCCGCCGTACAGAATTCTTAAACCCGTCGCCAAAGGCTCGTCCTTTTTCGCAAACAAGGCACGGATAAATGCGTGCACTTCTTGAGCCTGCGATGGCGTCGCCGTTTTGCCAGTACCAATTGCCCACACTGGTTCGTAGGCAACCACGACACTACGCATCTCCTCAATGCTTAATACTGCAAACACTGACTGAAGCTGCTCAGCGATTACTTCTAAGGTTGCGCCATTATCGCGCTGACCTTCCGTCTCACCCACGCACACTATCGGCGTTAGGCCCTGCACTAAAGCTTGCTTCGCTTTTTGCGCAACACGCTCATTACTATCTTGGTACATCGCGCGACGCTCGGAGTGACCAACAATCACATACCGACATCCTGCATCAGCCAACATGCCCGCAGACACTTCGCCCGTGTAAGCACCCTCACCAGCTTGCTCACACACATTCTGCGCGCCGACCGCCACTGGTGAACCAGACATACCCTCGACAACACGCGCAATATACACTGAGGGCGGAAACACCGCGATATCAACACCGGGTTCCGACGGGAGTGCGGCCCTTAAATTCGCCATTAATTTTCCAATGCTGGCGCTATCACCATACATCTTCCAATTACCTGCTACGAGACTACTCCGCATGCCATTTCCCTTAGCGCAAAATGGGCGCCAATCTTACATAAACTTATAAATACATACAAGGAGACGAGCGATTAAGATGAAAGCTTTCTCACCTTATCTGCTAGACGCTGACAAAGTGCCGTGACCTGCGCCGCATCTTCGCCCTCAACCATGACCCGCAACAGCGGCTCAGTTCCAGAAGCGCGCAATAATACCCTGCCTCGCCCTGCTAATTCCAGCTCAACCGCTTCAACTGCGGCGACTAATTCACTATTTTTTAGATCAACAGGTGAATTAATGCGCACATTTTCCATTATTTGCGGAAATTTCCTCACTGGCGCCTTCAATTCCGCCAAGCTCTTACCGCTGCCAACGATTGCACCGACCACTTTCAAGGCCGCAACAATGCCATCACCAGTGGTACTCACATCAGCGCATATAATATGCCCCGAGTTTTCGCCACCCAAATCCCAGTCGAGCGCGTTCATTCGCTCTTTCACATAACGGTCGCCAACATTCGCGCGCTCAAAGCCAATACCCAACTCTTTTAAGGCCAACTCAAAACCTAGATTCGACATCAACGTGCCCACCACGCCGGGGCAAGCCTTACCTCGACGCAAACGCTCAGCGACTATAATAAACAACAGCTCATCGCCATCGATCAACTCGCCATCGGCGTCGACAAACAAAACACGATCACCATCACCATCAAACGCGATGCCAAAATCAGCCGCTTCCGCTATCACTCTCCGCTGAAGTGCAGAGGGGTGCGTGGAACCCACCTCAGCATTAATATTGACACCATCCGGCGACGCACCCATCACTACGATTTCAGCACCAAGCTCAGTAAAAACTGCCGGGGCAACGTGATAGGTTGCGCCATGCGCGCAATCAAGCACAATGATCAACCCCTTCAAAGACAGCCCGGACGCTACTGTTGATTTGCAGTACTCAATATAGCGACCTGCGGCGTCATCGATACGCCGCACCTTACCAAGGTCTGCCGACGCCACCGTGGTCATAGTTAGGTCAACGGCCGATTCAATGGCGAGCTCAACATCATCAGCCAGCTTACTGCCGTCGCCTGAAAAGAACTTGATGCCATTATCGTAATAGGGGTTATGGCTCGCACTAATAACAATACCGGCACGCGCCTGAAACGTCCGTGTTAAATAGGCAATAGCCGGCGTTGGCATTGGCCCTAGCAACAAAACATCAACACCTGCGGCAACCAGACCCGCCTCCAGCGCCGACTCAAACATATAGCCAGAAATGCGCGTGTCCTTACCAATTAAAACCTTGCTGCGGCCCTCTCGAGCAAACACCTGCCCTACTGCCCAGCCTAATTTAAGAACAAATTCTGGGGTGATTGCCCCCTCGCCAACTCGCCCACGGACACCATCTGTGCCAAAATATTTCCTATTCATTTTTTATTTTCTCAAATTTCAAAGCCTGCGCTACCCGCACAGCATCAACCGTTTCTTTAACATCGTGAACCCGAATAATATGAGCGCCGCGCTCCACAGCCATCGCCGCCATTGCCACACTTCCAGCCAAGCGCTCGCCCACCGGCCGCCCAGTAAGACCGCCAATCATCGATTTGCGAGACATCCCAACCAATATCGGGTACCCCCACGCCACCATGTCCGGCAAGCGCCGAAACAACTCAAGATTATGAGCAAGGGTCTTTGCAAAACCAAAACCCGGGTCAAGTACAATCCGCTCAGAAGCAATACCGGCGCCGGCACACGCATCAATACGCTGACTCAAAAAAGCATCCACCTCCGCCGCGATATCTCGATAAACTGGGTTATTCTGCATCGATACAGGCTCGCCCTGCATATGCATAAGACACACCGGCAAGCCGCTAGTCGCCGCCGCTTGCATGGCATTTGGTCGCTGCAGGGCACGCACATCATTGATGAGCCCCGCGCCTAAAGCGGCACCTTCGCGCATAACAGTCGCATTACTGGTATCCACAGAAATAACCACATCAAAGCGTTGTGCAATGGCCTCGACCACTGGCAGCACCCGCCGACATTCTTCGGCCTCCGACACCGGCGCCGCACCAGGCCGAGTAGACTCGCCGCCGACATCGATCAGGCTCGCACCTTCCGAGCAAGCTAAATCGACTTGCGCTAAAATTTTATCGAGCAAAGCGGCGCCGGCGTGGTATTTACCGCCATCGGAGAAGGAGTCGGGTGTAACATTAATGATCGCCATAACCTGCGGCTCGCGCAGGTTTATAAGGCGATCACCGCAGCGTAGCTGCGATGAGGATTGAAAATTGTGCATTGCCGACCTAGTGATCGCTCACCGAGTCAACAAAAGGATCTTCAGGGCGATCTTTCTTATCCGCCCTTGGCGCCGGTTCATCATCTATCTCTTCTTTCACCGCGCGACCACCGCGACGATCATCATCATCCCAACCCGCAGGTTTACGCGGAGTGCGACCATTCATAATATCGTCAATTTGCTTGGCATCAATGGTCTCATAAAGCATCAAGGCATCAGCCATCACATCTAACTTGCCGCGATTTTCTTCCAAGATCTTACGGGCGGTGGCGTAGCACTCGTCAATAATACGGCGCACTTCTTCATCAATCTGCCGGGCAGTTTCGCCAGAATGACCTTTACCGGCTTGGCCGGCTGAACGACCAAGAAAAACTTCTTCCTCGGCATCGTCGTACATCAGCGGCCCCATCTTGTCGGACAGCCCCCACTTGGTCACCATTTTGCGAGCAATATCGGTGGCGCGCTGAATATCATTCGATGCGCCAGTCGTTACACCGTCAGCACCCAAGGTCATTTCTTCAGCAATACGACCGCCAAACAAGGAACAAATTTGGCTGATAATATGACGTCGACTCAAACTGTAACGATCTTCTTCAGGCAGGAACATGGTTACGCCCAAGGCGCGGCCACGAGGAATAATACTGACCTTATAAACCGGGTCGTGCTCAGGCACGGTGCGACCAACAATCGCGTGACCGGCTTCGTGGTAGGCCGTATTCAATTTTTCTTTGTCTGACATCACCATGGATTTGCGCTCAGCGCCCATCATAATTTTGTCTTTGGCTAAATCAAATTGCGCCATGCTGACCAAGCGCAAATTACTGCGAGCCGCGAACAGTGCCGCCTCATTTGCTAGGTTAGCCAAATCTGCACCGGAGAACCCAGGCGTACCGCGCGCAATAACAGCTGCCTCAACATCATCACCCAAAGGCAATTTGCGCATATGTACTTTTAAGATTTGCTCACGACCGCGAATATCCGGCAGACCAACGGTCACCTGACGGTCAAAACGACCTGGACGCAGCAGCGCAGGATCGAGCACATCAGGTCGGTTAGTTGCAGCAATAACAATTACACCGTCATTGGCTTCGAAACCGTCCATCTCAACCAATAATTGGTTCAAGGTTTGCTCACGCTCGTCGTGACCACCACCCATACCCGCGCCACGGTGGCGACCAACGGCATCGATCTCATCAATAAAAATGATGCACGGCGCCTGCTTCTTAGCCTGTTCGAACATGTCGCGCACGCGAGAGGCGCCGACACCAACAAACATTTCAACAAAGTCAGAACCTGAGATAGAGAAGAACGGCACCTTAGCTTCACCGGCAATCGCCTTGGCAAGCAAGGTTTTACCGGTACCCGGTGGCCCCACCATCAACACACCACGGGGAATACGACCGCCCAAGCGCTGAAACTTACCTGGGTCACGCAAGAACTCAACCAGCTCTTGCACGTCTTCCTTGGCTTCATCGACACCCGCCACATCGGCGAAGGTAGTTTTAATTTGATCTTCGCTGAGCAAACGCGCCTTGCTCTTACCAAAGGCCATCGGGCCGCCTTTGCCACCACCGGCACCGCCTTGCATCTGGCGCATAAAAAACATAAAAATCGCCAAGATGATTAAAATTGGGAAGCTAGCCACCAATAGCTGGGTCCACAAGCTCTGACGTTCAGGTTTGGTACCTTCTACGACGACGTTGTGCTGGAGCAGATCATCAATTAGCTTAGGGTCGTCAAGCAGCGGCCGCACGGTTTCAAAGCGGCTTTTATCCGCCCGCTCACCGCTAATCATCAAGCCGTCAATGACCACCTTCCTCACCCGCTCATTCTGCACTTCAGAAATAAATTGGGAGTAATTAAGCTGCTCTGTGGGCGACTGAACGCTGAAGTTATTAAACACTGTCAACAAAACAGCGGCTATAACCAGCCACAACAGTAAATTCTTTGCCATATCGTTCAAAAACCGATCCTCATACTGCACTGTTTGCAGAGGCTGCAAACGGGGAAAATGCCCGGATATCTGCCCACTCTACACCATTAACCTGACACCCTCTACGCAATATTCAAGCGCGCAGACCAGTGGCCACTAAATATACTTCCCGCGATCTTGGTCGTGATGCCGCTGGTTTGCGAGTCACCACTTTGCTAAATCGGTCGCGAAGCTGCCGCATATACTCATCGAAACCTTCACCCTGAAATATCTTCGTGGCGAAGCTTCCCCCCGGCCGAAGTACTAATCCCGCCATATCCAGTGCCAGCTCGCACAAATACATAGATTGCGGCTGATCAACATCTCTCATACCACTCATGTTTGGGGCCATATCTGAGATTACAAGGTCTGCCTTGCTATTTCCCAAGTGCGCCATCAACTCGTCAATGACTTCTTGCTCAGTAAAATCACCCCGCACAAACTCCACCCCCGCAATGGAATCCATCTCCAAAATGTCGGAGGCCAGCACCCGACCATGGTGCCCAACCAGCATGGCCGCGACCTGCGACCACCCCCCCGGCGCGCTACCGAGGTCTACGACGCACATACCCGGCTTAATCAAGCGATCCTTTTCCTGAATTTCGAGCAATTTATAACAGGCTCTGGAACGATAGCCGTCACGCTGAGCCATTTTGACGTACTGATCGTCAAAATGTTCCTTCAGCCATGCACCGCTGGATCCTTTAGGCTTCGCCACACTAACTCCATTATTAGCGAGATTGAGATACCGACTGGGCGCACTTTCAAGTAAAATAAGCGCCCACGCTCTTTCCCGGTTCGATATATTATGCCCAAATTCAGCGCCAGCGATAAAAAACACCTACGCAGCATCGGTCACAAACTCAGCCCCGTTGTTATGATTGCCGACAAGGGGCTTAGTGAAAGCGTAGCGCTGGAGCTAGACCGCGCACTCGACGACCACGAATTGATTAAAGTTAAGGTCAATATAGCTGAGCCAACTGAACGCCGCGCGCTAATCGATCAACTGTGTAAAGCGCATAAAGCATTGCTGATTCAGGCTATCGGCAAGATAGCGCTAATTTATCGTCCAGCGAAAACCCCAAACCCGAAGTTATCTAACTTACTTCGGGCTTGAGCTAGCGCTCACTCAGCAAGGTGTTCCACCTTGTCGATTTCGTACTCAATATTACCACCTGGCGCAACGACTACCGCGACATCTCCCGCTTCTTTACCAATTAAGGCGCGGGCGATAGGCGAGGTCACCGAAATTTTACCAAGATTCACATCCGCTTCGTCTTCGCCAACAATACGGTAAGCCACCTCTTCGTCAGTGTCGCAATTAATTAGCGACACTGTAGTGCCAAAAATCACTTTACCGCTATACGGAATCGCAGTGATATCAATCACTCGCACGCCAGCCAGCTTACCTTCAATTTCTTGAATCCGGCCCTCGCAAAAACCTTGTTGCTCGCGCGCGGCATGGTACTCGGCATTTTCTTTTAAATCACCGTGAGCGCGAGCCTCAGCGATCGCCTGGGTAATCCGCGGGCGATCAATTGACTTTAATTTTTTTAACTCTTCGCGCAGCGCTTTTTCGCCGGCAACGGTCATTGGCAATAAACTCATTGCATAAACCCCTTATGAACATCTTGTAAGCGGCGCACGGTTTTCTCTTCGCCAAACACCAGCGCCTGACAAATTGCTTCTGCACCAGCCAAAGTGGTGGTGTAACTCACCTTGTTCGCCAGCGCACTGCGGCGAATCAATGACGAATCCGCAATCGCCTGCTTACCTTCGGTAGTATTAATAATCAGATCGACATCGCCATTTTTCACCATATCAACAATATGGGGGCGACCTTCCAATACCTTATTTACACGCTGACATTTAAGGCCCGCTTCCGTCAAGACCTTGTGAGTGCCACGGGTTGCCAGCAGGCTAAAGCCGAGTTCAACCAATTGACTGGCCACGGCGATTGCCCCTGATTTATCGGGGTCGCGAACACTGATAAAGGCTTTGCCACTGGTTGGAAAGACCTCACCAGCACCTACTGCCGCTTTAGCAAAGGCTTCCGCAAAGGTTTCGCCCAAGCCCATCACTTCACCCGTCGATTTCATTTCTGGCCCAAGAATGGGGTCAACGCCAGGGAATTTATTAAAGGGAAAAACCGCTTCTTTAACAGCAAAATACTTAGGACTACGCTCTTCGATAAAGTCTTGCTCAGCCAGACTCCTACCCGCCATGCAGCGCGCTGCAACTTTGGCAAGTGAAATACCAATACACTTAGACACGAAGGGCACAGTACGTGAAGCGCGAGGATTAACCTCAATCACGTAGATTGAGCCATCTTGCACTGCCAGCTGCACGTTCATCAAACCCACCACGCCTAACTCCAGCGCCATGGCTTTAACGATCTCGCGCATGCGATCCTGAACACCGGCATCCAGCGAATATGGGGGCAATGAACACGCCGAATCACCAGAGTGAACGCCCGCTTGTTCGATATGCTGCATAATCGCGCCGATCACCACATGTTTGCCATCGGACACCGCATCAAGATCAACCTCAACCGCCGCATTCAAAAAGTGATCAAGCAATACCGGCGAGTCGTTAGACACCCGCACCGCTTCACGCATATAGCGCTCAAGCTCTTCTTCTTTATAGACAATTTCCATGGCCCGGCCACCTAATACATAGGATGGACGCACAACCAAGGGATAGCCAATCTCAGCCGCCGCCCGCAGTGCCGCTTCTTCTGAACGCACGGTGGTATTCGGTGGCTGCTTGATATTTAAACGCTGCAGCATCTGCTGAAAACGCTCACGATCTTCGGCGCGGTCAATCGCATCTGGCGTTGTACCGATAATCGGCACACCAGCGGCCTCAAGGTCACGGGCCAATTTTAGCGGTGTTTGCCCACCAAACTGCACGATAACACCCTTTGGCTTTTCTTTGGCCACGATTTCGAGCACGTCTTCCAACGTCACCGGCTCAAAATACAGACGATCTGAAATATCGTAATCAGTTGATACGGTCTCGGGGTTACAGTTGACCATAATGGTCTCGTAACCGTCTTCACGCATCGCCAGCGCCGCGTGAACGCAGCAGTAGTCGAATTCAATACCCTGACCAATCCGGTTGGGGCCACCACCGATAACAAGAATCTTCTCGCGATCCGACGGATTAGACTCGCACTCTTCCTCGTAGGTCGAATACATATAGGCGGTAGAAGTAGAGAATTCTGCCGCGCAGGTGTCTACGCGCTTGTACACAGGGTGAATATCTAAGCTATGACGCAGGCCACGCAACTGCTTTTCACTCACTGCCAGCAGTACTGCCAAGCGCTGATCTGAAAAGCCTTTGCGCTTTAGACGCCACATCATGTCTTTGGTGATATCCGCCAAGGCCACGGTTTTTAAAGAATTTTCAGTTTTAACAATGTCTTCAATCTGCACGAGGAACCAAGGATCAATCCACGAGTGTTCAAACACCTCTTCAACGCTCATACCGGAGCGGAAGGCATCAGCCACAAACCAAATCCGCTCTGGGCCGGGATTCGTCAACTCAGCAATCAAGATGTCTTTAGCGTCATCGCGATCAGTATCGATCTGGTGCTCAAAACCAGCAGAACCCACTTCCAAGCCGCGCAGCGCTTTTTGTAGCGATTCTTGGAAGGTACGGCCAATTGCCATCACCTCACCTACCGACTTCATCTGGGTGTGTAAACGAGTCTGCGCCTCACCGAATTTTTCAAAGGTGAAACGCGGGATTTTGGTAACCACGTAATCGATAGCTGGCTCAAAAGACGCGGGGGTCGCGCCGCCAGTAATCTCGTTCTGCAATTCGTCGAGGGTATAACCAATCGCCAATTTCGCTGCCACACGGGCAATGGGGAAGCCAGTCGCTTTAGAAGCCAAGGCCGAAGAACGGCTAACCCGCGGGTTCATCTCGATAACCACCAGACGACCAGTGTGCGGCTCCATACCAAATTGAACATTGGAACCGCCAGTTTCAACACCGATCTCACGCAATACCGCGCACGAGGCGTTACGCATGATTTGATATTCTTTATCGGTCAGAGTCTGCGCTGGCGCAACGGTGATCGAATCGCCGGTGTGCACGCCCATAGGGTCGAAGTTTTCAATCGCACAGACAATAATGCAGTTGTCGTTTTTGTCGCGAACCACTTCCATTTCAAATTCTTTCCAACCAATCAGGCTCTCATCGATCAACAGCTCATTGGTGGGCGACAGGTCTAAACCGCGGGAACAGATCTCAATAAATTCTTCTTTGTTATACGCAATACCGCCGCCAGAACCACCCATGGTGAAGCTCGGACGAATTATCGCGGGGAAACCAATAGAGTCCTGCACTTGCAGAGCCTCTTCCATGCTGTGGGCAATGGCAGAGCGCGGCGTAGCCAAGCCGATGCGCTTCATGGCCTTATCGAATAACTGGCGGTCCTCTGCCATATCGATAGAATCTTTAGTGGCGCCGATCATTTCTACGCCGTATTTCTCCAGCACCCCTTCGCGATCCAGGTCCAGCGCACAGTTCAGCGCGGTCTGGCCACCCATGGTCGGCAGCAGGGCGTCGGGACGCTCTTTTTCGATGATCTTGGCAACCGTTTCCCAAACCACCGGCTCAATATACGTAGCATCAGCCATCGACGGGTCGGTCATAATGGTCGCGGGGTTCGAGTTTACCAAAATAACGCGAAAGCCCTCTTCGCGCAGGGCTTTACACGCTTGGGCGCCGGAGTAATCAAACTCACAGGCCTGACCGATCACAATCGGACCAGCACCGAGGATGAGAATACTTTTGATGTCTGTTCTTTTTGGCATGGGGTCTCCGCAGGACGCTAGATGGGAGACGGAAAACGCTAAGCAAAAGCGTCTCCCGTTTTCCGTTTAGCGACTCGCTTTAATTAACTCAATAAACTGATTAAACAA
>NZ_JBFHDY010000126.1:0-9632 GCF_041584495.1 Zhongshania sp.
GGGTCGTTTGGCCAGTGAAATTGCGCATCGTTTGCGCGGTAAGCATAAGCCTGAATACACGCCTCATGTTGATACTGGCGATTATATCGTTGTTGTTAATGCGGAAAAAATTCGCGTTACCGGCAATAAAGCAAGTGGTAAAATCTATCACCACCACACTGGTTACCCAGGTGGATTGAAGTCAATGAGCTTCGAAAAGTTGATTGATAAAGCCCCAGAGCGCGTGATCCAGGGAGCGGTAAAGGGTATGTTGCCCAAAAACCCGCTGGGTCGTGCTATGTTTAAAAAATTGAAAGTCTACGCTGGTACTGAGCATCCACATACCGCTCAGCAGCCAGTTGAACTGAATATCTAACGGAAGCGTAATATGTCAGCCACCCAGTATTACGGTACAGGTCGCCGTAAAACCTCG
Organism: Zhongshania sp.; assembly: GCF_041584495.1. GTDB lineage: Bacteria > Pseudomonadota > Gammaproteobacteria > Pseudomonadales > Spongiibacteraceae > Spongiibacter. The sequence continues at coordinate 413 of NZ_JBFHDY010000126.1, forward strand.
TCAGCCCGTGTATTCCTGAAAGCAGGAACCGGCGCTATTTCAGTAAACGATCGCACTCTTGATCAGTACTTTGGTCGTGAGGTGGCGCGTATGATCGTTCGTCAGCCTTTAGAGCTGGTCGAAATGTCTGAAAAATTTGATATTTTGGTGACCGTTGCGGGTGGTGGCAGTTTTGGCCAAGCCGGTGCGATTCGCCACGGCATTACTCGTGCTCTGATGGAATACGATGAAGGCCTGCGCAGCCCACTGCGTAAAGCTGGTTTCGTAACTCGCGACTCACGCGAAGTTGAGCGTAAGAAAGTCGGTCTGCGTAAAGCTCGTAAGAAGCCACAATTCTCCAAGCGTTAACCGCTACGGCCTCTGGCCTGTGGAGACTGCCCATTGCGGCTTTCGGAAAACGCCCACGAGCTACGATGTGGGCGTTTTTTTTTGCCTGAACAACGATCTGGATGCGGGTCTTTGTCGCGCATAATTATTGTCAGAATGGGTCAAGTTCATTAGTATTTGGCCCATTTGGAATTTTGGAGTGGGTTCTGCTCATCTAGCGGGGCCAGCCTGACTTTTCGTATGTTATGGGGGAATCGTCATGAGTAATGACGGCGTAAATACAGGACGTCGACGCTTCCTGACGGCCGCAACATCTGTTGTTGGTGCCGCCGGGGCCGTTGGTATAGCAACGCCATTTGTGGGTTCTTGGAATCCAAGTGCTAAAGCTAAGGCTGCTGGTGCGCCAGTAAAGGCCGACATCAGTAAGCTTGAGCCCGGTCAGATGGTTGTTGTTGAGTGGCGTGGTAAGCCTGTTTATGTGGTGCGTCGCACCCAAGAGCAGGTTGCCGGTCTGAAAGAGCTTGGCCAATACTTAAAAGATCCTGAGTCTGGTGGTTCCGAGCAGCCTGAATATGTCGAAATTGCGACCCGCTCAATTCGGCCAGAATATATGGTTCTCGTTGGTTTGTGTACGCACCTAGGTTGCGCGCCAAAGCATCACCCCGAAGTGGGCGTGCCGGATCTCGGTGGCAAATCTTGGTTGGGCGGCTTTTTTTGCCCCTGTCACGGTTCGCGCTTCGATTTAGCTGGTCGTGTTTATCAGGGTTCACCTGCGTCTCAAAACCTCATTGTTCCCCCTTATTCCTTCGAGGGCGACAGTGTGCTTGTTATCGGTATTGATCAGGGGGCTGCGTAATGGTCAAAATGTTAGTGGGTTTGCGCGACTGGGTTGATGCCCGCCTGCCAATTATGCGTGCGTGGGATACCCATATGGGTAAGTACTACGCGCCAAAAAATTTCAACTTCTGGTATTTCTTTGGTGTCTTGTCGCTGGTCGTGCTGGCAAATCAGCTGCTGACCGGTGTATGGCTAACCATGAGTTTTACCCCCAGCTCTGAAGAAGCTTTCAACTCTGTTGAATACATCATGCGTGATGTCGACTTCGGCTGGATCATTCGTTATATGCACTCTACCGGCGCCTCGGCGTTTTTTGTCGTGGTCTATCTGCATATGTTCCGCGGCCTGATCTACGGCTCTTACCAAAAGCCCCGTGAATTGATTTGGGTTTTCGGTATGTTCATCTTTCTGGCGTTGATGGCTGAAGCCTTTGTTGGTTATGTACTACCTTGGGGGCAAATGTCCTACTGGGGTGCGCAGGTTATCATTTCGCTGTTTGGCGCGATTCCTGTTGTAGGCGAAGACATTGTGCAATGGGTACGTGGTGATTTCCTTATTTCGGGTGTCACGCTTAACCGCTTTTTTGCACTGCACGTTGTTGCGCTGCCAATTATCTTGATTGCCTTGGTTGTTCTCCACTTATTGGCATTGCACGAAGTGGGCTCTAATAACCCCGACGGTGTTGAGATCAAGAAGAATAAGGACGCTAACGGTATACCGCTAGATGGCGTGGCTTTCCATCCGTACTACACCGTGCATGATTTGACGGCGATCGCGGTCTTTTTGTTTGTGTTCTGTGGCATTGTGTTCTTTATGCCGGAGATGGGCGGCTATTTCCTTGAACACGCTAACTTTGAAATCGCCAATGGCTTGAAAACCCCAGAGCACATTGCGCCTGTTTGGTATTTCACTCCTTTCTATTCAGTGCTGCGCGCAGTGCCTGATAAACTGCTGGGCTTTATGGCTTTCGGCGCGTCAGTTGCTATTTTGTTCCTGCTGCCATGGCTGGATCGCAGTAAGGTGAAGTCGATTCGCTACAAGGGCAATATCAGTAAAGCGGCCATCCTGATTTTTGTGGCTTCTTTCTTGATCCTTGGTGTGCTTGGTGTGAAAGCGCCTACTGAAGCGCGGACCTTATTGGCGCGGATCTGTTCGGTACTCTACTTCGCGTTCTTCTTGCTGATGCCATTTTGGACTAAGTGGGAAGCGACTAAGCCGGAGCCAACCCGCACCACCGACGGTGGCATGGGCTTCTGGAAGAGTATGCTGGTGTTGCTGGCGGTGATTCTGTTAACCGTGTTGCCACTTAAGGCCGCGGGCGCTGAGTCGGCGTTTGATTGCGGCACGATGGCCTGTGATCAAATCGACACTGATGTGACTGATTTGCCGTCGCTGCAAAGCGGCGCAGCCACCTATATGAACTACTGCATGGGCTGTCATTCACTGAGCTATGCGCGCTACCAGCGTACTGCTGACGACCTTGGGATCCCGCTTGAGTTGTTTGAGGAAAACCTGAAGTTTGATCGCGATGTCAAAATTGGCTCGCTCATGCATAACTCAATGGCCGCTGCCGATGCAAAAAAGTGGTTTGGCGCTGCGCCACCTGATTTAACGTTGGTGGCGCGCGCTCGTAGTCCTGAATGGCTATACACTTATTTGCGGACCTTCTATGCCGACCCTTCGCGCCCTTATGGCGTGAACAACAAAGTCTTTAAAGATGTGGGTATGCCTCATGTGATGGCCGAGTTACAGGGTATGCCCGAGTGCGCACCAGGCCCAGTGCACGCCCATAACGGCGGCATATTACGCGACCCACTAACCGGCGAAAATATTTTGTTTGGCGATGATGGTAAGGCGTTGAACCCTTGCGGTTCATTTAGCTACCAAACTGAGGGCGCCCTGAGTCCCGCCGAGTATGATAAAGTCGTGTATGACTTGGTTAATTTTTTGGAATACGTTGCTGAGCCGTCTGCTGCGAAAAGCAGGCGGATTGGCGTATATGTTCTGTTATTTATTGCGGTGTTCTTTGTATTTGCCTTCTTGTTGAACCGTGAATATTGGAAAGACGTGCATTAAACCCCTTTGACTCACCCGACTTGTCGTGTGGGTTGGAGAGAGTCAGCGGGCGGTTCTATTTGGAGCTGCCCGTTTCTTGTTTTTAGTTTGATAATTTGAGGTGAGATCAATGGGCGTTGTTGCCAAGCGTTCTACCATGACCTTCTTCTCCGACGCAGCAAGTCATTACTGCCATCGGGTAAGAATTGTATTGGCCGAAAAAGGCGTGACTGTTGATATCGTCGATGTGAAACCGGGCACTCTGCCGGAAGAGGTCGCCGAGCTGAACCCGTATAATTCGCTGCCTACTTTGGTTGATCGCGACTTAGCATTATACGAATCAAAAGTAATGATGGAGTACCTTGACGAGCGCTTTCCGCATCCGCCGCTATTGCCTGTTTATCCAGTAGCCCGTGGTGAGAGCCGTCAGTATATCTACCGTATTGAGCGTGACTGGTGCCGTTTGGTTGATGAGCTGCTGGTCGGTGGCAATCAAAAGAATGTTGAAAAGGCGCGTAAGGAATTGCGGGATAGTTTATTAACTGTAGCCCCTATATTTACTGAAAAGCCGTTTTTTATGAGTGATGAATTCACGCTAGTAGACTGCTGCTTGGCGCCGATTCTGTGGCGTTTGCCTCAGCTGGGTGTGGTTATTCCGCAAACCCGTCAATCTAAGCCCTTGTTCGATTATATGGCGAGATTGTTTGAGCGGCCTTCCTTTCAGGAAAGTCTGACTGAAAAAGAGCGTGAAAATCGTAACGAGGCGTCAGTAGCCTAAACCACTGGTGGTATATTATGGCAATGACATCGAGTCGTCCCTATATGATTAGGGCAATTTACGAATGGGTGGTCGACAATGGTTGTACGCCTTACATTCTCGTAAATGCACTTCATGACGGCGTCTTCGTGCCTCAGCAGTATGTGCAAGACGGTCAGATTGTGCTCAATATCTCCCCGTCTGCGGTGGTGGGTTTGCACGTTGGCAATGATTTTTTGACGTTTAGCGGCCGCTTTGGTGGCGTGCCACAGGAGGTGAGTGCGCCAATCTCTGCAGTACTGGGTGTCTATGCTAAGGAGAATGGTCAAGGCATGCTCTTTGATGCCGAAGAGCCGGACGTGCCGCCCAAGCCGCCAGGATCTAGGCCGAGTGCTAGTCTTAGTAAGCTGCCGACGGCAAAGGGTAAGCCGAGTTTGAAAGTGGTTAAGTAATACTGAAAAGCCGGCTTGATGGGAATGAATCAAGCCGGCTTTTTTATTCTAAACTTTAATAATATTCAAAGACCCGCACAACTTTCTGTACCCCGCTCGTCTCGCTGACGATTTTAGTCGCGACGTCAGACTCTGATTTTGATACCAGTCCCATTAAATAAACAACGCCGTTTTCAGTGATGACTTTGATTTTTGACGCATCAAGCTTGTCGTCGAGAGATAGGCGGCTTTTGACTTTGGTGCTGATCCATGCGTCGTTACTGCGGGCTAACATGCTGACGTTAGTAGCAATCATTAGTTCGTTGTGAACCTTGCGAACCTTTTTTACTTTGTTGGCCACTTCCCCGGCAACGCTCCTTAAGCTGCTGGTGGGCACATTTCCTGTTAATAACACGATGCCATTATGGCTGGTTACTGCGATGCGTGCACTTTGCAGTGCAGGGTCTGTTTTGCGGATATTAACCAGTGCCTTGGTTTCAATGATCTCGTCGTCTAGGTAGCTGCCGAGGCTCCGGCTACCGGGATCTTCAGCGATAGGGGTGTCGGTGGTTGCAGTGAGTATCTGTGTGCAGCCGCTGAGTACGCCGATAAGGAGTAGGGTTAGGGCATAGCGTTGAAATTGGATCATGCGTGAGGGTTTCCAAACAGTTGGCTGTCAATGAGTTCGCAGATGCTGTGAACGGCAATTAATTGCATTTCTGTGACTCTGGCGCGGTCTTCTACGGGAAAAGCGAGTTCGACATCTTCTGGTGAGAGGAGTGAGCTGGCGTCGCCGCCGTTGAGGTTACACAGTGAGACGACCCGCATGCCGCGCTCGTGTGCGGCCTGAATAGCGCGTAAGGTCGCTGTTGAGCCGTTGCCGTAATAGCACAGTACTAAACAGTCGCCGGCTTGGCCTAATGCGCGAATTTGGTTGGCATAAATATCATTGTAGCTGGAATCTACGGCTATCGCGGTAGCGGCGTCGGCGCTGAGTACCATCGCGGGTAGTGCTGGGCGTTCTTGCTGAAAGCTAGTGAGGAGGTTGGTGGCCAAGTGGTGAGCGATGAGGCCGCTGGTTCCTTCGCCGCAGCAAATAACTTTATGGTCGTGCAGCATACTGTCAACGAGGCATTCACTGGCTTGAACGATCACGTCGCTCAAAGACTCCATGGTATACATGCAGCTTTCAATATGGCGATGAAACAGGTCTAGTACTTGCTCGGTATTATCCACGGTGTATTGTCTCTCACTCCTGAAAAGCGTTGGGAAGCCAATTTAACTGCAGCTCACCACTGTTGCCAGGGCTTGCTTCAATGACATCAAAGCGGCATGGAAGTTCACTGTACTGTTTAGCATCGGCGCTGCAGCTGAGGTAGTGACGGGCGGTGAGGATAATGCGTTGCTGCTTGGCAACGTTGACAGATTCAGCCGCGCTGCCGAAATGTGTGGTATGGCGGTAGCGAACCTCTACAAATATCAGGTGTTGGTCGCTGCGGCATACGATGTCGATCTCCCCAAAGCGGCAACGATAATTCCTAGCGATGACGTTTAGCTTATGCTTTTGCAAATACCGGCATGCAGCTTGTTCGGCGCGCGCACCGGTATTGCAAGCTCCCTGCTTGGGCCGCATTAGCGCAGCTCAGTTTCCGCCGTGGTAATTGGGTTTACCACGGCGATGCCGTTTTGAATTTCGGCTAATGACAGTTCTCGCTCAATTTGGCCAAGCATATTTAAACTAAGGGTGCCGGTTTCGCCGAACACCTGATTACGATCACCATTGCGCAGCTGCTTAAGTCGGAGGTGGAGCCGAAAGCTGTCTACGCCGAGGGCGTACATCCGCTGGTAGCCGGCGCTGGACGGTATGCCATTATTAATGGCTTGGCGAATTTCAAGTTCTTCGTTAAAAATCCAGGGAATATCAATAAACCGTACGCCATTGATGTCCTGGTCCTTGGTTGGCGCCTTGTTGCCACGGTAAATGTGTGACGTCGCATAGACGGGGATGTCTCCTGCATAGTGGTAGGCCAGTAGTGGCTTAATAGCGCGGCCTTCGTTGGGGCGCGCGAGCAAAAAGATGAAGTCGAGGTCGGTGCGCCGGTAGGGTTCGTAGTTGGGTCTGATACCAATAATTTGTTGCAGGCGTTGCAGGCGCTGTTGGCTTTTGTCGATATTTAAAATATTTTTAATCTGCTTGGAGTAATTGTTCTTATTTGAATCGAAGGTTTGGCTGGCAACAATTTTGCCGCCCAGTTGCTGCCAGCGATCGGTAAAGGCGACGGCTACCTTATGTCCCCATGAGCCTTCGGGCGTAATCACCAGGGCGCGCTTATAGCCCTTGGCTAGCGCGATATCGGCTATTTGCGCCGCCTCGTCCTCAGGGTTCAGGCCAAACTGATACAGGCCGCTTGGGAAGCGCTCGCCGTCTATGCGATTGAGTGCCAGTGTGGGCACCGACATTGCTTGCGGGTGGCTGGCAGTTAGCGCGCTAACATGCTCTTTTTCCAGTGGGCCTATGACGAGTTTGTTGCCATCGTTTATTGTCTGTTGATACAGGGCGTTAATATCCGCGCTATTGCTGTCGTAAAGTCGAACTTTTGGGACGCCGCCGCCTTGATTTAAGGTCTCGTAATAGGCGGCAAAAAAGCCGTCGCGAATAGCTTTGCCGTAGGCTGCAAGGCGCCCGGTAACCGGCAAAATGAGCGCGACTTGGTCTGGCCGCTCGACAATCAAATCATCTAATTTATCGAGACCGCCTGGGAGTGAGTAACGGGCCGGGTGTTGGGGCCAGCGCGCTAGCCACGCGTCACGTTGGCGAACCTGGGCCTCGATATCACCTTGATTGTCTTTGGCCACGGAGGCGAGTTCCAGCCAGCCAAGATAATCCCTATTTCCAGTGCTGCCAATGTGCTCAATCAGCGTAGCGGTGGGAATTTGCATCAGCGACTGCCAGATAGACTCCCGGTTGGCGCGCTGTTGGCTCGGATTGAGCAGTGGGTCGATGAAAATCCACTCTCTGGCAGCGGCGAGGTGATCGCCTTCAATCTGAAAGAGCGAGGCGCGCAATTGGCTGTACTGCAGTTGGCGGCGTATAGGTGCATCAACAACCGCAGCCTCGATTAGGGGGTCGGACAGCTCTGCTAGGGCGCTGGTGAACTCGGCGTGGCCGCGGTGCACCCGCGCGCGAATAATGGCAAGGCGCAAGGCCTGGTCTGCGTTTAATTCCGGCGCAATTAATTCGCCCACTACATCGTCTGCGCGGGCCAGCTCGCCTTCGCGCAGGAGTACCTCGGACGCGCGGAGCAACAAATCTGCCGCTTCGTCGCTATCGAGTGTCGCGGCGTCTAGCAGCCATTGTTCCACGAGTTCGGCATCGGCGGTCGCAGGGTTGAATTCGCCACTTTGCTGAGGTGTTGGCTGCGCTGATGCTTGCGGTTGCCTCACCTCCGGACGGTTGTAAACTGAGGTTGGCGGCGGGTTAGCAGCACAGCTAGCCAATAGGCCGCAAGTGAGTGCAAAAGCAAAAGTTCTTGTCTTCATTGATCAGCCATTGTTAGTCTGCGCGGTCATGCATTGTCAATGAGGCCGCTGTTGTGGAAATTAGCCCCACCCTTTACGTTGTTGCAACGCCAATAGGGAATTTGGCCGATATGGTACCCCGAGCCATAGAGGTCCTACAAACGGTTGCGCTCATTGCGGCGGAAGATACGCGCCACAGTCGAACATTGCTGAGCCATTTTGACATTGATACACCCCTAGTGGCATATCATGATCACAGTAATAATGCCGCTCTGGAGCGCTTGCTCGGGCATTTGCGCAACGGTAAGGATTTGGCGCTCATTTCTGACGCGGGCACCCCGCTAGTATCGGATCCAGGCTTTAAATTGGTCGATCTCGCGTTGCGCGAGGGCTTTAAGGTGGTGCCGATCCCCGGCGCTTGCGCCGTAATAGCGGCGTTGAGTGTGGCTGGTTTGCCTTCAGATCGTTTTATGTTTGAGGGCTTTTTACCTGCCAAACAACATGCGCGGCAAGGGGTGTTCAAAGCCCTGCTGCGAGAGCGCCGAACCATGATTTTTTACGAAGCGCCCCACCGCATAAAAGACTGCGTGGCCGACGTGCTGGCCGTCATGGGGTCTGAGCGGGTAATCGTTCTGGCCAGAGAAATAACCAAAATGTTCGAGACGGTCAAGCGCCTCCCGGCCGCCGAGATGCTGGAGTTTATAAGCGCAGACAGCAATCAGCAGCGTGGTGAGTGTGTGTTGTTGATTGCGGGCTTTGCGGGTGACGAAGGTCTTCCTGTTGAAGTGATCGAAATATTGGATATATTGCGAGAAGATCTGCCGCTCAAACAGGCGGCGGCGCTGTGCGCGAAAATCAGTGGCATTAAGAAAAACCAGTTATACCAGTATGGAATCGAGCACCCATTATAAATGTCTGTGGAAATAGCGCTTGCGCGGGGGTTAACTACTGGTTATTCTTACAGGTGAGTCGGCCAGACGATCGCTCGGCAGTTCGCTGCAGGGAGGAAAGTCCGGGCTCCGCAGGGCAAGGCGCCAGGTAACTCCTGGGAGGTGCGAGCCTACGGAAAGTGCAACAGAAAATACACCGCCTACGTAGCGCAAGCTGCCGGTAAGGTTGAAATGGTGCGGTAAGAGCGCACCGCGCGGCTGGCAACAGTTCGTGGCATGGTAAACCCCGCCTGGAGCAAGGCCAAATAGGAATCCAATGCTGTGGCCCACAGTGGATTCGGGTAGGCTGCTAGAGGTCTGCGGTGACGCAGATCCCAGATGAATGGTCGTCCAAGACAGAACCC
>NZ_JBFHDY010000127.1:0-9619 GCF_041584495.1 Zhongshania sp.
GCCGCACAGCAACTTATTGTTTTTCAAACTATTTAATTTTGGCGTAGGAAGGCCTTTCTTATTACGCTGGCCAGAGCACTTAACTGGAGCGGAAAGAAGACTATGCTGCGTAGGCAGGCAGTAATTGGCAGGGCTTGTCGACATGAGTGCTTCACCATTCCTTTGGTCGGGGCGGGTGTACCTACGTGTACGCCGGTATAACAATGTAAATAACAATAATGTGCTGCCTGCTTTTGAGCAAGCACTTGATTGCTTCTGAGCAGCATTATTTTTCGCTAGGCGACAATAACCGCGTGCTTAGATAATTGCGAACACAGGCACGCTACTGCCCACCCTAAGTTATTGAAAATAATTCTTATTTAGCTTTGAAAATTAGCACCTCAACCGTTACATTAACGGGCTACCGCAGGATTTATGCGCGGCAGGGCATTTTGCGTTATTTATTCGCGCCTGCGCACCATTAAAGGGAGACGTTCACCGATGTTCGGTGTTAATTACAGCCATAGTCTTAGATCGATTCTGTCTTACTCTTCCGTGTGCCTTCTTAGCCTTAGCATACTGGCTTGCCAGCCCGCGCCCGAGGCTGCTGCGCCGAAGGGCCGCCCGCCAACGCCGGTGAAGGTGCAAACCCTAAAAACTGAGCTCATACAAACGCGCTTACAGGCCTTGGGCAGTTTGCTGGCGCGGGAATCGGTAGATATCAGCAGCAGTGTGACAGAGAAGATCCAAAGCCTGCATTTTGACGACGGCCAAACCGTGAAATCGGGTGATTTGCTGGTGACCTTAGCGCAAGCCGAAGAAGCTGCCCAGCTTAAATCTGCCCGCGCCGATTTGGCAGAGCACGAGCGTGAGCTGCAGCGTCTGAAAGGCTTATTGGCCAAGCAATCTGCCGCGCAAACCGAATATGATCAGCGCCAAACCTCTAAGCTGCGCGCCGAGAGCAAGATTGCTGAAATTTCTGCGTTGCTAAATGAACGCAGCATCCGCGCGCCCTTTAGCGGCGTGGTGGGTTTGCGGGAACTCAGCCCCGGCGCCCTGCTCAGCCCTGGCACCCGCATTACCAGCCTGGATGATTTGAGTGTGATGCGCTTGGACTTTTATATCCCCAGTCTGAATCTTAAGGCGCTGGCGCTGGGTCAGGAGATTATTGCCCGCAGCGACGCGCTAAATGAGGATTTTTCTGGCCATATTTCCGCCATCGACAGCCGCATAGACCCGATCAAACGCAGCCTGAAGGTCAGGGCGCTCATCCCCAACGCCGATGGCCACCTTAAGCCCGGCATGTTGATGCAGGTCGTGTTAATTACATCTGAGCGCGAGGGCATTCTCATTCCGGAATCGGCATTGCTGAGCGAGCAATTACAGCATTATGTGTGGTTGTTAAGCGACGGCAAGGCCGAGCAGCGCCAAGTTGAGTTGGGCGTTCGCAAACCCGGTTTTGTGGAAATTCGCAGCGGCCTCAGCGCCGGTGAGCAATTAATTTACGAGGGCATTGGCAATCTGCAAGCCGGTATGGCTGTTGCCCCACAGGGAAACAAATAAGCCATGTTGCTCTCTGATACCGCCATAAAGCGGCCGGTTTTTGCCGTTGTTATTAGCTTATTACTATTGGCATTTGGCTTATTGGCCTTTGAGCGTTTGCCGCTGCGGGAATACCCCGACATTGACCCGCCCATTGTGTCGATACGCACGGTCTATACCGGTGCGTCTGCCGAGGTGGTGGAGTCGCGTATTACTCAGGTGATAGAGGATCGCATTGCGGGTATTGAGGGCATCGAGACTATTGAGTCGAGTAGCCGCGATGGCTTTTCGTCGATCAATATTGAGTTTTCGCTAAATCGCGATATCGACGCCGCCGCCAACGATGTTCGCGACCGTGTTTCTGGCTCACTGGCCAGCCTACCAGAAGAGGCCGAGCCACCCGAGGTGCGCAAAGCCGACGCCGATGAGCAGGTGATTATGTGGCTAAATCTCACCTCAGAGAACCACACCACCCTTGAGTTGGCCGACTACGCCCAACGCTATATTGTAGACCGTTTTGCGGTGATCGACGGCGTTGCTTCGGTGCGGGTTAGCGGCGGCCCCGAATACGCCATGCGGATCTGGTTAAACCGCGAGGCCCTCGCCGCCCGCCAGCTCACGGTGGCCGATGTCGAAAGCAGTTTGCGGCGCGAGAACGTCGAGCTGCCCGCCGGTACGCTCAAGTCGGTAGACCGCGACTTTGTGGTTAAAATAAACCGCCACTATCTCAGCCCCAGCGACTTTGAAAACCTGGTTATTAAACGCGAAACCAACGGTAATTTATTGCGCCTTAGCGAGGTTGCTCGCGTCGAGTTGGGCGCCGCCGAATACCGCAATATGTTCCGCGGCAATGGTGTGCCCATGGTCGGCGTGGGCATTGTTAAGCAGAGCGTGTCGAATACCCTTGCGGTTGCCGAGGCGGTGCACAAGGAAGCCACGTTTATTCGTAAATCCCTGCCCGACGGCGTGGGCCTGCACTCGAGCTTTGACAGCTCGGTGTTTATCGCCAGCGCCATTGGCGAAGTTTATAGCACCTTATTTATTGCCGCCGGGCTAGTGGTGCTGGTGATATTTTTATTCCTTGGTGATTTCCGCGCCATGTTGGTACCGGCAATTACGGTGCCGGTATCGCTTATTGCCACCTTTACGGTGCTGTACGCCCTGGGTTACACCGTTAATTTACTGACTTTATTAGCCCTGGTATTAGCCATTGGTTTGGTTGTAGACGACAGCATTGTTGTTTTAGAAAATATTCATCGCCGCCTGCTAAATGGCGAGCCGCCGTTGGTTGCGGCTTATCGCGGCAGCCGCCAAGTCGGTTTTGCGGTTATGGCCACCACCGCCGTACTGGTGGCCGTTTTTGTGCCTATCAGTTTTTTAGAGGGCGACGTGGGCCGCTTGTTTGGCGAGTTTGCGGTTGCCATGGCCGTGGCCGTCATGTTTTCTAGCCTCGTGGCCTTAACGCTGTCGCCAGTGATTTGTGCGCGTGTATTAAATCGCGACGCCATGCACGGCGGCCTTGCCAATTTTGTTGAGTCGCTGCTACACCGTATGGAAAGCCGCTACGGTAAGCTGCTCGGCCGCAGCATGAGGCGACCGATTATATCGGCCGTGCTACTGGCGATGACTATTGGCGGCTGCCTGTTTCTGTTAAAAGAAGTGCCCGCTGAATTTGCGCCCAAAGAAGATCGCGGCGTGGTGTTTATGATGATTCGCGCCCCCGAGGGCAGCTCCTTTAATTTCACCACCACGCAAATGGCTGAAGTCGAATCGCGACTAATGCCCATGGTCGACAGCGGCGTAATAAAGCGCTTTTTGCTCCGTGCGCCCGGTGGCCGCGGCGGCGCAGATACCTATAATGAAGGCGTAGGTATTATGGTGCTCACGCCTTGGGAGGAGCGCCCTCCGGTATCGGCAATCGTCGGCGAGATAAGGCAGCGGCTAGCTGGCTTTAGCGGTTTAAGCGTTTTTCCGGTTACCCCTCAGTCTCTCGGTGGCGGCTTTAGTAAACCAGTCGAGTTCGTGCTCGGCGGCAGCAATTACCAAGAACTGGCGCAATGGCGCGACCAACTTATAGCCGAGGCCCGCACCAATCCAGGCTTGCTTGGCATCGACAGCGATTACCGCGAAACCAAACCCCAGCTTGCGGTAACAATTGATCGCGACCGCGCCGCCGCACTTGGCGTAGACGCCAGCGAGATCAACCGCAGCCTAGAAACCCTGCTCGGCTCCCGGCGGGTAACCACCTTTATGATGGCCGGTGAAGAGTACGACGTGATCCTCGAAGGCGAGCCAGAGACCCAGCGCAGCCCTGAAGACCTCAGTAATATCTATGTGCGGTCTACCACCACAGATGCGCTAATCCCCCTTGGCAACTTGGTGACTATTCAAGAGCGCGGCGACGCCGCGGTGCTGAATCGCTATAACCGCGTGCGCGCGATTACCATAGACGCCAACTTAGCCGACGGCTATTCACTGGGCGAAGCGCTGACCTATCTCGAAAACCTTGTTGCCGAGAAGTTTCCTGAGGCGGTAGTTGATTATAAAGGCGAATCCTTAGACTACCGCGACGCCGGAGGCAGTATATATTTTACCTTCGCGCTGTCGCTATTAATTGTTTACTTGGTGCTGGCCGCGCAATTTGAAAGTTTTATTCACCCCTTCATTATTTTGCTGAGCGTGCCTTTAGCCGTTGCCGGTGCCTTGCTGGGCCTGTATTTGTTTGGGCAAACCTTAAACATATACAGTCAAATAGCGCTGATTATGTTGGTGGGCTTGGCCGCTAAAAATGGCATTTTGCTGGTGGAGTTTGCGAACCAGTTGCGGGATCAGGGTGTGGATTTTGACACTGCGATTATTCAATCTGCCCGGCAGCGCCTGCGGCCCATTGCAATGACCGCCATCACCACGGTGATTGGTGCTGTGCCCTTATTGCTGTCGTTTGGTGCTGGTAGCGAGTCCCGCTACGCAATTGGGATTGTGGTGGTGTTTGGGGTTAGCAGCGCTACCCTACTCACCTTGTTTGTCATTCCGATGGCCTACCGGCTATTGGCGCGATACAGCAATTCGCCACACACCGTGTCGCGGCAATTGGCCGTAGAGCTAGCGGCAAACGAAGATAAAGAGCGCACCGAATAGGCGCGTCAAAGACCTCACGCCGTCGAGCTTCAACGCAAGGGCAGATGTGACCTTGGCAGGATTAACGTAAAAAGGCGGCATCGCAATCACGTAGCCGAGAACTCAGCCAAGCGAACCTTGACGCGCGACTCGGCTAAACAAGAACCGGGCTTCGCCGCGACGCAATTCCGCGGCCAAGCAAGCCAATAGGCTTATGCTTATAAAGACTGTGCTCGGCTTCTTTCTGGCAATATTTTTGCCGCATCAACATCCAACATACGCACTTCTTTAAATAAGCGATGGGCAGCGGTGTATTCTGTTAGCGCATCCGCCGCCAGTAGAATTGCAGCAGCCGTCCAGGTTGGTCGCTCGTCTGGCCACAGCAAGTCTTCAGTAAATTGGTAACCCGTCCAGTACTCGCCGTTGCTCTCGCGCCATTGGTGCAACCAGCTGTACACCGTCACGGCCCGGGCGTGATCCCCTGCTGCCAATAACGCCATGGTTAGCTCGCAAGACTCCGCGACGGTAACCCACGGCTCATTTGAGACGCAGCGGCACCCTAGGCCTGGCTCAACAAAGTCGCCCCAGCGCTTTTGCAGGTGGGCGCGCGCCTTGGCAGGCGGTATCGCGCCGGTTAACACCGGGTAAAACCAATCCATGGAATAGCGCGATTTGCTCTCCCAGGTACGATCAAAACGCTCTGGCTTGTTACGTAGCGCCTCGCCCAGTGCCTGTCGCGCGTCGCGCCAGATTGGACGCGGCGAGCCAACTTGCACCGAAATATTCACAGCGCACTCTAAACTTTTATAAATGGAGGCACAACCAGTAACCAGGGCGTCGCACATGGCTTCACCAGCGGCGTTCACGGCCCAATTAATGTCGCCGTGAGGAGACTGCTGGGCCAGTACAAACTCAATGGCCCCCTGAACACAGGGCCACATTTCTCGCAAAAACCCTTGGTTTTCACTAATCAAAAAATGGTGCCAAACACCAGTGGCAATATAGGCAACAAAATTGGTTTCTCGGCGCTCATGATTGTCAACTTCGCCATCGCGGTAGGCGGCCCACCAGCTGCCATCTTCAAGCTGCGTGTTTTTAAGCCAGCGGTAAGCATTTTCGGCCGCCTCAAATTCGCCACCAATACTCAGCCCCATCGCCGACTCTACGTGATCCCAGGGGTCAGCATGACCACCCGCAAACCACGGAATACTGCCGTCTTGCTGTTGGGCGCGTACTAAAAATTCGACTGTCGGCCGGAAAAATTCCTGGGGATATAGTCCCTTGCTTAAAAATAAACCACTCATGCCGGACTCGCCTTTTCAAAGTACATCACCACTGACTTACCCAGCACCGGGTTGAGGCTCGCTTCTAGGGTGCGGGTGAACAACGGTCTGTCCATTAAATCCCAAACTAGAAAGCGGTGATATTGTTTAATCAATGGATTGCTATCTTGGCGGTCCCAAAATGCACACTTCAGCCACCAGTATGGGGAATGCAAAGCATGTGCCCAATGCCGACGGTAAAGGCGAAAACCTAAGCTCTGTATTTGTTTACGCAGCTGGCTAGCTTTAAAAATGCGTAAATGGCCACCCTCAACTTTATGGTAAGCCTCACTCAATGCCCAACATATTTGCTCAGGCCACGCGCGGGGAACGCTCGCGCAGAACAAGCCACCGGGTTTGAGAATCCGTTCAATTTCTTTTAGCACTGCGGCGTAATCAGGAATGTGCTCAAGTACCTCTGAACAAATCACTTTATCAAAACTATTGTCGGCAAACGGGAGCTGCAAGGCGTCGGCATTGGCTAAGCCAAATGCCTTGTGCTTATTATCTGCCTCATTAAAGTCAGTAAAGCGAGTTTGCGCTGTTTGCAAATCCTTTAGGCATAGGTCTACACCAATAGCCGTAATCTCACCTTCAACATAGGCAGAGATCACATGGCGACCTTCGCCACAGCCTAAATCTAATACTTTATCGCCACGGTTCAGGTGGAAATGACGGAAATCAACTGTTTTCACGTTGTAACACCTGCCAATAATAATTTGTCATTTGTTGGGCAGCACGCTGCCAGCAAAACAATTCTTCTATACGCTGACGCCCTGCAGCCGCTAATTGTTCACGTTTGGCGGGCGACGCCAACAATGCATCTAGCGCCTCGGCAATCGCGCTACTATCACGCACCGGCACTTGAATTGCCGCGTCGCCCACTACTTCGGGCAATGCCCCCCCATCGGTAGAGATGACTGCAGTACCACACGCCATCGCCTCTCCCGCGGGTAAACCAAAGCCTTCATACACCGAAGGCACAATGACCACCGAGGCTTCGTTGTAAAAGCCCACTAAGTCCTCGGTGCTAACGCCACTAACACAGCGAATATGCTTGCTCAAACCTAAGTCCTTAATTAGCGCACTGCTTTCGCCACCTTCTTTAGGCTGGCCAACCAGTAGTAGTTCTAAATCGGGGTACTTTGGCAATACCTTGGCCACGCCTTCCAGTAAGTAACGCATGCCTTTCAGCGGTTGATCAGAGGATACCGCAGCCATCACCCTGTTCGGGTTTTTGACCGTATTCGGCAAGGGGCGAAACTCTTCAGTATCAATACCGTTAAGCACTACGCTAATACCGGCGGGCTGCATATCAAAGGCCACCGCGATGTCTTGCCGAGAGCGTTCCGAAACCGTCACCACATGGTGAAGCTGACGAGCGACCTGACGCTGCATGATTAAAAAGCTGTGCCAGCGCCGAATGAGCAGCCGCTCCCGCCAATTTTTGGCCGCTTTCAAGGCAATGCTAAGGTCACTGGTGATCGGGTGATGGATGGTGGTAATAAACGGGAAATTGTGCTTTTGCAATTCCAGCATGCCGTAACTAAGACATTGATTGTCATGAATAATGTCGTAGTGACGACCATGCTTTTTGAGGTATTTAACCACCCGCCGACCAAAACAGTAGGGCTCAGCAAAAGCACCTGTCAGCTTACCGCTCCACTCAATAATATTGGTGAGAGAACGCAAGTGATGGGGACGAATAGAGCCAAGGCCGGTTTCAAAGAGGTTCATGCCGGGCATCTTGATCAAGTTTACTCTAGGATCAAGATGCGGGTAGGGCTGACCTGAGATCACGTCTACCGTATGTCCGGCCTGAACTAAGGCTTTGCTAAGGTATTTAAGGTAAATACCTTGGCCGCCACCATAGGGCGCGCTGCGGTAACCAAGTAAACACACTTTGAGTGCACGCCGAGGGCGGGCATCATCCAGTGGAATGACCTCGGCTTTAAATACCGGTTTAGTTGAAGTTGCTACTGTGGGGGTTGACGCCATATCCGGGATCGCTATTTTTCGTTTTTATGAAACCGAGGAATTCTTCATCGCTAACAGAATGGCTTTTCAATAGCCTAGCCAGAAGACACAGGGCGTTATTTAGCCCTATATGCCCCACCTCATCGAAGAATGCCGCAATCTAGTGACAGGATTCTAACCATGGCATGCCCATAAATCTACTCGCGATGCCCCGCAGCCGCTGTATATAGCATTAAGACTTTGTCATGTTACACTCGCCGCAGGCTCCCAACCCCTTGCAGAGACCTTGATAGCAATGCGCATAACAGCATTACCCCCCTATAAAAAAATGACCCTCGTTGCCTTAATTATTTTAACGGGCTGCGCCAGCGACGGTCGCAGTGGCAAAGCAATAGGCTTGTTTGACACCACGATCAAAGGCGATGACATTCGCCTATTTCGCTATCTTTTGCCCTTATTTAGGGAAAAGCCACGCCCCATCACCCAGCGCGCCAATGGCAGCCAGACCCAAAACATTGACCCAAAAGAAAGTGAAGAAACGCAGTTAAAACGCGCCGACTACCTGTTAAAGCAAGACCCACGATTAAAAGAGTATTGCCCGAAAGGCTATACCATTACCGACAAGTATGCCGTATTGAATGAAATCATTATTCGCGGCGAGTGCCGGTATATTGATATTGAGTAGTTTGAATGGCGACCTGAGCCCCGCGTTGCGGGAACTCAGTATCTAGTCGCCATTAGCGAACGGGGGTAGACCACTCGGGGAATTGCTCACGGCGCCCCTTAACTTGATCGAAGTACATGCTTTGCAGCTGGGTGGTGATAGGGCCACGCTTACCGGCACCAATGATGCGGCCATCCAGCTCGCGAATTGGCAATACTTCTGCCGCCGTGCCAGTGAAGAAGGCTTCATCTGCCACGTAGACTTCGTCGCGAGTAATACGCTTTTCAGAGACCTCCAGCCCCAGCTCGTTAGCAAATTCAAAAATGGTATTACGGGTAATGCCATCTAAGCAGCTGGTTAGTTCAGGCGTAAAAATCTTACCGTTGCGAACAAGAAAAACGTTCTCACCGCTGCCTTCGGCAACATAGCCTTCGTTATCCAGCAACAGGGCTTCTTCACAGCCGCTGTCTAGCGCTTCGCGCAGGGCCAGCATCGAATTGATGTAGTGACCGTTGGCTTTCGCTTTGCACATGGAAATATTGACATGGTGGCGAGTATAAGAAGAACAGCGTACTTTAATGCCGTTATCCCGCGCGTCTGGGCTCATATAGCTAGGCCAATCCCAGGCGGCAACAATCACATGCATCTTCAGGTTATCGGCACGCAGGCCCATGCCCTCGGAGCCGTAAAAACACATTGGCCGCAGGTAGGCTTCTTCTAGGCCGTTTTCACGCACTACCGCGCGCTGAGCTTCGTTGACCTGTTCTTTGGTCACGGTCATTTCCATACGCATAATATGCGCAGAGCGGAACAGGCGGTCTGTGTGCTCTTGCATACGGAAAATGCAGGTGCCGCGATCTTCTGTTTTATAGGCGCGTACGCCTTCAAACACGCCCATACCATAGTGCAGGGTGTGGGTTAATACGTGGACTTTGGCATCGCGCCAAGGAACCATTTCGCCGTCAAACCAAATCAGGCCATCACGATCAGCCATGGACATCGCGTGTTACTCCTCAAA
>NZ_JBFHDY010000128.1:0-9603 GCF_041584495.1 Zhongshania sp.
TATGCCTATAATTCTTCCTGCGTGGGACATCGGTATTCTCCATCAAACTGTTTCTTCGCAAATTCAGTTTAATGAATGCCGGTGTCCCCCGTTAATGATGAAGAGCCCCTTTCCAGCTATCGAAATATTCTTCCCATCGGCAAACTGATGATTACAGCAAAATCATTTTAATGAATGTCGATGCCCCCCCGTTAATGATGAAGAGCTCAATCTCTTTTACCGGACAATCGCTCGGTGGTGGGCTTGTTGCAATAATGGGTGTTTTTTTCGATAAACCGACCGTAACATTTGACCCCGCTCCATTTAGACGTGCCGCGTCGCTGGTCAATATGACCGTTTTGACAATAGGTCTAGCATTCCTCGCTATAAGCTCCCGTGCTAAACACGGTCATAGTTTTGTGTTGCGCATGCCAGCGCAGAAGTCGAGCGTAGTTGGGCAGGACTAGATCGACAAACGGTCTAAATGAATAGGATTTAAACCGCGTTAGTGTCACTTATCCAATACACATAATGTGGATTAATACGGGCCGGACTGGTCCACGAAATTGCCCCACATGGCAGCCCAAATGGCGTCGCCAGATAAAAAGTATATTGCGTCACCGTCTAGCACCGATCGATTTTGACCAGCGTACCAGCTGTCATTTGGCGCTGGATTGGCGATCATACTGCCAATTATGTTCAAGCTCGCTGTGCTAGGCATGGTTTTGGCTCTAATCTCAAGAAGGTAAAGCCGATTCTCGCTGCTATAGCTGTTGTCTGGGTTTTGAAAACTCGATTGTACCGGCACGGCCAGACGGTCGGGGCCAGTATTGCTCGGCAAATAGGTGAATGCGTGCCGGTTGTACTGGGCTTCGGAGTAGTTCCAGCCGCCGTCAACGCCAAGCAGCACGCTATTAAGTTCTTGGGGCTGGGTGATGTCGGCGATATTAAATAGGCTCAACTTTATGCTTTGTTGTTGAGGCCCGCCGCGGCCTAGTCCTAATAATAAATCATTGTTGACCGGGTGGAGAAAATCTGAAACGCCGGGAATCTCGAGTTCACCCGCAATGTAGGGATCTGTCGGATCGCTGAGATCAATCACGTATAGCGGATCGATTTGTTCAAAGGTAACGAAGTAGGCGCGCTCGTCGATAAAGCGAACGCCATAGAGGGCCTCATTGGCTTTGCCAATTTCTTGAGGGCGCCGAGCGTTGGGCAGGCTAGCCACACGTTCCAAGGTCTTAGACTGCGCCGCTTCACCTAATATGCTGAGCTGGTGGTCGCGAAGATCCTCGTTGTCATGGGTGAATACCGTGGTAACGATGTGGAGCAGGCCATTGCGCTCAGACATTCTAAAGTCGCTTTGCCCCGGCCCCCATAATTGACCTGCAATGTCGGCGGAACCACGGTATTCGGGCCTGCCGAGTGCGAGCTTGAATTTATGAATGCGGGTGCTCTCGCTGTTGTCGCTATAACGATATTGGCTGAGGTAAAGGGCGTCTTGAGAAACATAAATACCACTGCTCTCTTCGTTGAAGCACACCGACTCTGCTGCGCCAGGTGAGGTGAGGGGGATTGCGGTAACACTCGTATAAACAGGGTAGGCGTAGTCCTGGTCTTGATCGTCGCGGCTAAGTAGACAGTTTTGTGGCGTAAACAGTGGTCTGGATTCGCCATTAACGGTAAATACCGGAATCAGGTCTTGCGGTTTAATTGCCGCCAATTTCTGGGCATTGGCATCTGCCTCGTTTTGATTGCTCGGATAGTAGTAAATATTCTCGAATTGGGGACTGTGGCGACTGATGATATAGAGGGTGTCGCCAATACGGCGGCTGTCCACTAAGCCGCCTTCAATTCCAATATCCCACTTTAGCGCGGGCGCAGTAATGGTTGTGGTGTCGTAAATTTTAATACTTAAATTCTGCTGCAGCCAACTGGCAATTCCCAGCCATTGGTGGCCATAGGGGCCGTAATATTGGGTGCTGCCAATACTGATCAGTTGCGGACCGCTAATATACAAGCCCTGCACGTATTCATCTCCTTGCAGGGGAATAGTGGCCACCTCCGCCGCGCTGGCCGTATCTGGCTTGGTGCTTAGTATGCGAATGCCGCCTGATTGATCTGGTGAGGGCGGGGCGAAGCTGCTGGCTTCGGCGATAGTTGCACTCTGGGCTAAAAAACAGCAACGAGCTTGCCGTGTTGGCGCGATGTAAAGATGATCGCCGTCGTACTTTAATACATCAAATTCGTCTACATCGGGCTCAAGGGTATAGGTAGTGCTGTAGCTACCATTGCTATCAGTAGTGGCTCCTGCCTCGGCAGGAACGGGCTGTATGTGGCTATTCTGCTGTTTATTACTGGACGCTGGGCGAATATATGCCGCGCGAAATTGACTGACGAACTCCTCATTACTGACAATGTTGCGTAGTAGCCCCTCGTCATCTGAGGTTGTCGTATTCGGCGGGCTATTGGCGCTGCCACCACCACAGGCTGATAGCGCCAGTAGCGCGAATAATAAGGCAGGTGCGCTGTTGTGCGGCCGGGGGAAGTTCAATCTTAATCTCACCATGTTCATCTCTTTATTCGCGAGTAGGATGAAAGGAGCTGCATAAAGTCTGGGCCCGCGCTGCGCTGGCTGTCAAGGAGGCTTTTCGTGCGGCCTTGGTATGGGTTAAGCTAATGAAAATCAATCAGTAGCCTTGCAATGCGATATTACAGCCTCGAAAAATTGATCAATCTTTATGATGGTTATCGTAAGGTCTTTAAAATAGACAGCCATCACCTCATGCTGCTGCAAATCGACGGGCAGCGCTATCTCATTGAAAGCCAATGCCCCCACCGAGAGTACCCTTTGCGCAGCTCAGACGTTGAGGGCGGTGAACTGGTTTGCCCCCAACATGGCTATCGCTTTGATATTCGCAGCGGCGAATTGCTGGCGGCAAGTGAAGAGCCCTGCCGCAACCTGCGTTGCTATACCTTGGCGGACAGAGACAATGAAGTGGGTGTCATGCTCGCCGAGTGAAGCTAAATCAATAAAAAGGCTTTAGTGAGCGCGGTTCTGCCGCGTGGCGCCATAGCTGGTCAAACTTCATGCGATACTGACGTGCAATGGCTTCGTCATCTGAGGATAAAATCTGTGCTATTTCGCTTTGATGGGGATAGGTGATGAGATGATCTTCGTCACTCACAACAAAATACTCATCGGCATTCACGGTATAGTCGATGCTAAGGGTGCGCAATTGCAAAATATGTCGATACTGCCTGCTTAGTTCAACCAGCGGATGATGAGTCTCCCGCAGCGGCCGCTCCTCGCAAATCATGAGCAATACCTTGCTGTCCTGATGGCGGTGGGCAAATTCATAAATACAGTGAATAAATGCGGCATTTGCAAACAGCGCTGGCTCGAGACTATGGCTGAAAATACGCAGTTCCCAGCGGCCATTTTTGCACAGCTCGAGTACGCCTTGCCCCGGGTTGGCGCGCAGGTCAGGGTCAGCGTTAAAGCCGCGTGGCGCGTCCGGTGTTAGTCGTAGGTACATATGTTGATGGGCAATACCTGCGTCCATAAAACGGGGGCCTTTAACCCGGAAGCCTGCGGTTTCGTAAAAGGCGATGGCGTGAGTTTGGGCGCCAAGTTCTACCGTTGGATACTGGCGCTTTTTCGCTTCGTTGATAATGGCGTTGATGAGTGCTTTGCCAACGCCTTTGCCACGATAGGGCTTGAGTACCGCCATGCGGCCGATAGCGCCACCGTCTAACATTCTGGCCGTGCCAATAACTTTATCTTCTATGCGGGCGAGCCAGTGGCTGGCTAGTGAGTCAAATTCGTCGAGTTCAAGGGCTTCTGGGACACCTTGTTCGTCGACAAATACGCGGTGGCGGATTTCAGAGAGAAGTCCGGCGTGGTGTGCCCAATCGGCTTTAGCTATCGTAAGTGTCGTCATCAAAGTAGAGCGTAGCATTGCAATACAAGGCGTACAGCATTTCTTCGCTAAAGTTACGGAAATTACCTATCGGTTTGCCGCATTCGATCTGACAAAGCGCTCGCACATCGTCGCGATCCTGAGGTGGGTAGGCAAAGGCCACACCGTCGGCGAAGAGGTGCTGTTCATCGAAGGCCAGGCGGGCGCCTAGGCGCAGATGAAGGTCTGTATCTTGGGCGCGCAGCTCTGCAAAGTCGTCGCGGCTGAGGCTGTCGTCGCGAAATTCACCTTGATCCGGCACCCTGGTCATCATTTCGCCAAACCAACGCGCGAGCAGGACGTCGTTGTCGAGTTGTTTCAGCAATACAGCTTTTAATTGCGCGTGAACGGCAGGGGATATTTCACCAGGATTGGCAGCAGCGCTAAGCTGAGGGTCTTGATAGCGCTTGGACTCATCGCTGCGGCTGGCTATTTCATCGCTGAAATCCCCAAGCAGTGCGGCCACGGATGGCGCTCTAAAGCCCACTGACAGCGTCATGCAATCGTCGCCTTCGGCCACGCCCCAGTGGGCGACCCCGGGCGGCACATAGAGAATATCACCCGCTTCAAGCAGAAACTCTTGTTCGGTCTCAAAGTGTTGTAGCAGTTTAAGCTGAGGGTGGCTGTGTAATGGGGTGTCTGACCCGCAATGGCCGCCAATTTTCCAGCGGCGCTGGCCGCTACCCTGAACGAGAAAAACATCATATTGGTCGTAATGGGGGCCAACATTGCCGCCATCGGTGGCGTAGCTGACCATAATGTCTTCTGTGCGCCAGCGTGGCAGGAAACGAAACTTCGCCATTAAATCGGCTAATTCCGGCAGGTATTGGTCTACGCCCTGAACTAATAAAGTCCAGTGAGATGTTGGCAGGGTGGTAAAATCGGCTTCTTGAAAAGGCCCGTTGCGCAATTCCCAGCCGTCTTTAGCTTCAATAATAATACGACTATCGACGTCTTCTTCGCAGGCGAGGCCCGCTAGGTCATTGCCGTCTAAGGGGCATTCAAACCCAGGCAGGGCGGCCTTGATTAAGACTGCTTTGCGCTGCCAGGCGGTATCCAGAAAATGCTGGGCATCAAATCCTTGCAGCGCCATGGCGATCAGATCCGCAGTGCTTGGGCGACGGCATTGCCGATGTATTTCGCCGGTGTCAGCTCGCGCAATTCGGCTTTAGCGGACTCTGGAATCTCAAGGGTTTCAACAAACTCTTTCAGAATCTCGGCGGTAATACGTTGGCCGCGAGTAAGGGCTTTAAGCTTCTCATAGGGTTCTGCAACAGCGTAGCGGCGCATGACCGTTTGAATTGGCTCAGCGAGCACTTCCCAGCTGTCGTCGAGGTCGGCGGCGATGCGCGGCTTATTGATTTCCAGTTTGCTCAACCCTTTCATGGTAGCGGCATACGCCATGGTGCTATAGGCAATGCCGACGCCCATATTACGCAGTACGGTGGAGTCGGTAAGGTCCCGCTGCCAACGTGAAATCGGTAGCTTCGCGGCTAAGTGGTTTAGCACCGCATTGGCTAGGCCTAAATTGCCTTCGGAGTTCTCGAAGTCGATGGGGTTCACTTTATGCGGCATGGTGGAGGAGCCCACTTCGCCTGCAATAGTGCGCTGTTTGAAATAACCCAAGGAGATATAACCCCAAATATCGCGATCAAGGTCGATCAATATAGTGTTAAAGCGCGCAATAGCGTCGAATAATTCAGCGATGTAATCGTGAGGCTCGATCTGGGTAGTGTAACGATTCCAGGTGATGCCAAGCTTGCTAATAAATGCATCGGCATGGGCTTCCCAATCAATATCGGGGTAGGCAGATAAGTGGGCATTGTAGTTACCGACCGCGCCATTGATTTTGCCTAGTAGCACCACATCGGCGATGGCATCGCGCTGGCGGCGCAGGCGAGCAACCACATTGGCGAACTCTTTGCCCATGGTCGTAGGGCTAGCGGTTTGGCCGTGGGTGCGGGCGAGCATGGGCACAGCGGCAAATTCACGGGCCTGCTCGGCGAGCTTATTGATGATCGCGTCGGCGTCAGCGAGCAAAATCTCACGACCTTCACGCAGCATCAAAGCGTGGGATAGGTTGTTGATGTCTTCTGAGGTGCAGGCAAAGTGGACAAATTCTGAGATTGCGGCCAGTTCGGCATTGCTGCTGATCGCTTCTTTAATAAAATATTCAATAGCTTTGACATCGTGGTTGGTGGTGGCTTCGATGTCTTTTACTTTTTGCGCGCCGCTTTCATTAAAGCCGCTAATTAAGGCTTCTAAGGCGGCATTGGCTGCTTCGCTGAGTGCGGGAACCTCTACCACGCCAGGGTTTGCCGCTAGGGCCTGGAGCCACCGCACTTCAACGATTAAGCGGTATTTGATTAGACCAAACTCACTAAATACGGGGCGCAGTGGCGCGGTTTTACTGCCGTAACGGCCATCAACGGGGGAGACGGCGGAAAGCGCGGATAAGTCCATGTTCAATACCTTTTTTGTGCGGGACGGCTATTGCGGAAAGCGCGCAATAATACACGAGTTAACGAGGGATTTCAGTGCCAAGTAGCTGTTTGGTCTGGGCAAAAAGTCGGTTGCGTTGGAATATAAGTTTCCAGCGACTGCCGCCAGCTTGGCGCCACAAATAACTGGCGCGAATTGATGCCAGCAGTAGGCTGCGAATTCGCGCGGCATTGTTCGGGTTTTGCAGCTCTTGGGCGCTGCCGGTAATTTGAATTCTGAAATTGTATTTGGAAATCGTATCTTGATAAATTGATGAAAGAGATGAGCTTAAGCTACTGATATCAATATTATTTATCTCTTTATTTTTGGCTGCATGCTGCAGCCGGTTGCGCAGCAGCGAGGCGGTCGTATCGTCGCCCCGCAGCTTTTTGTGCAGGTGCAAGACCCCGAGGCAATAGCGCATAACCGCGTGGCGCTCACCGTAATCATTGCCGCTTAATAGGTCGCGCAGGCCGCGAATACCCACTTCAAGGTTTTCGATGCCGCCATAGGCCTCTTCTACCGTGATGGCTGAGAAGGCAAATAGGCTGTTGATTGACGCTTCCAGCGCCTGGGGTTCGGCTTGACCGGTGCGGGCGATTTGATCCACCAATACTGTACCTTGCACAATAGCCGCGAGGGCCAGAACTTGTTGTCTAGCGAGTTGCTCGGGTTTGCTTAATGGGCTGTTCATAATAAATTAAACCCTGCTTCGATTACGCCACCGCCAAGGCAAATGTCGCCATCGTAAAAGACCACCGATTGGCCGGGGGTAATCGCGCGCTGGGCTTCGCTGAAATGCACTTCATAGCGACCGTCGTCGGCGCGAATCTCACAATCTTGGTCTGCTTGCCGGTAGCGGGTTTTAGCCTTGCAAACGTAGGGGAATTGCGGTGCTTGGCCGGTAATCCAGTGAATTTCGCCTACCTGTAGTGCTTGTTTTAGCAGCGCTGGGTGTTGGCCGCCTTGGGCGACCAGCAAAACATTGCGCGTTAAATCCTTATCGACCACATACCAAGGCTCTTCGCCGCCGCCTTTTACGCCGCCGATACCCAAGCCTTGGCGCTGGCCAATGGTGTGGTACATCAGGCCGCTGTGTTGGCCCATGTCCTCTCCATCTAAACTCTCAATACGACCGGGCTTGGCGGGAAGGTATTGCTGTAAAAAGTCTTTAAAGCGGCGCTCACCGATAAAACAAATGCCGGTACTGTCTTTTTTGTTGTGGGTAATCAGTCCGTTTGCTTCGGCGAGAGCACGAACTTCGGGTTTTTCAATTTCGCCAACAGGGAATAGGGTTCGGGCGAGCTGTTCGCTCCCCACGGCATGCAGGAAGTAGCTTTGATCCTTGTTTGCGTCTAGGCCTTTTAAGAGCTGGCTGCGACCATCAACATCGCGACGGCGGGTGTAGTGACCGGTAGCGATATAATCAGCGCCTAAAACCAAGGCGTAATCGAGGAAGGCTTTAAACTTAATTTCGCGATTACACAGAATATCTGGGTTAGGAGTGCGTCCAGCCTTGTATTCGGCCAAAAAATGCTCAAACACGTTATCCCAGTATTCGCTGGCGAAATTCGCGGTGTGTAAATGAATGCCTAAGGTTTTACAGACGGCGGCGGCATCGGCCAAGTCATCTTTGGCAGTGCAGTATTCGGTGCCGTCGTCTTCGTCCCAGTTTTTCATGAACAGGCCTTCGACCTGATAGCCTTGCTGCATTAACAGCAGGGCTGAAACAGAGGAGTCGACACCGCCGGACATACCGACGATCACTTTGATTTTGCTATTGTCTTGTTGCGTGTTCTCGTGCATCAACGCGTTCCGTAAATCATAGATAGGGGATAGCGGTGGCCGCCGAGGTAGCGCTCTAGGCATTCCAGCACTAGCGGGCTGCGCAGCATTGCTCGGCGCTCTTTTAATTCATCATAGCTGAGCCATATAGCTTGCTCGATATCGCTGTCTAAAGTGTGTTCAGGGCAAAATGCCACGGGCCGAGCAAAAAAGCTGGTGCGCTGGTACGTCACGCCATTGGCCGGGGCGGTGTAGAGGCCAAAGCCAACGACGCCGAGTATTTCAACCCGCCACTGGGTTTCTTCTAATGTTTCCCGCTGCGCCGCCTCGAGCAAGCTTTCGTTTTGCTCAAGATGTCCCGCTGGCTGGTTGATTACTCTTTGTCCGTTCTTGATTTCTTCAACAAAGAGAAACTTGCCGTCATTCTCAACGAGAGTGGCCACGGTAACGTAGGGCTGCCAATCCATAGAAGAATCCAATTACTAAAAGCGGAATTGTAGCAGCTGCGACGCCTTAAGGACTACGTTTGCGCGGCTTGGGGCCAAGGGTTTTACCCTTGGATTTCCGATAAGGCGGTCTTGCTGCCGGCCTCTTCGGGCTGGCATAGCGTTTAAATTCATCGCCAAGGGTGATTTTGCGGTGCTCACCGGGTGCGAGGTTGTCGACGCTCCAGTCGCCGATTGCGGCGCGAACGAGGCGCAGAGTCGGAAATCCCACTGCGGCGGTCATGCGTCGAACCTGACGATTACGGCCTTCACTTATTTGCAAGCTAAGCCATGACGTCGGAATGGCTGCCCGGTATCGCACAGGGGGGTCTCGTGGCCACAGTGAGGTGGGTTCGGCGATGCGTTCGGCGTGAGCGGGCAGAGTGGGGCCGTCTTTAAGCATCACCCCGCGCCGCAGCTGAGCGAGGGCATGGTCACTAATTTCGCCTTCTACTTGCGCCCAATACGTTTTACGCAATTTATGGCGGGGGTGACTAATTTGGTGCTGCAGATCACCGTCGCCGGTCAATATCATTAGACCTTCAGAGTCATAATCTAGGCGCCCCGCTGGATAAATGGCGGGGATCCTGATGTAATCGGCTAGCGTGGCCCGGCCATCTGGGTCAGTGAATTGACTCATTACTTGAAAGGGCTTGTTGAAAATAAAAATGTCACTCACGTTAAAATAGGCTCATTCATAGAAGAAATCTCGGTATAAAGTGTTACAATGTCGCGCTTTTTACCGAAGCTGTATTGTATCTAATACAGTTAATCTTCGTATTGTGAGCAAGTGCGAGCACAGATACTAACTGATAAACCATGGAGTCAAAAATGGGATACCAACATATCAAGGTACCTGCAGAGGGCGAGAAAATCACCGTTAATGCGGATCTTTCCCTGAACGTACCCGA
>NZ_JBFHDY010000129.1:0-9376 GCF_041584495.1 Zhongshania sp.
TAAGCGCTGGTTTCATTTAACGCCCGATCAATATCGAAAATCCAAAAAATCATAGAATGAAAATCCAATGCCATTCGCTCTCGATAACAACATGCTTAAGAGGAAGTCTTAATTGCTATCGTTAGCGGTTCACGCGCGGCGCCCTACTAATCATCATGCCCAGCCGCTCAGGTAAAGAATCGAGAGACTTCCTCGCAGATTAGCGGGGGAAATTGGTGTTCTGGTTGAATGAACCGGAACACAGCGCGCGGCTAACGTAATGACCGTGATCCAGTCAGCGAAGATTAATGGCCCCAACCCGCAAGCCTACTTGAAAGATGTAATGGAAAGACTGCCGACCCAAATGGCGTCGAAGATCAACAAATTACTGCCGCATAACTGGCAGGCACCAGTAAAAATTGGGCAACTGTCAGATCGAGCCTGAGCTACTACACGCATTTCTCGATATCACAGACCGAAATACTGAAATTCAAAGACTAGCGAATGAATTCTTTCTTGGTCTAGAAATATCGCTGATAACGCGCTCGAGCTGTCCGGCAGCAACATACAAATAGATCGGCTAGATCGTGAGCATCAGGCTAGTTTGATAGCACTTCAGGTGCAATCTATTCTGCTACTGTATAAATCCTGTGTGCCACTGAGCATGACGGACAATTAAATCTCCCTGATTAAAGCCTTACTTGACACTCCACTTTCCGAGAGACAAGGCTAGCTATGGTATTGGGCATTATTAGGTGATCGTATTAACGCTAATCAGATCGCTTAGCCGCTATAGGTGGGACCCAGTCAGGCGCAGACTCAAAATCTCGAGACAGAAATGCTAAAAAAAGCCTTAACTTCGGTGAAACCGCTCGACTTTCTGGATATATAGCATGAATATCACTTACCGGCGTTACCACTTCATACGTATCAAGCACCGTGTGCAAGCGCCCCTCTCTCAGCGATGAGCTCGCCATCCACAGCGGCAAACACACTAAACCCGAATCTCGTACAGCAGCCTCCAGAAGTACCCCGAGATTATTGCTACTAAATCTACCTGAAACTGCCACGGAAGTTACGACAGTACTTGAGTGGCCTTTAAACATCCATACGTTGCTCCTATCAGCACCAATACATGAGTGCCTCTCGAGCTCATACGGGTTTTGCGGCGCGCCTGCTTTCGCCAAATAAGCCGGCCCCGCACAAATTACGTACCGATCTCGTGCTAATCGTTTGGCAAACAGCCTTGCGTCTGGCGGTTCCCCGATATGAATGACTACGTCATTAGTGTGACTCAATTCTTCGGGTGAATCATCAGACAGGTTGAGCTCTATCGAAAGAGTGGGTTCTTCCGTCAGGAGCCTCGACATGCAACCTCCCATATAAACTCTTCCAAACTCAGTTGGAGCGCTTACACGTAGCGTGCCCGTAACCTCATCTGATTGTGTGGTTAAAGCGCGTTGCGTTTCATTTAGCTCCGCCAATATTTTTTTTGCGCTCTCCAAAAAAATATGCCCCGCTTCCGTAAGAACGAGGTTTCGCGCGGTGCGACGAAATAGCTTTACTCTAAGCTCGCGCTCAAGAGCAGCCACGCTTCTCGATACCGTTGATTTTTCGATATTCATTGCTAGGGCTACCCTAGAAAAGCTACCCAATTCGGCCGCATTTACGAATATTAAAATTGCGCTGAAGCTTTTCATCTGCACCACGTCAAGCCACTGTAAATCACTAGTTAGATTTGTATTAATCTATAATTATTGGCAACACACTGCTAGTGGTTAGCGTCGCCATACAAAGAAATCTCCCGCCAAATATGTTATCGCATTGCGATAGGTGGGATTTTCTGTTCAACTTTTATACTTATACTTCAGGGATCCTACCTCCTGATGCCCGCAATTTCCATTCCTTTTGCCTAAAAAAGCCAACCTCGTCAGAAAAATCCTTGGGCAGTTTGCGACGTCGGTGACCTTGCACCGCAATTTGGCACCAAGATGTCGATGAGATTTCCAGCCCATCTAATAGAGAGATCTCAGCATGACGAAGCGGTACAGCGAATAATGAATTATCAAGACAATTAAAGATACATAAGGCCGGAGCTAAGAAAGGCCTGCACACCCCTCCCTCCTAAGATATCGCAAACGTCCACATCAGTAGCGTAAAACACAGTAACAATCGGTTCATTTCAGCCTTTAGATAACTATTTGGTTGACTACAGGCGCACCCCTCATATGAAGGCAGGTATTTCTCCGCTCCCAGCGGGTTCGTAAATATCGATAACACATACAGACGATTGGCATTCTCCAGCCCACGGTGGCGAACCTACATGTACCCTACCTGCTGCCATATCGTCCAGAACGGCTAGGCAACCCTGCGCGAACGTTATCCTAGATCTCCTCCACTGTCAGGAACTGGCTGGCCAGCCAGCTTGATACGAGTACGAGGGCACAGCACAACCCGTCAATCAACACCCCTATTTAAACTCACCTCGCTTATGTACGCCGGTTATAGCAGCATCACCCTAGGCACGCGCCTCCTGCCGGTGAGAGAGCTGGTCGGCAGCACTAAGGTCATGAACGTAGGCTACTTTGGCTTCTATATAGTGAACCAGGCCACCCCAATCACCGATAGCCATTACTGGCCTTCAATGATAATTAGGTACACATTTTTATTTACATTCTCTTCGCTGTCCATTTTCGCGAATCGCACAGATCGAATAGTTTTGTTAACCGCGACCAGATCAGGGGACAACTATCACCGCACACATACAACAAGACTGGTATTCACAGCATCTCGCAACAAATCTTTCATAATTTTTCCTGACGAAGTTCTCGGGAAATCATTTATATACTCAATTCGTTCCGGAAATTTCTCTCGCGCCAGGTCATTGCATTCCAAAAATCGAGCCAATTCCATCAAGCTCGGAGCGCTTCCACCCACCGCGACCCTTACAAACGCACAGACAGCCTCTCCGAGCCTAGGATGAGCCATGCCAACGACCGCCACCTCCGCAATATCTGGATGGCTAATAAGGATATCCTCGATTTCTTTAGGTGATAAATTTTCTCCGCCGCGAATAATTATGTCCTTTTTACGTCCAGTTATAACTAGTCCACCACCATCATTTA
This sequence comes from Zhongshania sp., assembly GCF_041584495.1. Lineage (GTDB taxonomy): Bacteria > Pseudomonadota > Gammaproteobacteria > Pseudomonadales > Spongiibacteraceae > Spongiibacter. Next base: position 3,105 of record NZ_JBFHDY010000129.1, read on the forward strand.
TATAGCCAACATCACCGGTTAAAAAAAAGTGGTCATCGTCATATGCTTCAATATTTTCAGTCGCTCCAGTGTATCCAAGCATCATTGAATCCCCCCGAACCAGAATTTCGCCACTCCTCCCTGAATCCATATCAATCACCTTTCCGGACCGAATATCTGCGATTTTTACTTCATAGCCAATGACCTTACCGTCGGTCTCAGCTGCGATCGCGACATCATCAACATGAGGAAAACCACGTGTGACCATGGGAGCCTCTGATGTACCGTATACACGAAATGCGTGGCAACGCTTCGTGACCTGCCGAACTTTATACATCAACTCCGGTGCAACCGATGCGCCGCCACAGGCAAATATTTTTAGCGTATCTATACCATCCCCTGCACGCTCCGCCTCGTCGATCAATTCCTTAAGGAATGGAGTTGCACCAACACAGGCAGTCGCACCGACTTCATTTATATAGGAAAGTGCATTCCGCGCACTCCATTCATCCATTAGCGCGGAGCAGACAGGCGAAATAAAAGGCAACTCCAATCCGAATGCATACCCCGTTACGTGCGATACCGGCGAGGGCATAAACATAATATCGCCCAGACCCAAGCCCCACTCACGCATTATTATTTTTGGCCAGACTTGCATAGAAAGATGGGTGTGCAGCGCACCCTTAGGCTTCCCTGTTGTGCCCGAAGTATACAACAAAAGTTTAATAGACCTCGGATCAACACTTGATGGTGTAAACTTCTCTCCCTCTTCATCATCAATTAATTTCTGATACGTCAATCCAGTAGTACCGCGCACATACACAACACTCAGAGGGTATGGAAGCGCAGCCTGTACTACGGAAATCATCTCAGTCCGATCCTTTTTTTCCTGACAACCAGGGACGAACAGAACTTTTGATCCAGCGTCCTTCAAAAGAATTTTTAATTCAGCCCCCCGAAATATTGGCGGTATTGGATTAATAATTGCGCCCAGCGCGCAGACCGCAAGATTAATTGCTACCGCCTCCTTCCAATTCGGAAGCTGCATGCCTATGACATCGCCCCTGTCAACCCCCATCTTTCGTAGAGCGGCGGCGACAGCGCACGCTTCTCGATAAATTTGACCATAGGTAACAGCGCCTGCTGGGTCGCAAAAAAATGCAACATTATTTGGGGTCGCAAATGCCTTCTCCCGCGCGAGATCAAATAGCGTAGATCTTGTCTCGTCCACGCCCCTAGAAGCTTGATTCGCTAGTACGGACCAAGCACTAAAATCAGCGACATAATCACTCTTTGACATTTCGGCTCCAACAGTATCAGTTAGCGATATTAAAATAGTTAACTCAACCCGAAAACAACTTATCTACATAAAAACCGTGATTCAACACAAACATCTTATCGAAGCAAAGTTCACAGAAATATTTCCGTAATCCACCATACGCATCCCTGCTCTTAATAAAATATCATGCAAACATATGCCAAAGATATCGATGCCCCACGGTAAATTAGAATAATTTTATAAATCGAAAAAAACACAAAAATTATTTATATCCCGTAAAACCATTAATTTTCATTGTAAATCATAAATCGCGATATAACACTTTAAAAAGTGATTCGTCCCGGGTTGATCGGAGGCAGTTTATCTGAGTCATGCCGCTTTGCTTGACTCAGCTTGTTGATAATACAACATTTCATATTCAGCGGGTGGTCGATCACCGATGGGCCTCGGTAATCGGCGATTGTTGAACCAGCCCACCCACGTTAGCGTTGCTTGCTCAACATCGTCCAGTCCACGCCAAGGGCCGTCTTTGTGGATCACCTCAGCCTTGTAAAGTCCATTAATCGTTTCTGCTAGTGCGTTATGCGCAAAGCACTACGTGGGGCAGGCTCTCGTAGGAATCACCGATGCTACCCACTGACGCATTAAAGCCCGCCCCTGCTAATCGATCAGTATAGCGAATCGACAGATACTGACTCCCTCGATCGCTGTGATGAACCAACCCCTTTGGCTTCCCTCGGAGCCAAAGTGCTTGCTCTAAGGCATCGAGGATTAGGTCGGTTTGCATATGCTTTAGCGCACGCCAACCGACGATATAACGTGAGTACACATCAACTACAAACGCTACATAGACAAAGCCAGACCACGTCGCCACGTAGGTGATATCGGCCACCCACAACTGATTGGGCTGATCCGCGGTAAATTGACGCTGAATTAGATCCAATGGCTTGTGGGCCGCCTCATCAGGTATTGTCGTGATGCAGCGTTTACCGCGCCGCACACCTTCTATACCTAGCTGTTTCATCAATCGCTCAACCGTACAGCGTGCTGCCGGTATCAATTCTCGCTTCAGTTGTTTCCACACCTTACGCGCACCGTAATTACGGTGATTCTCGTCCCAAACACGCTTGATCTCATATAACAAAACGTCGTCACGCCGGGCGCGGGCGCTGCGTTTTTCTGGCTGCTGCTCAATTATTTTATGATAATGGTATGTGGACGGTGCAATCGGCAATTCCTTGCAGATTGGCTCGACACCATAAGCAGCACGATGTTGATCGATAAAGGCCATCATTACTTCGGTTTGCGCAGGTGGCCTGCCCGTCGCGCTCCGCCTAGGCGAAAAAAGCCGCTGCCTTACGTAAAATTTCATTAGGGCGCTTCAGTTTACGTACTTCGCGTTCAAGTTCCTTTGTCCGCTTCAGTTGATCGCTGCTAACACCGGGCATAGTGCCAGAATCAACCTCGATCTTATTGATCCATGTTCTTAGCGTTTCAGGTGTGCAAGCAATCTTGGCAGCCACTGACTGAGTCGCAGCCCAACGAGATGAATGGTCATGCTCACTGGTTAGCACCAGTCGCTCTGCGCGTTCGCGTACTTCTTTGGAATATCCGGGGCGTCTGTTCATAAGCTAATCCTCTCAAGAAAATTAGCCTCCGATCAACCCGGGACGATTCACTGCCTGCCTAGCGTCCGTCGCTCGCGCCTCATCAGTCAAGCCCACAACGCGCTCTTCTCGCACCGCACACACTGCGAGTCGTCCTCGCTACTCCCCAGATCGCTTGGACTTTTTTTGGCGTACGAACAAAGCTACCGTTTCAGCCAAGGCCCTATCTTTACGGTTAAACTCTTTCTTAAATGCCGCGTTTTCATGCTTAAGCTTTCTGGTTTCAGATGGCGCAATCGCTTTGGCACGGGCGCTACAAACAAAATCCTGCGTCAACTGTTTGATGCGGTGAGGATAAACGCCCTGCTCACAGCACAGAGCATTAACCGTATCATCATCCAAAGGGCTCGTATATTTTCAAAACCTCCACACACCAAATTCGTTTATAACTCGAAAAACGACAGCATGTCTCCAACAATGGGCTTCGGCCTAAGGACTATGAATGTCAGTATTTTAAAGAGACTGAAAAACGCCTAGCGGATTAATGGCCGACTCACAAGGATATGCAGGGATTACGGTTACCTACAGAACCAATGCACTATGAAATCCGTCACCAATAGCCTCAACTAAACTTCTACTGCTTCTTGCATCGCCGATAATTATCAGATTGTCATATTCCATTTCATAATCATAACCTATATGTTCAACGTTACTGTCTCCTGATGATACATATATAAGCTCAGTAGAATTAATAGCCTTAGCGTCATTGACGCTATCCACATACGTTGGTAAAACCGAAACCGTACTACCGTCAAACTCCGTCACCCGGCTCCGTAACATGATATTAAATGAATCACCGTATAGTCTTGTAAGCGCAGGCTCAGTCATAAGAGAAAATTCTGCATGAGGCGCGAAACCAATATGTCGAGTAACATAGTTCACTGTAGCGCCCTGCGAAAGTAAATATTCTGCACATGCAATAGCTTCATATTCACCAAGATCATCAATAACCGTTACATTTCGACCCTCGTAATTAATTCCTTCCTCAAACAACTCAACACTAGTTTTAATAGTGGCGCCGTTACTTAAATTTAATGGCTCCCCAGGATTCGAAAACTGCTTACCATCACTTCTCGGGGTGGCGCCCACCGCAAGAATTAGAATATCGGGATTCATCGATTTTGCTTCTTCAATATCTAAAAACGTATTCAAGAAAATATTCACACCTAACTTATAAAGCTGCTCTTCCTGCCAAATGGCGATATCTAAAATACCAGCCCGAGTTGGTGCGAGAGCGGCATACCGCAATTTTCCGCCCAACGCCTTCTGCGCCTCGTATAGAGATACATTATGTCCTCTTGAGGCGGCAACTCGCGCAGCCTCCATTCCCGCAGGACCACCACCAATAATGATAACTTTCTTGCTTATCTCAGCCGGAGTGATAGACGCATCAGAAAGGATCCGCTCATGACCCACTGCAGGATTTACGGTGCATCCTAATCTCGGCAATACAGGCTTATATATACCCGCTACACAAGCTTGATTACAACCAATACAAGGACGAACATCTTCAGCTCGGTCCTCCAGCGACTTATTAACAAGATCTGGGTCTGCAATCATCGCGCGGACCATCCCCACCATATCGGCTTCTCCGGCTCGGACAACCTGATCTGCCTCCTCCAGGGTACGGAATCGTCCTGTCACTAATGTTGGCAATTTTGTTATAGACGTGAGCTGAGTACTCAACTCCATTTCATACCCTGCCGGCTCGTGCATACCTCCGATCATTTTAGGAAATGTTTGGTAATTACCTTGAGAGATGTTGATATAATCAACTAAATTGAGCCGCTCAAGTTCAGCAATAATGTGCTGATATTCCTCAACTCCAGCCCCGCCCTTTAGACCATCTGGAGCAACTCGCACTCCAACCGCGACATTACTTGGTATAGCACCCCTAACCGCTTCTAAAAGCTCAAGTATAAATCTAGATCGGTTTTCAAGTGATCCGCCATATTCGTCGGTTCGGATATTAAATGCCGATGACAAAAACTGCGCAGGGAGATAGCCGTGAGCGCAATGCACTTCGACTCCATCCACACCCCACTCAACACATTTCAAGGCTGAAGACACAAAAGACGCTATAATTTCACGTATCATGCTTTTGGACATCGGCACTGGTGTTTCTTTAGTGTGCAGCCCTCTCAAATTAGAAGATGAGATAGGGGGAGCGCCATCTAAGGAAGGACCAAATGTATTGTGGCCGCCGTGCCACAATTGCTGAAATACTTTCATACCATGCTTGTGACACGCATTAACTAAATTTGGATACATCTCATCTAGATTTGTATCAAAACTATTTAGCGACCCAAGGGAGCTAGAATGCACGCCCATAATTTCAATAATAGACAGCGCAGCTCCGCCCTTAGCTCTAGCTTCATGATATGCAATTAACTCATCATTTATTGTCCCTCCACCGATCATCGTCACATGAGCCGGGCGCACGATACGGTTTTTTATATCTACGGGACCAAGTCGAAGGGGCTTATCAACATGAGTATATTCCATATACCTACCTTACTAATTTATAGTTATTTTAAATTTTAATTAAAAAACTAATTTCAATACCCAGAAAAATTTATCGACGCACAAAAATACGCTTAACCGCACACATAACAATAACCGATACCACTACACGAAATCGAAGTTTTATACCCCAAACCTCCTAATCAAAGACATTATCGTTCTATAAAACACTATAAATTACGAAACCCTACCACCTATAAAAAAATATTTATTTCTACGTCATGTCAAAAAAGATAACACCCCAAAATCAATATCAAGAACCCGGCACCCTATTCAACTTCACTTTTGGGCGCGACGAAGATTCGCCCGAGAAAACCGAAAAAATAGTCGAGACTATTCAGCGAATACCGCTGGTGATTGAATTTATTGTCACACTCCGGATCACCTAAACAACTTGGCACGCTACGATCACTTTTCTACACAAATACTACCAACTTTAAAGCACTTGTTCCTTGACGCTTCCTGTAACTGGAAATTTTGATCCCAAACACCTTATGCAAGTAATAAACACATCGATGATCCAATATTTCGCTTAGTATTTGCAGTGCCTCACTGCGAGCTGACTCAACAACTCCAGCCATTTATCGGAGGATAGGACCAAATTGATTATACTCCATTACAATTTAACGATTACCGCGCCATCTACCACTGACGCTGAATATTTCTTGAGATTACCAATTCGCTCATTACCGATACAGCGGCCATCAACCAAACTGAATACTGCGCCATGTTTTTTGCATTTAATCATTGAACCAAACACCTCTCCGTCGGTTAATGTTTGGATCGCATGGGGGCAGTAGTTCTCAATCGCGTAGATCTCTCCA
>NZ_JBFHDY010000130.1:0-9363 GCF_041584495.1 Zhongshania sp.
CAACGACGGCTACCACCGCGCCATAGACACGCTCAAACTGGCCAATGAACTGGCTGGTAAACAATACGCACACCAAGTGAGGCAAGTTCTGGATGATTTACTCGCCGAATTCAAACGCAAACGGAATTTTTGCCAGTGGTTAAGAGAGGCATTTACAGGGTTGTAGTGAACACCCAAAAATACTGGATATACGGCCAGGACAGGTTTTGTCTGGTGGCGCTGCTAAGCTGGCACCTAATATAGTTTTAAAGCATATTTTGGGCGTGGCGTTTGATTTGCACCGTCAAGTTGGCGATAGGGAAATATAAATGGATTTTATAGCGCATAAACGCGAGAAAAGTAGCGAAGTCCAAGCATTAGATGCTCACTTAAGTGAAGTTGGCGCGCTGGCGTCGAGCTTTGCACAAAAAATAGGCATATCCGATGCCGGTTTAGTCTTGGGCTTTCTCCACGATTTTGGAAAATACAGCAAGGCCTTTCAGGATTATCTCAATTCGGCAGTGGGCCGTATTAAACCTGATGAAGATGAATTTGTTGATGCCAAGGCCTTAAAGGGGAAAATTGATCATTCCACTGCTGGCGCGCAATATATTTGGAATCAGCTTCACGAGGTTGGCGGGCTCGGTCAGGGCGAGTTAGTCGCACAAATTCTCTCGCTCTGCATAGCGTCACACCACAGCGGTTTGATTAACTGTATTGCCGAAGATGGTAGTCAGACATTCCTTCGGCGAATAGAGAAAGGCGATGATCAAACCCATCTTCAGGAATGTTTACAAAATGTTGATACGCAGTTTATGGCTAAAATTGAGGCCTTGGTTGATGGGAGCTTGGTGCGTCAGGTTTTCGAAAAAGTCCGTGCTACGGTTAACTTACCAAAAAATGCGAATGAAACCCTGTCAAAAACCGACGCCTTCGCACTTGGCGTTTTTACGCGATTTTTGTTTTCGTGTCTTATAGACGCAGACCGACTAAATAGCGCTGAATTTGAGACCCCCTTAAGGAAGCAGCAGCGTCTTGGTCAGCAAGCGTGGCAGGATTGGACAGTAGCCATCGACCGCTTTGAATCGTTTATTAATCAATTTAAGCAAAAACGCCCTATTGATGGTATTCGTAAGGGGATATCTGAAACGTGTAAAGCGCGAGCAAATGATCCCCAAGGTATTTACTCCTTAACGGTGCCAACCGGCGGTGGCAAAACCCTGGCGAGTTTACGTTATGCCTTGCATCATGCCCGTAAGCACGGGCTTGATCGAATTATCTACATTATTCCTTACACCTCTATCATTGAACAAAATGCCAGCGAGGTTAGAAAAATTCTGGAGCGCGAGGCTGATCCTTATCCTTGGGTATTGGAGCACCACAGTAATATTGAGCCAGAGCAGCAAACTTGGCATTCAAAGCTAGTGTCAGAAAATTGGGATTCGCCCATCGTATTTACAACCACCGTACAGTTTCTTGAAGCACTTTTTAGCGGCGGAACCCGTGGTGTGAGGCGTATGCATCAATTAGCGAATTCAGTTCTGATTTTTGATGAGATTCAAACTTTGCCGATTAATTGCATACATTTGTTTTGCAATGGCCTGAACTTTCTTAGCAAGCACGCGAAATCTACTGCGATATTATGCACTGCGATCCAGCCAGTCCTCGATAAACTTCGATTCTCAGATAAAGGTCAGCTGGCTATGTCTGAGTGCTCGGAGCTTATTAATGATACGAATATGCTTTTCGACCAGCTAAGCCGAGTTGTGGTGAACAATAGAATAAAAATCGGTGGTTGGAGCGAGCAGGAGATTACGCTGCATGCCCTGTCGCGGTATCGAGAATCTGGCAGTTGCCTAATTATTGTGAATACCAAGGCGTGGGCACAAAAACTCTATGTAGCTTGTTGCGCCGTTGAAGGCAGTGATTCGGTGTTTCATTTAAGCACAAGCTTGTACCCAGCTCATCGAAAAGCGCAACTTGATCTTATCCGCGAAAGATTGAACCAAGGGCTTGCTGTACTCTGCGTTAGCACTCAGTTAATCGAGGCGGGGGTGGATGTATCTTTTGCGTCGGTCATTCGGTTTTTGGCGGGCTTAGACTCAATTGCGCAAGCGGCGGGGCGCTGTAATCGGCATGGCGAATTAAGCGATGCGAACGATAATTATATAAAAGGTCAGGTAGATATTATTAATCCTGATACTGAAAACCTTGGCATGCTTATAGATATCGCGATGGGGCAAGAGCAGACCCTTAGGGTGCTTAGCGAGTTTGCGGGTAGTGATTTATTAACGCCCGAGGTTATACAACGTTATTTTCAGTATTACTTTTATGCGCGCAGTGATGACATGGAATACACCATTAAATCAAGCCATGCGCTGCGCGACGATACCTTGCTTGAGATCTTGGGCCGCAACTCCAATAATGTCGGCAATAAGAATGAGGCGCGACGCGCCAGCGGGAAGCTACCGATGTTAGCTCAATCATTTATGGACGCAGGTCGAGCCTTTCAAGCAATTAATGCTCCAACGAAAGCCGTGGTAGTGCGGCACGGTAAAGGCGTAGCCTTAGTGAATGAGCTTTGCCGATTAGCTAAAGAATTTGAGCCTCAAGAATACTATCGAGTATTAAAAGAGTCGCAGCAATACAGCGTGAATGTTTTTCCGAATGTTTGGGCTAACTTGTTAGAGCGCGATGCTGTGCACGAGACGCAAGAGGGAGAAGGCATCTATTACTTGGATGCCGAATATTACAGCGAAGAATTTGGGCTTGCCACTGAACCTGTGCGCAGCATGGGCGCATTACTCTGCTAGGAGTTGTTATGAAAAACAGTATTAGTTTTAGGCTTTGGGGGCGGTATGCCTTATTTACTGACCCCATTACCAAAATAGGTGGCGAAAAATGCTCGTATCACATTCCAACCTACGAAGCCTTAAAAGGCGTATTAAAGTCAATTTATTGGAAGCCAACGCTAATCTGGTATGTAGATCGGGTGCGGGTGATAAAGCCCCTGCAAACCCAGACTAAAGGCACCAAGCCTTTGGTGTGGAATGGCGGGAACAGCTTAGCGATTTATACCTTTCTGCATGATGTGGAATATGAAGTACAGGCGCACTTTGAGTGGAATGAGCATCGGCCTGAGCTAGAGCAAGATCGTATAGACGGCAAGCATTTTGCCATAGCGCAACGGATGCTTGAGAAGGGTGGCCGACAAGATATTTTTCTTGGCACGCGAGATTGCCAAGCCTATGTTGAACCCTGCGAGTTTAACTCTGCTGCCAGTGTTGGAAATTACGACCAGCTTCCCGAATTGGGCTTTGGTCTGATGTTTCATGGTTTTGACTACCCAGATGAAACGGGGATTGACGAGCTGCATAGTCGGTTTTGGCAGCCGCTCATGCGCAATGGGATTATTGAATTCCCTCGTCCGGAGGCCTGTGAGATAAAACGCTTTGTTCGAAAAATGCGGGCCAAAGAATTCGACCTGAATACGAATCTGCTGCCGGTAGAGCTTGCGGAGGACAAAATATGAGCTGGATGGCGCGCTTATATGACACCTACGAGCAGGCGATGCAGTTGGATGTGGCCGAAGATTTGAAGCCGATTCCGATTTGCCACACCGTACAGAATACCCATCTTAATATTGTGATTGACGGTCATGGCAACTTCAAGCGCGCGAAGGTTTTAGAGAAAACGCAAATAGTCCTGCCTGCCACTGAAAATTCTGCGGGCAGAGGTGCCGGCGAAGCGCCACATGCGTTGGCGGATAAACTGCAGTATTTAGCCGGAGATTACGCGTCACATGGTGGGTTGAAAAAAGCTTATTTCGATGGCTTTCGTGCGCAGCTTACAGATTGGTGTAACTCAGAGTTTTCTAACCCAAGTGCCTGCGCGGTGCTTGCTTACGTGTCTAAAGGCGTAGTTATTAGCGATTTAACGAAGGCCCAAATCACTTGTGTAGATGATGCTGGCCAGTTACTGACCTCGTGGCCGGACAGGGCTGGTGAGGCGCCATTGTTATTTAAAGTCTTACCAAAAGAAGCTGGCAAGCTCGACCAAGGTAATGCGCTGGTCTGCTGGACGGTTGAGGCCGATGATATTGAATGCCCCGAGACGTGGAAAGACACTGAATTACAGCGCCAGTGGATCGCTTTTGATAGCGGAAATTCTGATTTAGCGGCGTTGTGCTTTGTGTCGGGTAGCATTCAACCCATTGCGCTAAGTCACCCCGCAAAGCTTCGGCACTCGGGCGATAAAGCGAAGCTTATTTCTTCAAATGATATGAGTGGATTCACCTTTAAGGGCCGCTTTACGGATAACGATAAGTCAATAAAGCAAATGGGGTTGCAGTCGGCGGCGATTGGCTCGGTTACTAGCCAGAAAGCACATAATGCGCTGCGCTGGTTGATTAACAGACCGAGGCAATCCTTTCGTAATGGTGATCAGGTAATCGTGGCGTGGGCAGTGTCTGGCAAGGAAATTCCTGATCCGATGGTTGCGACGGCCGATTATGATTTTGACAATTACGACAAGGTCGAACCGTTGCCTAGTGGTGAGTCTGCCATAGACGCTGATGTCGATCATACTATTGATTTGGGGCAGAGCTATGCTGCCAAGCTAAGCCGCTTTATGAATGGCTATCGCGCTGATTTAGCCGTCAATGATTGTATTTCTATTATGGCAATTGATTCTGCGACACCGGGACGAATGGGCGTTGTTTATTACCGCGAAACACTACCGCAGGAATATATAGATACGCTAAGCCAGTGGCATACCGACTTTGCATGGCCTCAACGCATGGTAAGCGAAGTATCTGAAACAGGCGGCAAGCCAAAAGCTAAAACAAAATCAAAGGTAACGTGGCGCTGCAGTGCGCCGTCGCCATATACCATTTTGAACGCGGTTTACGGCGATATTATTAAAGGCAATGACAGCCTTAAGAAGAATTTTTACCAGCGGATAATCCCGTGCATTTTGGAAGGGCGCAGTATTCCAATTGATTTAGTTCAGCGCAGTGTGCAGCAGGCCAGTAATCCAAGTGGCCAAGAACATTGGGCTTGGGAGAAGTCATTGGGTGTAGCCTGTTCTCTATATCGCGGTTATTACCTTCGTCATCCTCGCACCGAGCAACAAAAGGAATTTGCCATGGCTTTAGATACCACAATTACATCCAGAGATTATCTCTATGGACGGCTGCTTGCTTTGGCTGAGCGATTAGAGGAGGTTGCATTGCGTGCTGCCTCGGTAAATCGACCGACTACGGCGAACCGCTTAATGCAGCGTTTTTCGAGTCGGCCCTATGAAACGTGGTTGACTATATACAAGCAATTAGACCCGTATATGCGTCAAATGAAAACTTCGCGCCCTGGCTTTTTTATCAATATTAATAAAGAAATAGACGCAGTAATGGCCATGTTTGATCGAGAAGAATTTGTTGATGGCAAGGCGCTGTCAGGTGAATTTTTGTTGGGATTTCACTGCCAGCGTCTTGCCTTGAATCATAAGCCCGAAACCCAAATTGAAACTACCGCTACTACCACAGAGGAATAAGGACATGAGCCTGAACAGTAAAATTGATTTTGCCGTAATTTTTAGTGTTAAAAATGCAAACCCCAATGGTGATCCGCTAAATGGTAATCGCCCGCGGGTTGATTACGAAGGCTTTGGTGAAATAACGGACGTTTGCTTAAAACGGAAAATTCGTGATCGCCTGCAGACTGAGAAGCTAAGCATTTTTGTGCAGTCTGATGAAAAGAAAACAGATGGCATGACTAGCCTCCAGAATCGTGCGTACTCGGATGAATTTGGATTAGGAAAAGAAGCCTTCAACGCCAAGAAAAATAGTCCCGATGAAACCGCAAAACTGGCTTGTGCCAAGTGGTTTGACGTGCGCGCCTTTGGTCAGCTGTTTGCGTATAAAGGTGACGGAAAAGACGGCGTTTCGGTGGCTATTCGGGGGCCGGTGACTATTCAGTCTGCCTTTTCAGTTGAGCCCGTTAGCGTTACCAGCACCCAAATCACAAAAAGTGTGAGTGGTGAGGGTGATGGCAGCAAAAAGGCATCCGATACCATGGGAATGAAGCATCGAGTCGATTCAGCCGTATATGTCGCTTACGGCGCGATGACCCCGCAATTGGCTGAGCGTACCGGCTTCTCGAATGAAGATGCTCAGGCCATTAAAGCGGTGCTGCCAAAGTTATTTGAAGGTGATGCCTCGTCGGCGCGTCCCGAAGGCAGTATGGCCGTTAAAAAGGTGATTTGGTGGCAGCACAATAGTAAGTCTGGGCAGTATTCGTCAGCGAAGGTGCATGGTTCGTTAACCGTTAAGCCAGATGGTAGTTATTCAATTGAAACCCTTAATCAATTGATTCCAGAGGAGATAGATGGGTTTTAGTAACGCCTATCCATTTTATAAGTAGATTGTGCTCTCCAAAAATGAACTAGACTATGTAGCTGGGTGTATTACACTTGGCTACATATGGCTACTCGTGGAGAATATTGCTATGGCAGTGACCAGCATACGTTTACAGGCAGAATTAGAAGAGCCTTTAGAGGTCCTTTGTAAAAAGCTTGATAGAAGTAAGAACTATCTTATTAATCAGGCGCTTAAAGAGTTTATTGCTCAGCAAGCCCTAGCCGAACAGCGCTGGAATGAGACCTTGCCAGCCTTAGAGTCGATGAAGGCCGGGAAGGGCGTTCCTGCTGAAAAAGTGTTTGAGTGGATGAAGAGCTGGGATACTGACGACGAGTTACCGAGACCAAAATAATGAATCTGATCTTCATGGATGAAGCTTTAGACGATATTGAGACGATTCGAGATTTCTTGGCGCACGCAGGAGCCACTCAAGTCGAGGGCCTCGTTAGCGAGATTTATAACGCTGCAGAGCGCTTAGTGGGTTTCCCGGAAATTGGTGTAAGGGTAAGTAACTCGGAGGAGTGGGGTGATGTCCGCGATTTCTTTTCAGTTCATTACTGCTTGCGATATACCTGTTACCAGAATGTCTTATACATTTTGCGGGTGTGGCACCAAAAGGAGAATGAAAGGAATCTGTGATTCTTGACACGCCATGGAAAACTACCTCGCTATCTCGGCCCTTCAGCATTACGCCTTCTGCCCACGACAGTTTGCTTTAATTCATGTAGAGCAAGCATGGGCAGAAAATCGCTTTACGGCCGAAGGCAAAGTATTGCACGAGCGGGTAGATTCTGGTTTCGCAGAGCAGCGCAGAGGTACGCGCTATGAACGTGGGGTGATGGTTGAGTCTGAACACTATCGCATTAAGGGGAAAATGGATTTGCTGGAAGTTATTGCTGGCGATCCAGTGTTGTATTTTCCGGTCGAATATAAGCGTGGAAAATCCAAACTCGAAGATTGGGATCGTATTCAGCTCTGTGCCCAAGCCTTATGTCTAGAGGAAATGCGAAATTGTAAAATTAGCGAGGGCGCGCTTTGGTATTGGGAAGTGCGTCGCCGCGAGCAAGTTGATATTGACGAGGCGCTAAGGCGCGCGACCATTGCTGCTATTGAGCATGCCCACCATATTTTGGCCAGTGGTATCACGCCGGAACCGATAGCAAACACGCGTCGTTGTCGGGCTTGCTCACTTATGGATATCTGTGAGCCGGAGGCGTTTCGCAAGGATCATTCCGCGGGCTATATCAAGGAGTTATTCGGCGAATGAAAAAACTACTGAATACCCTATATATCACGCGCCAAGAGAGCTATTTACATAAAGATCGCGAAACGATTGTTATAAAAAATGGCGATCAAAAGTTGGGTCAATTTCCATCGCTAACTATTGGCAATATCTTATGTTTTGGCCAAATATCCGTCTCACCATTTTTAATGGGCTATTGTGGTGAACAAGGTATTGGCTTGGCATTTTACACCGAATATGGCCGATTTTTAGCGCGGGTTCAGGGTAAGCAGACGGGTAATGTCTTGCTCAGGCGCGCTCAGTATCGTTGGGCTGATGACGAGAGCCGCTCTGTCGCAATAGCGCGTTTAATGGTGGCCGCTAAAATTGCCAATGGGCGCTCTGTGCTGATGCGTGAGCTGAGGAATCATGGCGATAATCCAATGCTCACTCAAGCAGCCGATAAATTGGCAAACAGTTTACGTCGAGTAAAACACGCTAAAACCGTTGCTGAAGCAATGGGCATGGAGGGGGATGCTGCCGCTACCTACTTTTCGATATTTAACGAATTTATTCGAGAAAAGAGTTTTGTTTTTGGTGGTCGTGTTCGCAGGCCGCCTACCGATCCTGTAAACGCACTGTTGTCTTTTGTTTACTCACTAATTACCCAAGAATGTGCGTCTGCTTTGCAGGGTGTAGGTCTAGATCCTTACGTTGGTTACCTACACCAAGACCGGCCTGGTCGACTTAGCCTTGCCTTAGATTTACTTGAAGAGTTTAGAGCGCCTTGGGCCGATCGTTTTGTGTTAACGCTAATCAATCGCCGACAAATACAACTAAAGGACTTTGTTCACGAGGCTAGCGGTGCAGTGCGTCTAAGCGATGACGCCCGAAAGGCGTTGCTTGTAGCGTATCAAGAGCGTAAACAAGTTGAAGTCATGCACCCGTATTTACAAGAACAAGTGCCAATTGGCTTATTGCCTCATTGCCAAGCAATGCTGCTAGCTCGCCACATACGAGGTGACACGGAATTTTACACACCCTATATTGTGAAATAAGGAGCTTATTATGCTGGTATTAGTTACTTATGACGTGAGTGTGGTAAGTGAAGGTGGCCAGCGACGGCTTAGGAGAATAGCCAAAACTTGCCTAGATTACGGTGTGCGAGTGCAAAACTCCGTGTTTGAATGCGAAGTAGAGCCTGCGCATTTTGTGACATTAAAAGAATCGCTGCTAGATATTTTTGACCCGGAAGAAGACAGCCTTCGCTTCTATTTTTTAGGGAAAAAAGGTCGGCAAAGAGTTGAGCATATTGGGGCTAAGCATACAGACGATCCACTTCGCGACGCACTCATTTTATAAATCGCTAACCCCCAGTGCACATCGATTTTCAGTTCGGTTAGCGAATTGCTATCACTTTGATTCGTAATGAAATTATTGAAAAACATGATTTTCATACGGCAGTATTTGGTTTTTTAAATTAGGTTAGCGGAAGGAATGTACTTTCTTCCGGTTATTTAACAACTTAGACTACATCTGTCGCGCCCATCACGGGCGCGTGGATTGAAACAGGCTCTGAGCAATGGGGTTGGGTGTTAGAAAACCGTCGCGCCCATCACGGGCGCGTGGATTGAAACTAAATGCAGAACATAACCCCTAGCTTAACAGCGGGTCGCGCCCATCACGGGCGCGTGGATTGAAACCACTCAGGCCCTCCAGCGTGTCGTCAACGCCGTCGTGGGGGCCC
>NZ_JBFHDY010000131.1:0-9332 GCF_041584495.1 Zhongshania sp.
AGCCGTGTTTAGACGCCTTTAATGCCGAGTCTCTAAGGGCTTGGGCGGCGGATTTAGGGGTAGAGACTTTTGTTGGTAGTTCGGGGCGCGTATTTCCCGTTGAAAAAAAAGCCGCCCCGCTTTTGCGCCGCTGGTTGCAGAAATTGCGGGCCAGCGGAGTGCGTATTCATCACCGTCATCACTGGCGGGGATGGGGTGCCGACGGTGAAATCCTAATTCAAGGGCCAGAGCAAAGCCTGAGTCTTAAGCCTGATGTTACGGTGTTCGCACTGGGTGGTGGCAGTTGGTCGGCACTGGGTTCTACCGGTAAGTGGCTCGAGCTATTTGCGCAGCAGGGTATTCAATGCGCTGGCTGGCGGCCAAGTAATTGCGGCTTTGAATACCCATGGCGGCCTGATTTTATCGCCGAGCACTCTGGCGCTCCGCTTAAAACCGTGGCGATTAGCGTCACCGATTGCCATGGCCAGCTTTGGCGACAGCAGGGCGATGCCGTTATCTCGGCCTACGGCATTGAGGGTGGTCCCGTATACGGTGTATCGGCGCCAATTCGTGACGAAATTGCGGAGCGTGGCCAGTGCACGGTTTATTGGGATTTGGACCCCGACCGCAGTGTAGAGAAACTGCAACAGGCGATTGCTAAGCGTCGTCCCAAGGATTCCCTTGCCAATGTACTACGTAAACAATGCGGGCTGTCTGGCAGTAAACTAGCCCTGTTCAAAACCCTGACCAGCAAGGCGCAGATGGCAAATATAGACGCCATACCGGCCCTGATTAAAGCCTTGCCGCAAACCTTGTGCAGCACCCGCAGTTTAGATGAGGCTATTAGTACCGCCGGGGGGGTTTGTTTTAGCGAGTTAGATGAAAACTTTATGCTAAAAAAACTGCCGGGCACTTACTGCGTGGGTGAAATGTTGGACTGGGAGGCACCCACAGGTGGCTATTTATTAACAGCGTGCTTTGCGAGTGGCCGCTGGGTGGGGCGTGCGGCGAGTAAACGACTTTCTGCGCACTAAATTATTTATGTTTAAGCACTTCAAATGGAGATTTAAAAATGGCGATGATAGAGTTTTCCGCCGATGAAAAAACGCTAATTATTGACAAGGTGCAGCGCTATTTTATCGCTGAATTAGACCAAGATATTGGTAAGTTTGAAGCCGAATTTTTGATCGATTTTTTCTCGGAGGAAGTCGGCGCTTACTTTTACAACCGGGGCCTTAATGATGCCAAGGCCGTTTTGGAGGCAAAATTAGCGTCTATTTCTGATGATTTATACGAAATAGAAAAACCCACGAATTTCGTGCGTTAGACTCGATTTTTATGCCCTGTCGTGCCCAAGGCGTTGCTCATGCCCGCCACTGCAAACGATAATCCTCAGGGAAGGGACCGTCTTTAAAGTCCATTACCGAACTGGCGCGCAGGTCGGTGCGGCGTAAAACCTGACGCACCATTTCTGGAATCATCGCCATGCCCACGTATTTGCCCAAACACTCATGGGAGGCAAAGCCAAAGTTGAAGTGGTGGTAATAATTTCGTTCGGGTTGGAAGTCGTCTGGCTGGTCATAGGCGTAGTCATCAAACATGGCCGACTGGGTGAGTAGCAGTACATTGCTATTGGCGGGAATGGTTGTTTGCCAGGCGCAGCCATTCGCCAATGTGTACTCTTGGGCAGTGCGACGAAATACATAGGGCGCGATGGGCACAAAGCGCAGCGCTTCCCACACCATCTTGTCAAAGACCTCGACATCCTCTAGCTGGGCTGCCCGCTGCGCCGAGGCAAGCAAACTCTCGTGGGCCAAAAAATACTGTATGGTTTGTGCCACCGCTTGCGAGGTGGTTTCTACTGCACCAATTAATAATCCGCCTGCGTTGACACCCACCCGCAGTAGTGAAAAGTCGACTTCCCTAGCAAAGCTACTGCGCAGCATTCGACTAACAATATCGTCGCTCGCTGCTGGCGGCTGTTGGCCAGCGAGTTTACGGAACAAAGCCTTTAATCCATACCAGCCAATGAGCAGAATGTTTTTAGCTTGCTCAGCCTTGACCGCAAGAAGTTTGCGGGCCATTAGCTTAGTTATATAGCTTACTAGCTCACTGGATACTTTATTGTGCTCGTCAATAATGTGTTGGTATTTTTCGGGGCTATTTAAATTAAAGGGCTGATTGTGAAAGGCGTCATATTGATTCCAGAACGACCATTTAATCAACTCCTTTTTATCAACGCCGTCTAAACCAAAATAGTCTTGTACGAGAATAGTTGGCACTGTGCGGCAATAGTCGTTAACAATTTCAATATTCCCTGAGGCGCCATCTAAAATGCCTTTGCTGGCCCTGGCAATAAGCTGCCGAACCCGGGGAATATCGTCGCGGTTGAGCATGCCCTGCATCAGGGATTTTTCGCGATAATGCAGGGCATCGTCGTCGTGAGCCATTAAATAGCCGGGATCATCGGCGGTCACACCCATCTTTGATTTATACAAATCTACAGTAAATATTTTTGGCATTTGCAGGGCGTCGCGCACGTCACAGAACTTGGCAACGAGTACGCACTCTGGGGTAATTAAAATTGGTCGCTCGGCGCGTAGTTGTTTAAAAAAGGGCAGCGGCTCGGATTTCATCCACGCCTGCACCATGGGATATTTCTCAGCTATTGGCGCAGCGTCATACTCCGCTAAATAATTGCGTGTATTCATGTTGGGTCCCCGTCATCCTTTACAAGGTTTTGATATATTCGATTAGATCCCAGCGCTGCTTGGGCGTTAAGGCTGGCAGTACGGTTTTACCGTCCAGTTGGGGTGTGCGCCCCGCGCCGTATTCGTGGCCTGCGTTTAAGTCCCCGACTCTGAAGGTCGTAAAGTTAGAACCGTCGTAGCCGCTGCTGCGCAAACCAACTTTAACAGGATCAAATTCTCGGCTGCCCACTTTAAATTCATCGGGTCGATACTCTCCTTCCTCTGGGTCGGCAATACAGCCCGCCACCACGGGTTCTGGGCACAGCCGTTTTTTCGGTAGCAGTAAATCGTATAAGCTGGGTACCGAGCCGTTGTGCAAGAAAGGCGCCGTTGCCCAAATGCCATTAAGGGAGCGCGCCTTATAGGCTAGCAGTGAGTTATACGGTTGCGCGGTGGTGTCGGCTTGGTAATTACCGCTTTTGATGGTGGCTTTAATCTCGTTGTCGAAAAAAGACATCGCAATAGTGTAGAACCAATCTAAGACTCGGCGAATTGAATTTTTATCTGGGTCAGGTGTGGCGACCACGCCTTTGGTGGCCGACGTGAGTATTTGTACCACTGGGGCATCGACGGCAATATAGAGTTTGCCGACATCCGTGGCCTGTACGGTCTGGTTAAAATTGCCCGATTTGCCCGAGCTGTTGACGCTATTCACCGCCATTGCCGGATCGGTGCCTACTAAATTTATGTCCATCATTTTGCCAATGACGACGCGATCCCAGTTGTCGGGTTTAATGACTTCGTGGCAAGACTGGCAGTATTGAGCGTAGACAAAGCGGCCGCGCTCGG
Source organism: Zhongshania sp. (assembly GCF_041584495.1). GTDB lineage: Bacteria > Pseudomonadota > Gammaproteobacteria > Pseudomonadales > Spongiibacteraceae > Spongiibacter. Next base: position 3,519 of record NZ_JBFHDY010000131.1, read on the forward strand.
CTTTTTTAAGGTCGATTTTCCCCAGTATTTGCTCTGGCCATTTTGGCGATTGCAAACCACGTAAATGCGACTCGAGGCGTTGCAGGTTTACTAAATCAATAGACGATTTAAAATCGATTTGCTCACTCTTCCTGCTCTGCCCGGTTATCCATGCCGAGATCGACGAGAAATTGAAACCGGGTTTATGAGAAGACCAATCTAATTTGCCAAATACGCCTATGACTTCGCCAGCATTGCGGCCCAGTGGTCCCACGCCGGCATTATTCGCCAAGCCATTCCATTGCACATAGTCAGACTGCGCAATATCCCAAAGAAAGGGGTAGCTAACCGGCGCATCGGGTTCATTAAAAATCATATTGCGAATGCGCAATAGTTCGCGCTGGCTTAGTCCGGGGTAGTCTCCGTCGCTAGAGGCTAAGCGTGTTAGCACTAGAGCGAATTGTGAGTCTATTAATATATTTTCGCCGACCCCTTCAAGCACGGCATTTATTTGGCTGGCGTTAAGCAGTGGTCGGCCAGTGACCGAGGTGCTTAGTGCCAAGGCTTCGGCGAGTTGTTCGCGGTTAATAATATGCTGTAACACGCGGTTGTATATCCGGCCAAAAGCGTCGAGGCGGGCATAGCCATATTTGATGTGACTGTGGTTTACGGTGTTATATAAAGCAATAATTTGCATCCACTCACGAAGATCGCTAATGACTTTATCGGCGTCGTGGTAATTATTGTTTAGGGCCAAGACCTTGTCGACAAAGCGGTTGAGCTTGGTTTCGTCTTTGAGGGTGGCCGCCATGGATTTTTCCAGTGCGTGTAAAAAGCCGACAAGATCTGCCATGGCTGGGCCGCCGTCAATGCGAATCGCCTGGCCTTGATAATTGATTTGTCCGGTGTGGCAGGCCGCACAGGTAAAGCCCATGTAATCGTGACCTTGATAACTGTCTTTTACAAAGCCTACGGGGAGGCCGTCTGGATTAAAGAATGTCGACTTTTGTGGTAGATAGCGAAACTTGTCGATGTTGAGATCGGCGCGGAATAATTCGTCAGTATTTTCTTGTTCTAAGACTAAAAAGAAATCGTAGGGAATAAGGTCAGAACCCTGAGTGGTATTGTAAAACCACAAGCTGTCGGCGGCATCCCAGCCTTGATCGCCAGTGTAAACTGGGGTGCTATAACTCTCGCCAAAAGCGCCGTTGGCGATTGCGATGGCGCCGCGATCCGGATCTTGATCCCAGTGTTGGTAGGTTTTGCCCGCAGCGAGCGCTAGGGCCATGATTAAACCGAGTATTAAGATGAAAATAAACAGCAATTTACGGTAGCGATACGCTAAGACGAGCGGGCTGGCGGCACGGGATAATATGGACATTTGGGCGCTCCTTGCCAAATTAATACGATTTTATTATTGTGTGTGACATAGTGAAGTGCCGACAAAAGCACTGATAATACTGGGCTTAGTGAATGTCGACGTGCTCAATAAATAGCAGTTAAAACTAAATTTAGCAAACAAAGGCTGCTATATAAGGAAAAAACTATCACTATGTCAGAGTGCTAAATCTGCGCAACAAAGCTGGGGGAAGCGGCTGGCGATTTAATGAGTAAACCTCTAGATAAAAGGTGGCTTGGATTTTGGTACAGTTAACTCTTGGGCATTTCTTTTAGTGGCGATGGTGGCCTACGCAACGTGGTGGCCTCCAGCCTCGGTTAGAGAAATGCTTTAACGTCGCTCAAGTTTTCGTGAGGCGAGTGGGTTATCATTAGCGGCTAAGATTACTGCACGCTAATGGGAAGGGACGCGCTTTTGGAACAGCTTACACTCGCAGAGTTACTGACCCTTGCGGGCCACAGTGTGGTGTTGATGCCCAGCGATGCCAGCGCTCGCCAATGCCGTGAGCGCATTGCCCAGTTGCGCGGCAGTCACGATCAGGCATTTATCGAAACCATTACGGTGATGCCACTGGATCAGTGGTTTGCCGAGTTATGGGATGCGAGTTTTCCGGCTAAGCAAGTGCTGCGCCCGATTCAATTACTGGCTTTGGCCAGAGACATTATTGAATCCAGTGATTACTTCCCTGACAACTGTCTAAATAGCATGGCGATTGCTCGCCAGTTTGTAGATGCTTTTCAGCTCCACGCCCAGTATCGCCTGAGCAGTGACCGCGAGTATTATTTATTTTCCCAAGAGTACCAAGCTTTTCATCACTGGCAGCAAGCGCTACAGGCCAAGTTAGATGAGCAGCAGGCACTGAGCGCCCAGCAATTGCCTGCTGCCTTATTGGCCATGCTGGCCGAGGGTAGCTTAGACCTGCCCGATCAACTAATACTGAGCACGGAGTTAAGTCTTAGTCCCGCACCGCAGTATTTTATTGGGCAATGTGCGGCGCTGCTGTCGATTAAGCGCCTGGCCATTGACGGCTATAAGACCACTCCGCGCTTTCAATCGGCAGCGCAATTGGCTCAAGAGTGCGAAGCGCTCACGGCATGGCTGGGCGACTACTTTAGCGCAGAGGGTGAGCACGCCAGTAAATTGCTCGCGGTATTGGTGCCGGACATGAACCAATATCAACCGGTGCTGCAGGCGGTCTTGCAGCGTCAGTTTTACCCAAGTGGCTTGTTTCCGGTGGCAGACACCCAGGCTAGAGAGCCGTGGTTTTTTGATGGCAGCGAGACCTTGCTGTCTTACCCGCTCATTAAATCGGCTTGGGATTTAATTTCCCTTGCCCCTAAGGCCCTGCCGCTCGAACAACTTAGCCGAGTGCTGCGCTCGCGTTTTGTGCGCGGCTGGCCAGCGGCGCGCAGTCTGCGGGCGCAGCTGGATTTGCGCTGGCGAGATCGCCTCGGCCCAGAAACCACCCTCAAAAGCGCGCTGGCCTTGGCAAAGAAAATCGAGCGTGACGAGCCGCAGGTCAGTGATTTTCTTCACGACTTGACCGCTATGCTCAAAACCATGCCGGGTGCGCAATTGCCCTCGGAGTGGGTGCGATTTTTTGACCAGTTACTGCTCAGTGCGGGCTGGCCTAATGCCGATGACGACGACCCCGTGGTGGAGCAATGCCGCCGTGGTTTTAGTCAGGCTATGGATGTATTTCGCGCCCTCGACCGGCAACTGGGCCCGGTGAGCCACGACAGCGCATTGTCTTGGCTGCAACATATTCTCAGTACTAAGCGCTTTTCAGTCAGTCGCGACTGGGCTTGCCCGGTGCGAATAATGCAATACGACGATGCCCTCGGCCTGCGCTTTGACGCCGTGTGGATTATGGGCCTTGATGACGGCGTCCTGCCGCGTCGCGTTGAACCTTCGCCATTTTTGCCCTTGGAATTACAGCAGCGAGCTGGGCTGGAAGACAGCGATCCCGGTCTGTGTTTGCAGCGCGACCGCGCCCTGTTAAATAGTCTATTAGCGTCGGCGCCCCAGGTACATATTAGTCATTGCCGAGAAAGCGACGTTGGCAGTCCACAAGGCCCCTGTTCTCTACTGCCTCAGTGGCAAGAGGACGAGCTGCGGGATATTGGTAATCGCTACCAAACCAGCGGTCAAGTGACGACACCTGCCCACGATGAGGTACGGGGGGTAGACCCCAGTCAGCGTGATAGCATTCGCGGTGGCACTGGCTTATTCAAGGAATACGCCAGCAGTCCGTTCTTCGCATTTTTAAAATATCGCTTAAATCTTCGAGAATTTCCTCAGCCTGCCGAAGGGTTGGATCATCGCGTGCAGGGCATTTTGGTTCACGACACCATGCAGCATGTTTGGCAGCGGTTAAAAACCAAGGCTGCCCTAGATGCTTTAAACAGCGTTCAATTAGCGGCGCTAGTGCGCAACTGCTGTGAGCAGGCCTTGCAGGGGCCGGAATTTAACGTTGTCCGCTTCGGTGAGTCTCTGCTAAATATTGAAAAAGAACGGGTGATTCGTCTGGTGTGCAGCTGGCTGGAAGAAAAAGAAAAACAGCGTCTACAAGATTTTGAAATCATTGCGGTGGAGCAATTAATCGAAACCAAATTGGCAGGTATTCCCCTGCGCCTGCGCATGGATCGCATCGATAATATTGGCGGCAAGCATCTGGTGATCGACTATAAAACCGGCAGCATTAATGGCCGCTCACTTAATGTCGATAGCCTGACCGAACCCCAGTTGCCGATCTATGCTTTGGTGCAGTCGGGAGATGAAACTAAGGATTCACTGCATATCGACGGCGTCATGCTCGCCCAGCTTAAAAGCCCCGAGGAATTAGCTATTCACATGCGCAGTAATTGGGCCAACAGCGTGATTGCAAAACGGCCAGACAAAGACAATGACGTCGACAGCCCCGATAAATGGCAGGCCGAACTGGATGCCTGGTCAACGGCATTGCAAGGCATGGCCGAAGGCATTTTGGCGGGCAATATCCAGCACGATTACAGCCAAGATTACGGTCGCAGTTTTAGTCAGTTTTTACTGCCTCTGCTGCGCGATGCCGTTGAACAGGAGGACGCCGAATGAGCGATTTTCCTCGCCCACCAGATCAAGATCAGCGCGAACACGCCGTGGATCCCAGCCATTCAGTTTTGGTGCGCGCCCCTGCGGGCTCCGGTAAAACCGGTGTTTTATTGCTGCGCTATTTGCGCTGTTTGCTCACCGTCGACCAGCCCGAAAAAGTAGTCGCCATTACCTTTACCAATAAAGCGGCAGGTGAAATTAAAGAGCGGGTTATCCATGCCCTGCAAGCCGGCGCTAAGGCCCGGAGCGGTGATAATAGCGAGCCGCCTAGTTCAGGCTTTGAAGAAGATATTCGTGATGCGGTGAATCAGGTGTTGGCCCATGACGCGGCCCAGCATTGGTCCCTGCTAGATAACAGCGCCCGCCTGCGTATAACCACCTTCGACAGCTTTTGCGGCAGCTTGGTACGCCGTCTGCCCTTGCTGTCGGGCTTGGGCGCCGCCGCGCCGGTTAGCGATGCCGATGCCCTTTATCGCGAGGCAATACTCAGTCTGTTTAGGCAGATGGATGCCGCCAATTGCCCGCCTGCACTGGCCGAGGCCCTGCAGAGTTTATTGGCCTACGGCAGCAACCGCATCGAGACGTTGCTACCTCTGCTTGCGGCGCTGTTATCGAAACGCGATCAGTGGTTAAAAGACGTACTTAGTGGCGATATCGACGAAATGGAGCGGGCGCTTGCCGAGGAAGTCAGCAGCCAGTTTGGGCCCGCTTGGGAAGCCTTGCAGACCCTAAATATAGACCAATTAATTCGCGGCTTTACGGAATCTTCGGGCAGTAATGAAGCCCACGTTTGGGCGGCAGATTTACGTTCGGCGGCGGAATTGGGTTTAGAGGACTTTGCCTTAATTCAAACCCTAGCGAGCACCATGCTCAGCGGCAAGGGTGAGTTGTATAAACCCCGCTCTTTAAATTATGCCGGACTTAAAGCCGGGCGGCCGGGCACCGCCGAGGCCAAGGCTTGGCTTAAAAACCTAGAAGACACAGATCAGTTTGCGCAGGTATCAGAACTCCTCGCCTGCATTGCGAGTTTACCGCCACCGTATTTTCCCGACAGTAGCCGCGAATTGGTCGGCCATTTCCGTCTCGCTCTCGTCTATTTGCTTGCTCATCTGCGACTGAGTTTTGAGCGCAAAGGCGGCGTCGATTTTGGCGAAATCGCCCAGCGCGCGATTATTGCCCTGAGCAGCGAAGGTGCTATTGAACATGGCGAAGCCATTGGCGATGCACTATTGGTGGAGGATCGGGTTCGTCATATTTTGGTGGACGAGATGCAAGACACCTCGGTGAGCCAAATCGAATTGCTCGAGGCCTTGTGCCAGGGCTGGGAAGATGATGATGGCCGCAGC
>NZ_JBFHDY010000132.1:0-9320 GCF_041584495.1 Zhongshania sp.
CAAGCTGTTTATTCTTACCTGGCGTGCGGGCAAAGGCTTAGTAGTGGACCCGCACCACTTTACATTACTGGGTGTTTTCAACTATGAGGGCCAAGGCTGGGGCTTGTGCGCCAGTATTCATCAGGAGCGTGGTGATTTTCTGGTTATGAGTAACGGTAGCGATCAACTACAGTGGTTCGATGCCAACACCCTCACACTTAGCCACACGCTAAGGGTTAGCGATAATGGCGCCCCGGTGGATCAATTAAACGAGCTGGAATGCCGGGGCGACTACATTATTGCCAATCAGTGGCATGAGCAGCACATACTCATCATTCACGCCCTCACTGGCGAGGTCGTCGCCAAAGTTGACCTCAGCGCCCTCGCCCTTGACGCTGCGCAGTCGGCTGCTCTCGACCCCGAGGCCGTACTCAATGGTATTGCCTACGACCCGGGCGACGATAGCTGGCTGGTTACCGGCAAGCTCTGGCCAAAGATTTACCGTATTAAATTTGACCTAGACAACCTCAATGTTCCTCAACAAGCGACTAAACGATAAGTCATAGGCAAGCCCTTTTTCACCCGCTAGAATGCTAGACTTACTAATAGCAACGCCCAACACTCTGACATTTGGATAAAGCATGACTCAAGCAGCGCCTGTCGCAACAGCAAATCTCACAAGCCCCGCAGCCTTCCCCAGTTTTACCTTAATCAGTAGCGAAGAAATACCTGCACTCGGCGTGAGTATCGCGGAGTACCAACACATCAAAACCGGTGCCAGTCACTACCATATTGCCAGCGACAACCCTGAAAATGTCTTTTTAGTGGCGCTGCGCACCGTGCCCAAAGATTCCAGCGGCGTGGCTCATATATTGGAGCACACAGCGCTGTGCGGCAGCGAAAAATACCCTGTTCGCGACCCATTCTTCATGATGATTCGGCGCTCGCTAAACAGTTTTATGAACGCTTTCACCAGCTCGGACTGGACGGCCTACCCCTTTGCCAGCAGCAATCGCAAAGACTTTGAAAACCTGCTACAGGTTTATATGGACGCGGTGTTTTTCTCCCGTCTCCACCCATTGGATTTCGCCCAAGAAGGCCATCGCCTCGAATTCAAAGAGGCGGGCAACCCTGATTCTGAGCTGGAATATAAGGGTGTCGTGTTCAATGAAATGAAAGGTGCAATGAGCTCGATTTCCAGCCAGCTCTGGCACACGCTCTGCAAATACTTATTCCCCAGCACCACCTACCACTACAACAGCGGCGGGGAACCTGAAGACATTCCCGATCTCAGCTATGAGCAGCTCAAGTCCTTTTATGAGAGCCACTACCATCCCAGCAATGCCATTTTCATGACCTTTGGCGACATCCCCGCCGCCGAACATCAGGCGCGCTTTGAAGAACTGGCTTTGGCGCGCTTTGAGGCCATCGACAGCCATATTGCCGTCGGTGACGAGAAGCGCTACCACGCGCCGATTCGTGTGCACGAAAGCTACCCGCTGCCGGCCGCTGAAAACAAAGGCGACAAAACCCATATCGTGGTCTCGTGGCTGCTGGGCAAAAGCACCCAATTAGAGACCTTATTGGAAGCCCAACTGCTTGCCGGGGTTTTACTCGACAATAGCGCCAGCCCTTTGCTCCACGCCCTAGAGACCAGCACCTTGGGGAGTTCGCCCTCGCCCATGTGCGGACTAGAAGACTCCATGCGAGAAATGGTGTTTGCCTGTGGACTTGAAGGCAGCAGCGCCACCAAAGTAGAAGAAGTCGAAGCCTTGATTTTAGACACCCTGCGCGATGTTGCTCAAAACGGCATTGCCAAAGAGGATGTTGATGCGGTTTTGCATCAATTAGAACTGCAGCAGCGGGAAATCGGCGGCGACGGCTACCCCTATGGCCTGCAACTTATTTTAACAGCACTGGGCAGTGCTACCCACCGTGGCAAGCCCATTGAGCTGCTGAATTTAGACCCGGCATTACAAGCGTTGCGCGAACGAGCAGCAAAACCCGACTACATTAAACAATTGGCGCAATCGCTAATAGACAACCCCCATCGCGTCACCTTGGTGATGAGCCCCGACGAAAATATTCAACAGCGCATTGAACAGGCTGAGAAACAGCGCTTAGCTGATATTAAGGCCAATTTAAGTACTGAAGAAAAACAAGCCATTATCGACCAGGCAAGCGCCTTAAGTGAACGCCAAGCCCTTGAAGAAGATGACAGCATACTGCCCAAAGTTACTTTGGCAGACGTGCCCTTAGACATGCCGGGCCTCCACAGCGAGCAGGCCCAATTCGGCAGTTTGCCCTATACCCGCTACGGCCGCGGCACCAACGGGTTGGTATATCAGCAATTATTGATTGCCCTGCCAGATTTGGACGACGAAGAGCTATCACTGCTCTCCATATACACCCAAGTGCTGACTGAACTGGGCCTCGGCGATCAAGACTATCTCCAAGTGCAAGCGCGCCAAGCGCAAGTCTGTGGTGGCATCAGCGCCTATACCAGCATGCGTGGCGATATTAATGACGAACAGCAACTAAAAGCCTATTTGGTATTGTCGTCTAAAGCCCTGCTGCGGAACGCCAGCGCGCAAACCCAGCTTATGCGTGACACTTTAGAAACCCTGCGCTTTGATGAGTCTGACCGGGTTCAAGACTTGGTTGCTCAGCTTAAAGCCCGCCGCGAGTCCAGCATCACCGGCAATGGCCACAGCCTCGCCATGACTGCCGCCAGCGCAGGCATGAGCCCCATCGCTAAAATCAGTGAGGCTTTGGGTGGCTTAAGCGGAATCCGCCAGCTCAAAAACCTGAGCGAGCGCATTGAAGCCCCCGCGGAACTAAGCAAGCTAATGAGCCAACTTGCCGCCCTTCACAGCAAAATGCTCAAGGCTGAACGCCAGCTATTGATTATTGCCGAAGCTGACCGCCTCACTTCCTTGTGTGATGAAATCGCGCCACTCTGGCACGATTTTAACGCGCAAGCCAAAAGCCATTTCAGTTACCCGCCAGTACGAGAAGTTAAAAAAGCATTTTGGGTAGCTAACTCGCAAGTGAACTTCTGCGCCAAAGCCTATCCTACCGTGCCCTCAGACCATCCTGACGCACCCATATTAACGGTACTTGCCGCTTATATGAAAAACGGTTTTTTACACCGGGTTATTCGCGAACAAGGTGGCGCCTACGGCGGCGGTGCATCACAAGACTCAAACATCGCCGCCTTCCGTTTTTACTCCTACCGAGACCCGCGCCTTCAGGACACGCTGGCTGATTTCGATAAATCCATAGACTGGATGCTCAACACCGCGGTATCGGCTCAGGGGCTTGAGGAGGCGGTTTTAGGCGTTGTCAGTAGTATTGATAAGCCCGGTTCCCCGGCTGGCGAAGCCAAACAAGATCACCACAGCAATGTCTTTGGCCGTACCTTAGCGCAACGCAGACTTTTTCGGCAGCGCGTGCTTGCGGTCACTGCCGCTGACTTACAGCGAGTCGGTGATTGCTATCTCAGCAAGGGTGGCGCCAGCGTTGCCGTGCTGAGTAATGCCGCCAAGGCGGCAGAACTCAGCAACTGGTTAGCGGCGGAACACTTCAGTATTGAGCAACTGTAGTGCTCACTTGTTTGGAAGCGTCGCCTGTTGAGCCAGGGCTTCGGAGCGCATTTTATTGTATTCGCGCTTTTGCTTGGCACTGAGCAAAGCGTAAAAATCGCGCTGTGTTTTTAGTAAACTTTCGGTATGAGCAGCAGATAAGCGGCCCGCTTCGCTGCTCATACGCTGAATAGCCGCGTTGTCGAGCCGCGCCAAATTGGCAGTGCGAATGTTTTGCTGTACCGCAATCAAGCCCTCCCGAACGCTAGTCGCATCTTCAGCGAAACGTGCCATTAAAACCTTTACTTTTTGCTGCTGAGGGTCCGACAAATTTAACTTTGTCGTTAGCTCATCAAACCGCGCCCCATCTACGCCCCCAACTTGCGCAATGACCGGAGCTCCACTACTACTCAGCGCAAGCGCTAACACTAAGGCGTTCAATTTTTTCATTTTATTAAGTCCTAATAGTAATAAACATATAAATAAACCACTACCTGCAGTGTAAGATGTCTTAGAGTAAAGTGTTAATATGCTCTATGTCATAACCTTTATACTGCAAATAGCGCATGCATTTAGCCCGCTCCCGCGGGTCCCCCAAATTAATACCGGCGTATTTTTTCAGAAATAGCGTGTGTGCTGCCGCGAACCAATCCACATCTTCCTCAGCGAATTGCTCGATAATTAATGCATCACTTATTCCACGCTGTCGTAGTTCTGCACGAATTCGTTGGGGCCCAAAGCCATTTTGCACTCGCAAGCGGATAAACGAACCCGTAAAACGCCGGTCAGACTGCAAGCCATCAGCCGCAAGTGCGTCTAAAACGCTGCCTAGTTCATTGCTGTCAGGGAATTTACGAACTAGCTTTACTTCAAGTTCGCGGCGAGAATGTTCTCGACGAGCAAGGTAATCCATCGCTTTTTGTCGTATTAATTTTGTATCAAGCTGCTTCACAATACCGTTTCCACCTAAAAACCTCCTTAAACCGCTACAAAATCTTCGAATTCCCCTAAGTAAACTTCGGCAACTACTTATTTATTTCAAGCTGTATTAAGCCCAAAGTATCTACCAAGGCCGAGAGGGAATTGCCTTTGTATCGGTCCAATTCAATGTAAACGGAGATCGCCCCATGTTGAAGAAATTTGTAAATAAATGGACCCAGTTCAAACAAGACGAGAACGGTGCCAGCGCCATAGAGTACGCCGTCATGGCCGCGGTGCTTGTCGGTGTCATTGTCTTAGCGCTTGCCTTTCTAGACTTTGATACGGCCTTTACCACTATTAACACTAGTATGCAGTAGTATTCCAGCGTGCTGGCATTTTGGGCGCTGCTTTTGGCCATTGGCTATTACGACTGGCAACATCGTCGCATATCCAATCACTTATGTGCCCTATTACTGCTAAGCATTGCATGCAACAGCTTAATCGTTGGTCAAAGCATACCAATAAGTGCTGTGCTTGTTAATCTCGCCATTGCGCTTCTCCTTACACTCCCAGGCTATTGCAAGGGAGTGTTGGGTGGAGGCGATGTAAAGCTGATGATTGTACTAGCACCCGCATGGCAACCGCTGTTCTTACTACAGGCCTTTACTATTGGCGTGCTCGGCTTAGCACTGTTTATGACAGTAAAAACTTACTTGGGCAAAGCCTACGTCCGCACCGCGCCAACCTTTGGTGTAGACAGCGAGCGGGGATATTCTCGCGGCCTACCACTGGGTACAGCGATGGCCATGGGTGGTTTGCTTGGCAGTGCCTTAAGCCTGCTCCAGCACTAGGAACACGGGTTAATTTGTGCGCGCACTGACGCTCGCACGAGTTTATATTACGTACGACACATTCCCACCCTGCACAAACAGGTCGGGGGGAGCGGAAAATGGACAGGATGAAAAATTTCCCACGCAAGTATCAGCGTCGCCAGCACGGCGCCGTAGCCATCGAATTCGTTTTTATATTCCCCGTTTTTTTTGCGATTGTTTATGCCATCGCATGCTATAGCCTTGCCTTCTTAATGGTACAAACCTTTACCCACGCGAGTGAAGACGCACTGCGCGCCGCTATCGCAGTGGAGTGCCCCGGCGGATGCGCAGAAGAAGATTTACAAGCCACTGTGTTATTACAGGCACAAAATTCACTCGCGTGGCTGTCGCCAACGCAGATTGCCGAAGCCACCAGCGGCGAGAACTTCTTCACATGTGACGCCGACATGCTTTGTACGGTAAGCCTCAGCGCAGCACCTATCATTGACGGCATTAATTTACCTGGCTTTGGCAAGTTGCCCAACTTGCCAAACACCCTCAGTGGAAGAGCGAGCCTAAGACTATAGCGGTGATTACGGTATTATCGACTCAAAATTTCAGAGCCTAATTTAATACTGCTTGTAACTCACCCCTGACTCGGAAAATTTTAAAATGGAAAGCACCAAGTCACATAGGTAAATGTCGCGATTACTAGACTATGACACAAAGCGTAGTATCAAAATACAGCAGCAAATTACACAGCGTCTAGACTATGTGAAGCAATACCCCAATTACAGGCCCAACAACTCAGACTGATTTCAGGGACTTTACTATGCAATCAAGGACTTTAAAAATTATCGCGGCCCTGCTTATTATCAGCGCCATTGTCATGGGGATTATCGGTTACAAAATTAGCCGTGAAGACGCCCAACGGCAATCCAGTGTTTCAATAAGTAGCACTGATAGCAGCAATTTTACCTATGCGCAAAAAGTGCTTATAACTACCCGTAACATTGCCAAAGGCGACGTACTCTTAACTGAGGACCTACAAGCCCTACCCTTCCCCATTACAATTGACGATGGTTTTGAAAAGATTGCTGACGTGGTCAATAAAACGGCCGAGGCGCCTATCGCCAAGGGCGCCATTATTCGTCAGAGCGACTTTGAAGTGCGCAGCCTACTAGCGAGCCATATTACTAGCGGCCACCGCGCACTTGCCGTAAAGGTCGACGAAGTGATCGGCAGCGGTGGTTTTCTTCTCCCAGGAGACTACGTCGATGTCATCTTTACTACTAGGGCAAGTAAAGAGACATACGACAAGAGCTTATCCAGAAGAATACTACGCAATGTTCGCGTCTTAGCCTTCGGCTCTGAAATCGAAGGGAAGGCTATTCCGAGCAGTAACACTGACATTAAAACAAAAGCCAAAAAGTCAAGCACCGACAAAGACAGTGGCAAACGCAGCCGCTCCGCGGTTCTCGAAGTAGCACTAAATGATATAAACACACTCGTCCTTGCTGAAAATAGCGGTGTACTTCGTCTTGTCGGCGTCGGCGACGCGGATAGCATGCTCGAAAACGGCAACGCGTCAAACCAGCTCGACAACACTGAAGATAAGGCAACGATGATGCGCGCGGTAACTGGGCTAAAGCCTCCCGCGGCGCCAAAATCGGTCTATGTCTACAGTGGTGACAAAGTAGAAACTATTCGAGTTAAGAATTAATGAACGCTGGCAACCCAATGCAACAGGGAGTATTAACCATGAAAAAAGGATTATTCTTTATCCTCCTATGCGCACTGCTGATACCGGCAGAAGCCAGCCCTTATAAAACATTGCGCTTAAATTTAGGTGAGCAACAAGCATTAAACACCCAATACAGTGTTAAACGCAGTGCCATTGGCAATCCTGAGGTCGCCAGTTTACGGGTATTAAATACTCGGGAATTTTTACTCACAGCCAAAAGCCTAGGCTCCACCCAATTGCTCCTGTGGCAGGGTGGTGGCGAACCCACCGTATTTAAAATCGATGTCGTGCCGGATCTCCCCACCAGCGCAACTTACGGCGTGGCGGTGGACGCTAGCGGCAGTAGCACCGTGCTCTCAGGCAAAACCAGCTCACTTAGCCAGCACGACCACTTACTGGCCATGACAGGTCCCAAGCGGGTCGACGACACCGAGGAGCAAGGCGCAATTCAAGTACAAACGGATATTCGCATCATAGAATACAGCCGCTCACAGTTAAAACAAGTTGGCACCTCAATGGCTTACACCGGCAGCAATGGCTCCATCGCGGCGGGTTCATCCAGTCTAATGCCAACGATAGCTGGCAGCCCGATCGGCGCGCTACTCGGCAATGTCGTTAGTGGCGCAGATGCCTCTTCGATACTGGTCGGCTACGCAACTCAATCATTTAAAGGCGCTATTAATGCCCTGCAACAAAATGGCTATGCCTACACCTTAGCGGAGCCTTCGCTCGTAAGCCTTTCAGGACAAACCGCCAGTTTCTTAGCCGGTGGTGAATTCCCTTACCCAATATCAAACCGCGATGGCCAAGTACAAATTGAGTACAAAGAATTTGGCGTACGCTTACGTCTAACACCGACCGTATTAAGCGAAAACAGCATCATGCTCAAAGTAGCCCCTGAAGTCAGCGATCTCGACTTTAGCAGCGGCGTGCAAGCGAGCGGCGTTTCAGTGCCACTGTTAAGAGTACGCCGCACTGACACATCAGTTCAGCTGGCACCGGGAGAAAGCTTCATCATAAGTGGTTTAGTCAGCCGCAGCACTTTCAACAATGCTAATCGCGTACCTGGACTCGGTGACATTCCGATTCTTGGCGCACTATTTCGCTCGTCTAAATTCGAACAGGAAGACAAAGAATTACTGATGATAGTAACGCCTCACTTGGTTAAGCCAATTGCTAAACACGCAAAGCTTCCTGAGCTTCCCGGTGAAACCTATCGCAGCTATACACCGTCATTTAGTGACATGATGTTTGGTGACTCGCTCAAGCAAGACACACCAAATACTGCACCGCAATCCACGGCTGGCGTCGGCTTTGCAAACTAGCCACAGTCATTAAGGAGAGCAGCATGAGATTAAAAGAACGCCGAAAAAAGCCTGAACTCGACAGTTCGGGTGATTCTCACGAGGATCTAAAGGCAGCCCTACACCGCTTTGTCATTGATCGAATCGAAGATGATAAAGTGATTTATGACGACAACCCCCAAAAGTTGAAAGAAGTGATTTCGGCCTATATGCGTCAGTACTGCCGAATTTACGATGTAAATATCAGCCGCGATCAATATGCCGAACTTGAAACTGCGCTGGTCGATGAAATCACCGGTTACGGACCGCTACAAGCCCTACTCGACGACCCTAGTATTAACGATATTTTAATCAATGGCCCTCGTAAAATTTATATCGAGCGCGCGGGTGTGTTGTCCCAGGCAAATATGCGCTTTTTAGATGACCGTCACGTACTCCGGGTAATTCGGCGAATGATCTCGCCCCTTGGACGCCGGATAGATGAGTCCAGTCCCATCGTTGATGGCCGTCTCGCTGACGGCAGTCGAATAAACGCCATCGTTCCACCTTTAGCACTCGACGGCCCGTGCCTGTCAATTCGTAAATTTCGTAAGGACCCTTTAACAGCGGAAGAGCTCCTCGCCGGTGGTTCTATTACGAGAGAAGTGCTCGACTATATGATTAGAGCCGTTGAGCAACGTCGCAATGTGTTAATCAGTGGTGCAACGGGCTCGGGTAAAACGACACTACTTAATATTCTCAGCCAGTTTATTCCCCACACCGAGCGTATCGTTACCATTGAAGATGCGGCGGAACTGCAATTGCGCAACGGCCATGTCGTTAGGCTAGAAACGCGACCAGAAAACAACGAAGGTGTCGGCGAAATCAGTGCACGGGAATTAGTTAAAAACGCCCTGCGGATGCGCCCAGACCGAATTATTGTTGGTGAAAGCCGCGGCGGTGAGGTACTTGATGTTCTTCAGGCCATGAATACCGG
>NZ_JBFHDY010000133.1:0-9059 GCF_041584495.1 Zhongshania sp.
ACCCTTGCCGTTCGGCTAATCGTTCCCCTTGCCGGGCCGATAGTGGACTCTCACCACCAAGTCATCCAATCGCCACCACGCGGTTTGGAACAGCGCCCGTCACGGCGCTACGCGCCATGCCTGGCGCACGCATAAAAAAGGGGCCTAAAAGGCCCCATAAGAATGCTGGCGCCCTCACGCAACAGAGGTAGACAGCCGTCCCACTAATTCATCTGTTCAAAACCATGTAGACAGGACAATACTATACCGCAAGTTTATGGCGATGATGATAGGCAATTTCCACTAGAGCCTATTTATCCAAATATTCACCACTTCCGTCACAAAAAATCGTTAGCGTTGCGGCGAACCGCACTGCCAACACAGTTTAAAACTGACGCCATTGTGCTCTTTACACCGCGGGCACTGCCATTCACGATCATCATCTTTGCTTAAATCGGCCAATAGCGCCTCTGCTACGGCGACACTGTCAGCGGCCACCCACAGTTCTGGCCACACATCGGTAAAGGCCAAACCACCGCTAGCATAAGCATTGCGCAATTCCGTTGTCAGCCCTGCCGTTGCTAAAACATTTCCGGCATTGGCAACCACGCTTAAATTAGGATCAGTAAAGACTTTCTTCACCGAGGCTAGCACGCTGGCCGAAGTGGGCGAACATCGATGCCTGCCAATGTCGGATCAAAGGCGTCCGTTAATAAGCTATCATAGCGGCAGTCATCATAGGCAATAATGGCATCGGCCTGCGCTTGATTAAACACACCATTTGCTACTGCACTAACCACTTTCTCAGCGGTAGAGTCGCCAGCTAAATCCCCTTGCTTGTCTAAACTAAGAAAATGTTCGTAATCTTTTTCTACCGCGACCAGAAGCTGGTAAGTGTAATGAATTCGGCCCTGGGCATCCTGTGGATCAGGACTGGTATAAACCTTGTCCGCCAATAAATTGCGCACCGAACTTGGCTGCAGAATTAACTCACCCAGCGCACGAATCTCATCGTCTGACGGCGTCCACTGTGGTAGCCCCCAAGGGAAAAACACCGCTTTTAATATTGCACCCAAGCCTCTAACAGGCAGATTACGATAAAACGCCGCCAAGGCCGTATTCATTGCAATAAAGCACTGCTTTAAGGCATATTCTGCGTGTAGCTCATTAGCTTCATCTGGTGTTTGGGCATCGTGAAACTTAAGCAATGCGCAGGCAATCACCAACTGGCTGTGCACATCACCCAAACGCGCCGACAATAATTCGCGGCGTTTCAAATCGCCTCCCAAGGTCAGTAGCGCAACATCCGCGCTCGCCGCAAATACGGCGCTGTAGCGATTGATATGACGATACCAGCGTGCCGACAATTCGCTATTACCGCATTTGGGTTTGCCCAACAAGCCGCCACTGAGACCCTGCAAAATTCCGCGGCTAAACACCTCTGCAATGTGGCCAAGATGCCCCATTATTAAACCATCAAACCGCGGCAAGGCGTCTGCAGACTCATCACTGAGCACGGCTAATTCATCGGCTAAATAGGGGTGGCAGCGCATTGCGCCCTGACCAAAGATAATCATGGAACGCGTCAGAATATTCGCGCCTTCAACCGTGATGGCAATTGGCACAGTTTGGTAGACCAAGGCCATAAAATTGCGCGGCCCCATTTGAATACCGCGACCACCAAGAATATCCATGCTGTGATTAACGACGCCTCGCAGCTTTTCAGTGGCGTGGTATTTTGCCATGGCGGTCAGCACCGACGGGGCGCCATCGTCTAGCGCGCGGGTAACGAGGGCGCGATAGGCCTCAAGCATATACGCCGACGCCGCAATCTCGGCGCTGGCCTCTTGCACTCCTTCAAACTTACCAACCGAAATGCCAAACTGGCGGCGGATACGGGCAAAGGCGCCCACCAGCAGATAGCCCATTTCACCGCCTGCCGTCGACAGCGCTGGCAGCGACACCCCACGGCCAGCGCCCAAACATTCCACCAACATCCGCCAGCCTTGACCAATGTATTCTTGGCCACCAATCAGCATGTCCATGGGAATAAACACATCGACACCGGTAATTGGGCCATTCATAAAGGCTGAGCCAGGATTATGACGCCGACCAATTTCCACCCCCGGCAAGGTCGCGGGCACCAAGGCGCAGCTAATACCGCGCTCGACCTCATCGCCGATCAGTCCGTCGGGGTCGCTAAGCCTAAAGGCCAGCCCCACCACCGTGGCAACCGGCGCGAGGGTAATCCAGCGTTTAGAGAAGTTTAATTTAACGCCGAGCACCCGCTTGCCTTCGTAATCTTGTTCGCAGACTACGCCGGTATCGGGAATAGCACCGGCGTCCGAACCGGCTTCAGGGCTGGTAAGGCCAAAACAAGGTAATTCTTCACCCTTGGCTAAGCGCGGCAACCAAAAATCTTTTTGTTCCTCACTGCCGTATTTCAGCAGTAATTCACCCGGCCCCAACGAATTGGGCACCATTACAGTCACCGCCGCCACAGTTGAGCGACTCGCAATTTTACTTACCACCCGGCTTTGGGCATAAGGACTAAAGCCTAAGCCACCGTAAGCAGGGGGAATAATCAGCCCCAAAAAGCCTTTGTCTTTAATGAATTGCCAAACCTCTGGGGGCAAATCTTTGGTCTCGTGATGAATTTTCCAGTCCGACAGCATGGCGCACAGGGCCTCAGTTTCGCCGTCGATAAAAGCCTGCTCTTCAGCGCTGAGTTCAGACAGTTCAATGTCTTCAAACACCGCCCAATCAGGTCGGCCAGAAAAGAGCTCTTTCTCCCACCACGTGGTGCCGGCATCCAGCGCTTCACGCTCGGTGTCGCTCATGGGAGGCATCATTTTTTTGAGTGCGGCCATCGCTGGGGCAGATAAAATTCGTATCCGCAGTGGCTTAAACAACAGCACGGCTAAGACAGCAAAGAGTATTAATAGACTCAGGGGGTGCAGAAATATCGGGCTACTCAAGCCTAGCAGTAGCCACCCCAAGGCTATGACTACTGCACCACTGTGTGCTGACAAACGCCGATAAAAAACAACTAACACTAATAAAATAAATGCGAAAACGCTGAGTACACTGGCCATATTACAATCTCCAAATTAAGTGGTGATGTTCTTAGCCTGCCAAGCCCTATATTCCAAAAGCCTTAATGTTCTAATCTGGTGTTGCACTAAAACTTGGATCGGCGCCTGATGTAGGCCCTGAGCCATGATGCAAGCCCGACACAATATGCAAATCCCGCTGGGGAAACGGCACCACAATGCCCGCCGCGACCAGCGCGCTGTCTATTGCCCACAAAAATGCGGAACGCGTGCCACTCTGCTGAGCAGCGTATTCTGGTTTAACCCAAACCAGTAATTCAAAATCCAAACTGGAATCGCCAAACGCCTTCATAATTACCGTGGGCGCGCGTCCTGGAAAATCCAACAAGGTTTGCGGTAATTCCTTTATCGCGTCTAGCACTACGTCTCGCATGCGCTCTTTATTCGTACCGTATGCCACACCAAATGGAATTCGCATGCGACAGTAATTATTGGTGTGCGTCCAATTGGTGACCTTGCCGTTTACAAATTCGGAATTAGGGACAATAACCTCGGCATTTTCCAAGGTAGTAATAATCGTTGCCCTAACCGTGATTTCCGCCACCACGCCAAGCACACCACTTTCCAATTGCACGTAATCACCCACCTTCAGTGAACGTTCAACCAAAATAATCAGCCCCGATACAAAATTACTGAATATGGCTTGCAGACCGAAGCCGATACCCACCGACAGCGCCGAGGCCACGAGCGCTAGCTTGCTCAAATCAATACCGATTACCGACAGGGCAACAAACACCCCTACGATCAAGACCACGTAATGGATTAGACGTTCAATGGTATAGAGGGTGCTGCTGGAAAACGCCGCGCGGCGTTGGGCAACTGAGCGCAAACTACCCCGCAACACTCGCGAAGCTGCCCATGCAATACCGACCACCACACAACCCGCGAGCAAGGTCCCCAACGTCACCGGGGTTTTACCAAGGCTGACCAAAGGGTAGGACAGATAACTGCTTAGAGAAATGAAAAAACTTTCAACGGTAATGATAGCGGTCCTCAGTGAACGGCCGCGCGGCGGCCTATATTATCTTTTTAATATAGGCCTTTACGTGTAAAACAGCGAACTTTTAAGGCTGCCAAGACAGTGTAATACCGTAGGTCACCGGCATACCGGTGTAGCGACCGATGGTATCGAGCTGATTGGTGACATTATTATAATAGTACTCGTCGCCGAGGTTGCGACCCCACAGCATGAGCTGCCAAGGGCCCGCCGCTGGCCCAAAGCCAAGCCGCGCATTAATCAGGCCGTAATCATCAATGAAAAAGCGTTGGTCCTGTTCCAGCGAAGCGTTGGTTTCACCGCTATAGCTGTAATCAATACCCAGCGACAGCTCATAGCGCTCAAAGACGGGTAGCACATAATCTAATAGCAGAGTGTATTCCCAGCGCGGACTGTAATTAAAGGGCTTGCCAGCAAAGTCGAACTCATCGCCGTTGCTGTCACCGCTGACAAACTCTTCAACTTCAGTGTCTAAATACGCCGCCGCAAGGGACAAATACAAGCCTTCTATCGGCGTGTATTTCACGTCCAACTCAGCACCGCGCACCGTAGACTTGGGGGCATTGCGCAAAATTGGCAGCGCACCAAAGACAGGGTCGCGGAAGTTGGTCACCAACTGTTTATCTTGATAGCGGTAATCAAATACTGAGGCATTGAGCTGCATGGTTTTGTCGAGCACGGTCAATTTTCCACCGATCTCCAAGGCGTCGAGCTGCTCTTGGGTAACGGGTTCAAACTGCACTGAATCCGAGATATTAATCACCGGAAAGCTACCCGATTTAAAGCCGCGACTCAGCGCGACAAAAGCCAACATGTCTTCGACAAAGCGCCAATCGAGCGCAAGACGCCCAGACACATTGTCTTCACTCAACTCACCAAAGTAGCGGCCAGGCCGGCGTGTTTCATTGTCCAAAGTAAAGCAGCCGCCTTGTTCCGCCGTGCCAGGCAGATAACCGGCCAGCGGCGATTGCAGTAAACTAATCCCGCTAAAGGCCTCGCCCAGGCCGACACCTTCGTCTTGCGCGCCGGGCGAATCTTGGTCAGCGCCGGGCTCATCGCCAACGTTAACATCCTGCCCGCAGCCATTAAACTTACGGGACTCGTCGGTGTAGCGCGCGCCGCCGCTTAAGGTCCAATCATCGGCCAGGACCCACTCGGTGTGAAAAAAAACCGCCGCCACCTCGGCAAGCTGATTGCCGCCAAAGCCCGATCGATTATCCAGCCCCGCCACACCGTCACCGTTCGGCGCGTCAACGGGGAAAATAATACTCACCGTCTCGTGATGCAGGCGCTGAAACTCAGCGACATCATCTTCACTGTAATTCACACCAAGTTGCCAGAAGACGTCGGGGTGCGCGTTGCCCGCTAAGCGCCACTCCAAATTGTAATAATCAGTGGTCGCAAACACATTGCGTTCGGTATTCACCGTGTCGACACCAGACTGGGGAATAAAGCTGCCATCAGACTCAAAACGGCCGAGTGAGCCCAAAAACACCGCCTCGAGATCCTCTGACAAGGTCCAGGCCACGCGCACACCTGTGGAGTAAAAGCTGTCATTTAAGCGAAACTCCATACCGACATTTGGCCAATCAGCGGCGCGATTGTCTTGGGTGTCTTTATCATTAACTGGATAATCTGCCACCTCAGGGTGCAGGCCAGCCTCGCCCAAGGTCGCGTTCTGAGATTCAATGGCAATCACTTGCAGAGCCTGAGGCTCGGAGCGATCGCGCCAACCGTCGAGGTGATAGCTAATATCAAGATTGTCGGCGGCTAACCAGCTCAGCGAAAAACGCCCGCTCTGCTTATTGACTTTACCCAAGGTATCGTAGCCAAACTGCTGATACTCACCGCCTAAATTCCGCCCAGTTTTGCCGTTGTAGACATCGCTGCTAGGGTGACGGGTACGGCTACGCTGCCAACCTTCACTGCTATTAATAGCGCGTAGCGCCAGGCGCGCACTAACGATCTCAGACAGCGGCCCATTAATAAAGCCATTGGCTTCACTGGTTTCATAGCTGCTATAGCCCACACTGCCGCCATAAATCAAACTATCACTGGGCTTATTGGCAATATAATTTATCGCGCCACCGGTGGTATTGCGGCCGTAAAGCGTGCCTTGAGGGCCTTTTAGCACCTCTACCCGCGCCAGGTCCAAATTACTGCCCTTGGTCATAATCGGGAAAGGCAAATTGAATTCATCAATATAAACCCCCACCGTCGCGCTAGCGGTTTGGCTATTTTCATTAAAGCCGACCCCTCGCAGGGTATAAATTGGGGTGTTAAAGCCGCCATCGGCGTAAGAGAAGCCCGGCAGCAATTTACCAAGATCCGTGGTATCGCTGACCCCGAGCGCAACGAGGTCTTCGCCGGTATAGGTGGTAATGGCCAAGGGGATGTCATTGACACCCTCCTCACGCTTTTGCGCCGTAACCAGCACTTCTTCTATGCTTAAACCCCGCCGACTCTGGGGATTTTCTTGGGCATTCAGGGCCGCGGCTTGGGACAAACCCAATAATATTAAAGTCAATTTTGTAAACGTGTTCACCTAGGTCTCACTCTCGGCAGGCTATCAGCAGCGCATGCTAGGGGCTCAGCCTAGGCTTTTCAAGCGAAGGGCAGGTTTTGGGAAAAATATTCTAAACTTAGATCATTTAATTATTACCAATAAAGTCAATACCTTAGACAGTGGCACCGAGACCTACTGATCCCCGGCGGCCCTCCGCCACGCAGCGAGCATGGTATCGCGCTGCGATTCACTTACCGCAGCCCTTCCCAGCCACACACTCAAAATTAGCGCCGCGGCATTAGGGTCGTGAATTACACCCAAATGTTCCTCATTCAAATACAACTGCAAACCCCGCTCTGGCAGCCAAACAAGACGGTATTGCTGCCCCCTTTCAACACTTTTATACCAGCTGCTAAATAAGGTGATGTCCGCTTTAGCGGGCGCCAATTCCGCAGGCGAATAGGCCCCAGTCAACGCCTTGTCGGTCATGCTGCGAAAGCGCTCCGCCGACACTCCGATTTTATATTCAATAATGATTTGCTTGGCGTAATCTGGCGCCAGAATATCACCAGACGCGGGCAGAGCTTGCTGGGGGTCAACTTGCAGACGGGTGTAGGTCAAATCCTTCCAGAGCAAGCTGAAGGTTTCCGCGCTCACGGTCCGCCAATTTTCAGCCGCCATTAAGGGTGCCGATATCAAGCCTGCAAACATCAGCAATGGAATACTGAGCAGATACGCCTTGCGATTTTTATTCATTGTCCACTACCCTTAATTGTCACTATTGACCTGCGACCCTCCATCAAAAAAAACCGCAGTTTTAGCGCCACTAGCGCCACCCCATATACGGCGCTGATCGCCCACGCTAGCGGTACTGAGCGGTGCCGCCTAACTCCCCGGCAGACAAACCGTCAACAGCAAGACTGCAAGCAACAACACAAGAACTGAGGGGGCCGATATGGCAGGTAATATCATTGCCAATAGCGTTCCGAGAATAGCATGGCTTCGCGGCTGCTGTTATAACGCAGCCGATCTAGCGCGGGAAAATGAGATATTCACAGGGAGCGCCAACCACGGTACAGTAATACCTGT
The DNA here is from genome assembly GCF_041584495.1 of Zhongshania sp. Classification (GTDB taxonomy): domain Bacteria; phylum Pseudomonadota; class Gammaproteobacteria; order Pseudomonadales; family Spongiibacteraceae; genus Spongiibacter. The sequence continues at coordinate 7,685 of NZ_JBFHDY010000133.1, forward strand.
CCGGCCCAACATGGGCAGTATTAGCCCGCTAGCCAATAATGGCAAGGGCCAAGGGTGGGGCAGATAAACCAATGCCAATGCACTGCTGGCGATGAACAGCCAAGCGCCTAACCATAAGACGCGATGGCTGCCATGCTGATCGACCTAGGCCTCCGCGGGCAAATCGCTCAGCACGTCAATCGCTCTCGCGGCAAAGAACACCAAACCGACTATGCTGTAACCATAGCAGCCCGGTTCAGCCAGCCAGAGTAGTGCATAAAGATAAAAAGGCAGGCCTATGGCCGCTAGTAGTAAGTCTGGTAAAGCATAACGAATAAATTGCCAGCTTCAGAAGGGATTCGACTTTCATTTTCCTTAACAGAGGCGACGACCTTAGTCGCGCCGCTAGTATTGGCTGTGCCAAATCTGTTTAGGCTAAATATACGTAAATAAGACAAAGCGGGATCAGCGATATATTTATGCAAACACCATTAAAGTTAGCACCCTTAAAAATTGCCGTCATTGGCTCAGGCATTTCGGGCTTGAGTAGCGCTTGGCTGTTGAGTAAACACCATCAAATAACGGTGTTTGAACAAGATTCCCGACTCGGTGGCCATACCAACACTGTCGATATCCAAACCAGTGCCGGTACCATTGCCGTTGATACTGGCTTTATTGTTTTTAACGAGCACTGCTACCCCAATTTAGTGGCGCTGTTTAAGTACTTGGACATTCCATATCAAGGCACCGACATGTCCTTTGGGGTGTCCTTAGACCAAGGCCGCCTTGAATACAGTGGTTCGAACTCCATCGCCACTATGTTCGCCCAAAAGCGTAATGCGTTTCGTCCCCGCTTCTGGGGCATGATCCGAGATTTACTGCGCTTTTATAAGCAAAGCGCTGGCTGGCTGCAAACCCTGCCTGAAGATTTGTCACTCGGCGAGCTGCTGCGCCAAGAAAAATTTGGCCCTGGCTTTTGCGACGATCACTTGCTGCCAATGAGCGCCGCCATTTGGTCAACGCCAACCGAAAAAATGCTCGCCTACCCCGCCAAAGCCTTTTTACGCTTTTGCGACAATCACGGCTTACTGCAAGTCAATGAGCGCCCCCAATGGCAGACAGTCACCGGCGGCTCCCGCGAGTACGTAAAACGGCTGAGCGCCGACTTCCCCGAGGACATTCGATTAAACTGTGGTATTAGGAAAGTACATCGCTTCAACGATCATGTGATACTTGTCGATCAGAGCGGCGAAAACCATCGCTTCGATCATGTGGTTATGGCTGGACACGCCAACCAATCACTGGCCATGCTTGATAAGCCCAGCAGCGCAGAACGGAGCCTACTCGGCGCCTTTAGCTATGAAGAAAACGAAGCGGTATTACACCGTGACGAAAA
>NZ_JBFHDY010000134.1:0-8951 GCF_041584495.1 Zhongshania sp.
CCCTCAACGTACTGCTCAAATACGAGGAAGACATCGCCATGGTCACCCCGGAGTTACACAGCTTGATTAAAAAATCCGAAAGCGGCTTGCTGTAAACCTAAGCCACTATGGATAACACGCTGCTCCAATTCATTCGTCACCTGCGCCACCACGGCCTGCCGGTGTCGACCGCTGAAACCTTAGATGCCATGCAAGTTACAGCGGCACTAGGTTATAGCGACCCGATACTATTGCGCGATGGCCTGGCGAGCTGCCTCGCCAAAACCGTCGACGACAACGACACGTTTGCCCTGTGTTTTGATCAATTCTTTCACCTCGACCATAGCCAAGAGGCAAGCAGCAGCGACAGCCAAGCAGCAAATACCGAGCAAAACCTGCCGAGCAGCGAGCAAGCTAATGAAGGTGAAGGCGAAGTCGGTGACGGTGACGGCCAAGCCAGCGGCGAAGGCCAGGGCGATTCAGCAATGCCCGGCAAAGGTGGCGGCGGGGGCGGGCAAGGTAGTCAAACCCGCGCCGACGTAATGCGCGCCGCCGCTGAAGCAGGTATCGAAAATATTCAGTTTCGCACCCAGCGCGGCGTATTTCGGCGCCGTATTCTCGATGTCCTCGGCGACAAACAGCGCCAGATCGAAATACAAGCATTGCGCGAAGCGGGCAACGACGAGCGCGCCAACTGGCTCGAACAAATTCGCGACGCCCAAATTGCGGCGGTAATCGATGTTATCAACCGACAACTGCTGCTCAATAACGACGCCTCAAGCCGCACCATTCGCGACGATATACTCCAGAACAGTTCGCTGTCGGCCATGGAGTCTTACCATCGCGAGCGCCTGCCACCGCTAATTCGCAAGCTCGCTAAAAAGCTCGCCTCACGACATCGCCAACGCCATCGTCACGCCCGCAAGGGCAAGCTCGACTTGGGTAAAACCCTGCGCCGCAATATCGCCTACGGCGGCATTCCCTTCCATCGTTTTTGGAAAACCACGCGCAAAGATAAAAGTGAGATTTTTGTACTCTGCGACATCAGTGGTTCGGTTAGCGCGTGGTCACGTGTGCTACTGCTCTTTATGCAGGCCCTCAGCGACGTATTGCCCAGCACCCGCTGCTTTGTGTTTTGCGGGCGCAGTATTGAAGTCACTGATTTATTTCGCCAATACCCCGCCGACGAGGCTCTCGCCATTGTCCAGCAGCGTCACGGTCTCGGTAGCAGCGACTACGGTTTGGCCCTCAATACCTTTCGCGATCAAATTGCCGACAAACTCAACCGCCGCAGCTGCGTCATTATCTTAGGCGACGGCCGAGGTAATGGCGGCAATACCGGCATTGCCGCGTTGCGTGATATTTACCACCGCGCTCGCTTAGTGCTGTGGTTTAACCCCGAATCCCAATTTAGTTGGAATAGTGGCGACTCAGAGATACGCCGCTACCAAAGTGCCGCACACTATGTGGCGGAATGCGGCTCCCTGCGTAAATTAGAACGCTTACTAGACGGCCTATTAAGTCTATTACGTTAAGCTTCCGTGAAAATGCCCTGGCACAAATACACCCATATTGGCGATGTAGTCCGTCGCTAAACTCGCTACTATGAACATTGACAGAGACCAGGCTGGATCGCTATGGATAAGCTCAAACATTTTATTAGCCAATCATTTATCGGTGGCGTATTGGTTATTGCGCCCATTGTCATCCTACTACTGGCGCTGCGCTGGGCAATGCACAGTGTCCAAGCGCTAATTGCACCACTGACTGACCCACTAGAACGTATTACCGGTGCGCCAAGCTTAGTCATCGACGTCGCCGTTATTGCGCTCATTCTCATCGCCTGTTTTATGGTTGGCACCCTCGTCGCCACCCGCGCTGGGCTCTGGATACAAAATTTTGTCGACGCCCATTTAGCGCGCTTTGCCCCAGGCTACAAACTGATTCGCGACATTATTCAGCAAATGTTTGGCACCAATAGCAACTCACCGTTTACCCGTGGCGAAGCGGCGGTGGTGCAGCTCTATGGCAGCCACATTCCGTCACGAGCAACCGCTATTATCACCAGTCGTCACAGCAATGGCTGGTTTACCGTGTTCGTCCCCACCGGCCCCAACCCCACATCGGGATTTGTCTACCACCTGCCACCAGATTGTGTAGAACCGCGCCCCGACATTAAATTAGATGCCGCCTTTAAATCGATTATCTCCTGTGGCGCCGGTTCCGCAGAGCTCGGTATCATCAACGTTAACCAGCCAATAACATCGCAATAACCCAGCACCCACTGATCGCCAAGTGGCGGTAGCACGATAATGAGCCAAGCCTCACTGATTAAACCCGTACTCAAGGTTTGCAGCTTAATCTTACTGGTATTTGGCCTGCTAATGGCTGTACCGCTACTAATGGCCATCATTTACAACACCGGCAATAGCCGCGCCTTTGCCGGTGCGCTTGGCTTAACCGTGACGCTCGCGGCCTGTGGTTGGTTACTCTCGCGATCCTACCGCATGAACATGCTAACACCACGACAAATGTTCTTAATTACCACCAGCTCGTGGTTGCTGATTTCCCTGACTGGGGCATTACCTTTTCTATTAATACCCGGCTTTTGCGGCTTTACCGACGCGGTATTTGAATCGGTCTCTGGTTTGACAACCACCGGCTCGACGGTCTTGGTTGGCCTAGACGGCATGGCCCACGACATTCTAGTGTGGCGCTCCATGCTACAGTGGGTAGGCGGGCTCGGCGTCATCGGCATGGCCGTCGCGATTTTGCCCTTTTTAAAAGTCGGCGGTATGCGCTTATTTCAAACTGAGTCCTCTGACTGGTCAGACAAAACCACACGCTCCGGCACCATGGTCACTATGATCATCTACGTTTATATCGTCCTTACCTTGCTGTGCGCCGGCGCCTATATGCTCGACGGCATGGACAGTTTTCACGCCGTCAACCACGCCATGACCACCATATCCACTGGCGGCTATTCGACCTCAGACAGCTCCTTTGCCCAGTTCGCCGACCTGCCCAGTCACTGGATAGCAATCTTCTTTATGATACTTGGCGCCATGCCTTTTACGATTTACGTGCACTTCATTATTAAGCGCCACTGGCACGTATTTAACGACCAACAGATTCGTGGCTTTTTACTCACCCTGCTGGTTCTCAGTGTCATTATTACTCTGCATCTACTCTCCGAAACCGACATCGATCTGGCCCACGCCCTCACCTATGCCACCTTTAATTTAGTGTCGGTCATTACCACCACCGGCTTTGCCAGCGGTGACTATTCGCAGTGGGGTGAGTTAGCCGTAGCGGCATTTTTCTTTGCCATGTTTATTGGCGGTTGCTCGGGCTCCACTAGCGGTGGCATTAAAATATTCCGCTTTCAATTGCTATTTATGATGATGCAAGAAAGCATTGTTCGCGCGGTGCACCCCCGCGCCATGATCCACCGTCACTACAATAAGCGCCCCGTCGACGACAGTATCGTGCTCTCGGCTGTGACCTTTGTGTTTATTATGCTGATCTCACTGGTTGCGATTACGCTGCTACTTGCGCTCAGTGGTTTAGACCTAACTACCAGCCTCACTGGCGCCGCAACCGCACTCATGAACGTTGGTCCTGGGCTAGGCGATGTTATCGGCCCCGCAGGAAATTTTTCTAGTTTGCCAGATAGTAGTAAATGGATTTTGAGTGTGGGAATGTTACTTGGACGGCTGGAGTTTATGACCGTAATACTGGTGCTAACACCGACGTATTGGAAGAGTTAAAAATCAGTATTATTTTTCAGCATCAACTGCCGCCACCCACGCTTCAAGTAAAGCCACATTACGCATGTTTTTACGAAACGCGACATCGGCTATGTCACCAATGATCGGCACGCTACCCAATAAAAAATCCAAGGCAATATTCCCCAACATTTTTAACTGCAATGACTGCGGTGCTTTGAGCTTTCTGGCTTGCACAATAACCCCCAGACCGAGGAGGGCGCTAAGCAAATCCCCGGCCACCGGCAACAGCCCAAGCAACGCATCTAAACCAAAGCGCCAAGGGGTATAGGGAATGCCCCAAGCGCCATCAAGCAAGATTGCGAGCTGGCGACTGCGTCGCAGTCGCCGTTCGGTTTCAGTGTCGGTCATTTATCTATTTCTTGGCGATAATATAAACCGCATGAATAATACCCGGCAGATAACCGCATAGCGTGAGAATAATATTGATCCAAAAATGTTTACCTAAACCAACTTGTAAAAACACGCCAACTGGCGGTAAGAAAATGGCAAAAATAATACGAACAATATCCATAGTTCTATATCCTCTTTATTTCGCTAATGCGACGCTGTGCTTTTCAAGATAGCACAGATAAATAACGATGAATTGCTAAGGCGGTACTAATATCACTTATTGCTAGCCTGTAAGTCTTCCAGACTCACGGCATAGCGATTAAGTTCTGCTTTTACTGTGTAAAAACGCAGTAAGCCAATCACCAACACCAACACCAACACACCTAAAACGACCAAGACCCACACCGTGGCGACATAAGAATTAATCTTTGAGAAGAACTGAAACAAAACCGCCGCCGCAGCTAAAAGTGACAAGCCAGTGCGAATATAGGCAAGAAAGGTACGTTCATTAGCCATACGCGTCCGCTCAAGCGCCAGTGTATCTCGGGTGTCTGAATTCCCAGTCATAATATTCCCTTATATTGTGGTATCGATGTTTGACAGCGGCGCACCGGTTTCTTTCCTTTTACGGCTGTATTCAGTAGGCTTCAAACGCTAAATTTAGCACACACCATGGAATTATATTTTGCATACCCTCGCGCAGCTTAAATCGGGTGAACTGGCCGGTGTAAAACGTCTACAGATCTCGGCAAATTTGACATCTTTGCCCGCTGAAATACTCAGTCTCGCCGACAGTCTCGAAATACTGGATGTGTCTAATAATCAATTATGCAGTTTGCCCGACGAGCTCAGTCAGCTTAAAAAACTGAAAATTATTTTTGCTTCAAACAATCGTTTCCGCTCACTGCCCGAGGTGCTAGGTCAGTGTGAGAACTTAGAAATGATCGGCTTTAAATCAAATCAAATAACGCAGATTTGCGGCAGTGCACTACCACCAAAATTACGCTGGTTAACACTTACCGACAATCGCCTAGACGCTTTGCCCGATGCAATAGGCCAGCGCTCACAACTGCAAAAACTGCTAGTGGCGGGTAATCGTCTGCAACAGCTACCGTTGAGTTTGGCCCACTGCACTCATCTTGAGTTGCTGCGCATTTCTGCAAATCAGCTCAAGCAATGCCCCGAGCACATACTCGACCTACCAAAACTCGCGTGGCTGGCCTTTGCTGGCAATCCCTTTAGCACGGCAGACAGTGACGGCCCATCAGTGCCATTCGTTGCATCGTCGAGTTACACCCTACACCGCGTGCTGGGACAAGGTGCCTCGGGAGTAATCTCAAAGGCGACGTGGAATGCTCCGCAACAAGACTTTCCTCACGAGTTCGCCGTAAAAGTATTTAAAGGCCAGGTTACCAGTGATGGCTACCCTCGCGATGAGTTGCGCGCCTGCTTAAAAGTAGGCTACCACCCTAATTTAGTGGAATCGCTAGCGCAGGTAAACGAAGCCGACTGCCTCGCATTGATCATGAGCTTAATACCGCCTAACTATAAAAACCTCGGGCTGCCGCCAAGCTTAAGCAGCTGCACCCGTGACACCTTCCCTGCGAATTTTTCTTTATCAACAACGCAAGTCGATAAAATAACTGCACAGATAACCGCAGTATTTGAGCATTTGCATGCCCGACAAGTTTGTCATGGCGATCTATACGCTCACAACACCTTGTTCGACGAAGCCGCCAATATCCTGTTTGGCGATTTCGGCGCCGCATCGATGTATCACATGCTAAGTAAGGCGCAGCAGGAAAAAATACGCACCATAGAGCATCGCGCCCTCGGCCATTTTATTGAAGACCTACAGAGCCTCTACGTCGCAAAAAGTGTGTCGACATAGCAAATGTGGCGACGATCTAAAGCCTGAATATCGGAAACAATAAAGGGCAGATCATCTTCACATGATCTGCCCTTTTTCGACTAATTAGCAAAAAAACTATTTTTTGCCTTCGCCGCCATCTGCATCAACGGTCAGCGAGGTATTTTCGCCATCGCTATCGCTCTTATAACCAAAGGAGCCTTCGCCGGTGTCAATACTTATCGCAGTAGAGCCTTTCTCGGCAGCAGGTGCGGTAGTGGCTTTGTCGTCGGAACAAGCCATGAGTAAAGTAGCGAATGCTGCGATTGTAGTTCCTATCAGAAGCTGTTTCATAATTTCTCTATTGTCTATTGAAGAAACGAACACAGGCTTTGATTGTGCACCATGAGCTTAGTTCAGTATTGGCAAATAGGCAGCGCCTGACAATGCGCGCTCGGGCAGCTCACTGAATATTTCAAGCTCGCTACCCGAGACGCATGAGGGTGTGTCTTATTTACCGATATCTAATTTCGCCTCTAAGCCTTCATGGGCGGCATGAATAATATAACTGCGCAATGCCTGCGCATCTGACTTCGTCAACACGCCGTTAAACGATGGCATACCACGCGAACTCAATAAGCCATCGATAACAACGGCTTGAATGGCGGCGTCAGTCGCGAGTAGCGGCGACCAGCGCAGATCTGGGATTAGGCCGCTAGAGACGACATGATCACCGTGACACACCACGCAACTGCTGTCGTAGAGTGCCTTTCCTCTGGCAATGGTTTGCGCATCTGCCGTTGACGCTGGCGGCGCTGGCCGCGCAGTCACCTTATCCGAAATCGCGGGAAGGCTCGCTTTACCGCCCAACTTAAATACCATTAAGCGCCCCACACCAGCAGCACTTTCAGCCGGAAACAAGCCGCCGTATACCAAGGCAAACGTACCACCCCAGCCCGAGGCAACCGCAATGTACTGTTCACCATCCAATTCATAGCTAATGGGTGGCGCAACAATGCCGGTTTGCGCAAAGAAATCCCATAGTCGCTCCCCGTTGTCGGCCCGATACGCCACCAGCTTGGCGTCGGCGTTGCCCTGAAACACCAAGCCGCCCGCAGTCGACAATACGCCACCATTCCATGGGCTATTGTGTTCCACCTGCCAAGCGGGCTGCTGTTTCACCGGGTCCCACGCCAACAAGCGGCCTTTTACGGCTGCTTTTACCGCCTTAAATTGGGCGATATCGGTCGGCAGTGAACCCATGGCACTGTCTGCGCCAGTATTCCAGCCCTTGCTGTTAAAGCTGAAGTTTTCATCTTGGGCATAAACATAGGGCGTTTCCATGGCGGGAATATAGACCAAGCCAGAATCGGGGCTAAACGACATGGGGTGCCAGTTATGGCCGCCAAACGGCCCAGGTAATTGCATATAGGGTGCTTTGCCACCCCAGCGCGCCTCAGGAATCTCAACAGGGCGCCCAGTTTCGAGGTCGACGTGTGTTGCCCAATTGATCGGCACATAGTTTTTCGCTGACAACAGCTCGCCGCTGGCGCGATCAATCACATAGAAAAAACCATTTTTAGGCGCCTGCATAATGACCTTGCGGGGTTTGCCGTCAATATTTACGTCGGCCAGGATCATGTGCTGGGTGGCCGTGTAATCCCAAGTCTCACCTGGCGTAGTTTGGTAGTGCCAAACATATTCGCCCGTGTCGGGTCGCAGCGCCACAATGGAGGAGAGGTAGAGATTATCGCCACCACCCGGGCTGCGAATGCTCTGGTTCCATGGCGAGCCATTGCCCACGCCAATATAGAGCAGATCTAATTCGGGGTCGTAGGCCATGGAATCCCAAACCGTGCCACCACCGCCAAATTTCCACCATTCACCTCTCCAGGTTTCTGCGGCCTTGGCCATGGCTGGGCTTTCAACACCATCCGCGGGATTACCCGGCACGGTGTAGAAGCGCCACAACAGCGCGCCGGTGTTTATGTCGTAAGCCGAGACATAACCACGAACACCGTACTCCGCGCCGCCATTACCTATAAAGACTTTGTCCCTAACAATGCGGGGCGCGCCAGTAATGGTGTAAGGCTGGCTCTGATCAACGGTAATGGTATCCCAGAGTTTGACGCCGGTTTTAGCGTCGAGGGCCAGCAAACGGCCGTCGATGGTGCCAGTAATAATTTTGCCATCGGCGTAGGCCACCCCGCGATTAACCGCGTCACAACACAAATCGGCGGCCTTGCTGCGATCAACCTTGGGGTCGTACTGCCAGCGCAGTGCGCCCGTTTTGGCGTCTAGCGCCGATACTGTATTCCAGGTGGCGGTGACGTAAATAACACCGTCAACCACCAGCGGCGTGGCCTCAATGCCGCGACTCACGCCCAAGTCGAACGCCCAAGCTAAACCCAGTTGTGAAATATTATCTGGACTGATTTGCGCCAAGGGCGAAAATCGCTGCTCGGCATCACCGCCGCCGTGTTTCGTCCACTCGACCGCCCTTGCCTCAGCGGGCGCGTCCTCCGGTGGCGGGGCTTTAGCGCACGCCAAGAATAGTGACGAGAAACACAAAAGAGCGACTGATTTCAGTGCGGGAATAACCGGGGCATTACTCATTATTGTCTCCATGTTTTACATGATTACTTTTATGAGTCTGACAATGCCAAGCAAATGGACAGGTGTAAAGCGCTGAATGCTTGCCGGGAGACGGAAGACGCAAAAGCTGGGTTGGATGTTCGACGCGACGACCTCAGAGCGACAAGGAATGTCCTTAAGCGTCAGTCATCCGGCCCCCGACTTCCGTCTTACGGCAGTGAGCGCCAGCGAATATAAGCGTCGCCCATCTCCCGTCCCGCGTTTCTTAAGATCGGGTAGGAGGCGGAATCACTTCCGCCGTCCTCCCACACCACCGTACATACGGTTCCGTATACGGCGGTTCATATTGTACTCATGAGACGACGATACTGATCCACTAACGAGATCAGCCCCAGTTGATCAAAACG